>NZ_AP017368.1:1190000-1410056 GCF_002355955.1 Candidatus Desulfovibrio trichonymphae | reverse complement strand
GAGGTCTTTTTATTCTTATCGCCGTCTGCGGACAAAGCAAGATATCAGGCCAACTACAGAAAGAAGCTGTTTTTGTTTTCCCCAAATAAATTTTACTATAATTATTTAATATACCATATTTTTTAAAAAAACAGCATCGTTCTCACTTTGTTGGCGGACTTGGAGATTTTCTGTATTTCAAAGAAATTCACACTTTCATTCAAAATTTTTTCACAATGACAACTCGTTTTTTCTCAATTTTTCAAATAAATTTTCTATTTTTTAAAAAACAACTCTCAAATTTCCGAACTGTATGGTTTACAGGATTGTCAAGAGGGGAAAAAATTTTACGGCTGACCAAAATTTTTTACGAAATATATTGCCGACGCTATATCTTCCTAATATTCTTACATCATAAGGAGATCGTATGTCACATGTGCATTGGACTCCCGCAGACCTCCGACGCATACTGAATCTCCACGCCCTGCACAGCGGCGTAGAGCTCGGCATATTCAATGTGGACTCGCAGCAGGCGCCCTTATAAAAAATACATGCCATGACGGCCGTCATTTATGACTTGCCGACAACACGCCCTTTGCAAAACGCATTGTCGCCCGTTTCGGCCTGACTAAACGCATATCTTTTGGGGTAGAAAAATCAGGCGACAGGCTGTTCCGAAGGTAGATTCAACACCAGGGTTATACATTGTCCGATGCTCATGGTAATCCGATGAAATTCGTTTTGACCTAGGGAGAACAGGCTGATTGTTACAAGCTCTGCTCCTGCTTGAAAATGAAAGTACAGGTGCTGTATAATGGCTGACAAGGGATATGATGCGGATTACATTGTGGAGGCAGCAGCTATGCTGGATGCTGAGGCAGTTATTCCACCCAGGTCAACTCCCAAGACACCGCGTCATTATGACAAATTTTTGTATAAACAACGCAATATTATTGAAAGAATGTTTGGGGAAGTCAAACAATGCAAAGTGATTGTTGGAAAGTATAACGAGTTGGCATGTCATTTAAGGCCGTTCTTCAGCTTGCCGCCATTTTGCTCTGGTTAAAATAGTCGATTGCCCTGCGGTCACCATAGGCAAGACTTGGCGAACGCGGAAAAAATGTGTATTCTGGCAAATTGAGGTCGGCCATGAAGGAATACCGTGACCACTACTTTCTCAAAGCCAGAAGGGAAAACTATCCGGCCCGTTCCATTTACAAACTGCGGGAACTTGACGCCAAATTTCGTCTGATGAAGTCGGGAATGAAAGTGCTGGATCTGGGCGCCGCGCCCGGTTCCTGGACGTTGATCGCTGCGGAGAAAGTGGGCTGCGAAGGGCTGGTGTTCGCCTGCGACATTCAAAACACCGACACTGTCTTCCCGCCGCAGGTAATTTTCATGCGGGAAGACATTTTTGACCGCTCAGCCGCGTTTGAAGCGAGGCTGGACGAGTTTAACCCGTTTGATCTGGTTATCAGCGATATGGCGCCGCGCACCACGGGCGTTCACCTGACGGATCAGATGCGCTCCCTGAAACTGGCGCAAGAGGCGTTTTCAGTCGCTTGCAGGCGTTTAAAACAGGATGGGGCATTTGTAGTCAAAATTTTTATGGGGCCGGACATCCAGCAATTGCTGGTACCCATGCGTCAGACTTTCAGTGTGGTCAAGTCCTTCAAGCCAAAAAGTTCGCGCGCTGAGAGCAAGGAAACATTTTTTACGGGGCTGCATTTTTTGAAAGAACTTGTTTAATCATATTTTTCGGAGGGCAATGTATGTCAGGGCACAGCAAGTGGGCCAACATTCAACACCGCAAGGGACGGCAGGACGAAAAGCGCGGTAAAATATTCACAAAAGCCACCAAGGAAATCATCATAGCAGCCAAAAGTGGCGGCGACACGGCGGGTAATCCCCGTCTGCGGGCAGCCATAGCAACGGCGAAAACCGTCAATCTGCCAAAGGATAAAATTGAGGTGGCCATCCGCAAGGGTACCGGCGAAGACGCGGGCGGCGATATCACAGAGACTTTTTACGAGGGCTACGGCCCCGGCGGCATAGCTGTTATGGTGGAAGTAGCCACAGACAACAAAAATCGCACTGTGGCTGAGGTGCGCCATCTCTTTACCAAGCACGGCGGGGTGCTCGGCGAAAACGGCAGCGTCGGCTGGATGTTTGAGCGCAAGGGAGTTGTCAGTGTTGACAAGGCCGCGTATGCGGAAGACCGTATCATGGAGGCGGCTCTGGAGGCAGGGGCAGACGATGTGCTGGATGAGGAAGATGTGTGGACCATATACACGGCCATGGCAGATTTTGCCGCTGTGCGCGACGCGTTTGAGGCCGCTGGCATTGAAATGCAGTCTGCGGAACTTGCCATGATTCCGCAGAATCTGGTGGCTGTGAACGCGGATATCGGGCAGAAAGTGCTGCGTTTTATGAAGGCGCTGGACGACAATGATGATGTGCAGAACATTTACGTCAATGTGGATTTTCCCGACGACATGCCGACGGAGTAGACGCGTCCGTCATTTGCGGACAGGGGTTTTCTGTCTTGCTGACTGCTGCCGTGCCGCTGCCTGTCGCCGTTATAGGCATTGACCCCGGTTCGCAGCGCACGGGATGGGGTATTGTGCGTGAAAGCGCGGGCGTGCTTGCCCTTGTTGCTTGCGGTGTTGTGCGCGCATCGCCATCTGACAGGACGTTTTCCGCCAGACTGGCCTTTATCTATCATGAGCTGATCGCGGTGCTTGGCAGGTACAAGCCTGACGAGGCGGCCGTCGAGCAGGTGTTTACCGCAAAAAATGCGACTTCCGCTCTCAAGCTGGGGCAGGCGCGAGGGGTAGCGGTAGCGGCCTGCGCCGCATGTGGTCTGTCCATCAGCGATTATGAACCCACGCTGGTGAAACAATCGCTGGTCGGCACAGGCAGGGCGGAAAAGGAGCAGGTGGCCTTTATGGTGAAGCGTCTGTTGAACGCGCGGGAAATGCGCTGGTCTCTAGACGCATCGGATGCGCTGGCCGTGGCGCTTTGCCATTTAAACACGCGGCGTTTCGCCGCCCTGACGGCCGGAGTAAATCAGCACTGAAAGCATCAGTCTGCTCGGGCGCAACGTGCCTTGTCCGACAGTCACGGCAGTTTCTCTTCTATTCTGTGCGCGGTCGCTGTTTTACTTCTGTAAATATTTTGGCGATGTATTCGCCGATGACCGCCATGCAGAATAACTGCATGGCGCCGAGATAGAGAATGATAAGCGCCATGGTGGGAGTCCAGCCGGGCACAACATCTCCCGAAAAATACGACTTCAGAGCGGAAATGCTCAACAGTACGGCCAAAACAAACAAAACAAGACTCAATACTGCAGACAGACGCAAAGGCACAGGACCGGACGCGGTGACTCCCCACGCGGCAAAGGCGGCCATTTTGCGGAAAGGGTATTTTGTTGTACCGGCTTCCCGCGGCTTGCGGGCGTAATAAACGCAGGCGAAGCGTAACCGCATGCCGGGAAAAATGGAGCGCAGAAAAAGCCCGCTCTCGCGTGGCCCAGCGTCTCCATGACGAATCTGCTGACAAGACGGCTCCTAGGGCGGAGGCATCTAACTGTATCAAAACAACCTTGTGCCGCACATGCAAAGATTTCGACGACATACTTGGCAAATCCATCTGATGGATGATCTAAAAAACATTTTGTGGACACATGCTGCGTCTCTTAATATTCTTAAGCCTCGGCTGAACTGTCCGCTGCAGACACAAGGATACCGTTGCAAATCCGATGGGGTGTTTAATGCAGAATAGTTATCAGCTGTTGCTGCAAAATCTGAAAAATGGCCGGAAGACGTTGTTTATTACGCATTGTGGCCCCAACGGTATTACAAAAACGGTGCATGACGGCAATGCCACCGCCAAATGGGCCGGTACGGATGGCCGTGAGGCTGCATTGCATGTTGACAGGCATGACGACGAGATCACCTTAGCAGAGTTTTTTACTCCACAGCCGCGCCTGATTATTTTGGGCGCGGGGCACATTGCAGCGCCGCTCGCGGCAATGGGTGCCATGCTCAACTTTGATGTTGTTATTTTTGATGACAGGCCCTCTTTTGCGAACAGGTCGCGTTTTCCTGACGCGCATGAAATCATTTGCGACTATTTTGAATCCATGACGCAACGTATTGCGATTCGCCACAATGATTATATCGCCATTGTAACCAGGGGTCACAAACACGACCTGCAATGTCTGAACGCTCTTTTAAAAATAGACATCCCCTGTTACATCGGCATGATCGGCTCGAGCCGACGCGTGGGCATTGTGCGGCGGCAAATGCTGGCAGAGGGCTATGCGGCGGAAGATCTGGAAAGGCTGCATGCCCCCATCGGTATTGATATAGGCGCCGTCACCCCGGAAGAAATAGCCGTTTCCATTGTGGCTGAAATGATACAGGAAAGGCGCCAACGCCCGGCGGCGAAGAACGGCCTGACTGCCGGACGATACGAGGGGGACTTTACAGACATGGGGCTGCTGGAGTGGCTTGCCGAAAAAAATGATGAGAAAGCCGCGATTATAACGGTACTGTCTGTCAAGGGCTCAACTCCGAGAGGCGTCGGGGCTAAGATGGGCGTACTCGACAATGGCCGCATCGTGGGGAGCATTGGAGGCGGGTGCGCCGAGGCGGATGTTGTCAGGGAGGCGCGGCGCATTATCCGGGATGGCGGTTATTGCTGTAAAATCATTGACATGATAGACTCCGTAGAAGAAAACGGCATGGTGTGCGGCGGCGTGATGGAAGTGCTGATTGAAGCACGCCGAGGGAAAGACTCTGGCCCTGTTTGAGCCGACGCAGATCGCAGTTGACTGTGCAGAAAACGGAAAAAGGCGCTGGAATTTTTATGAACGCGCCGGAACAGTACGATCTCCGGGAACTGGACGTCACACAGGCGACGACAGGACTCATTATCGCCATGACGGCGCATGCTTTGCGTTTGGATATAGAAAAATGCCTAATCTGTCGAGAGTTAAACAGAATAAGATAAAGGCATGGCAGGAGGACTGCTGTGCAACGTAGACATGCTTTGAGCGATGACCAATGGGAGAGAATATTTGTATAAAGAGCACAATATTATCGAAAGAATGTTTTTGGAAATCAAATAATTCAGAATAATTACGGGAAGGAACAGCAAGTTGGCAGTGTCCTTTATACCCTTTCTTCACCTTGCCGCCATTTTGCTCTGGTTAAAATGAATGTCGATAGAACCCAGCAGATATTCTGAGCGAATACACTACGCCATCAAGCGACAATCTCAAGCGTAAATCTTTAGTGGACACTGCACAAAATGTCTGAACAAGAAAACGTTCCGGACAAGTTGCCGACGCATATAGCCGTTATTATGGACGGCAACGGCCGTTGGGCAGAAGCGAAAGGGCTGCCGCGCACGGCAGGGCACCGCGCCGGCGCTGAAGCTGTACGCGCCGTGACGACAGAATGCCGCGCTTTGGGCATACGGCATTTGACTCTGTATACTTTTTCGAGCGAAAACTGGGGCCGTCCCGTAACGGAACTACGTGAACTTTTTAGTCTGTTGCGGGAATTTCTCGGCAGGGAAGTTCCGCTTATGAAAGAAAAAAACATAACACTGAAAGTGCTCGGCGAACTTGCCGACCTGCCGCCCAGCGTCCGGCAGATAGTAAAACAGAGTATTAAACGCACGGCCGGCGGCACGGAAATGACGCTTAATCTGGCTCTCAACTACGGAGGCCGAGCTGAACTGGCGCGTGCGGCACGGGCATTGCTGCGCGAAGGGGCGTCCCAAGAAGACGTAAACGAGGAAAGTCTCTCCGCACGCCTGTATACAGCGGGGCAGCCTGACCCCGACCTGCTTATCCGCACCGGCGGCGAGCAGCGTTTGAGCAATTATCTGCTCTATCAGTGTGCGTATACTGAACTTTATTTTACGCCTGTGCTCTGGCCGGATTTCAGGGAACAAGATCTCTATCTGGCGATTACCGCCTACAAAGCGCGTTCCCGACGCTTCGGAAAAATCTGAACAGCAAGCGCACAGCAAAGGAGCCGCCGCATGAGCCTGGACCCGGCTGACAGAATTGTTGACATACGCCGCCTGGCAACAGGTCTTGCACTGCTTGCCACACTTGCGCTTGTGCTCGCTTTCAGAGGATGTGTGCTGCTTTGTGCGGTTCTGTTCGTTTGCGCTCTGTGCCTCTGGGAATTCTACTCGCTTTTCTGGGGCGCCAAAGGGCGCCTGCAAAGCCGTATCTGCGCCATTGCTCTCGGTAGCGCCATGATTGTCCTGACATGGATGCACCGCCCGCAAGACGCGCTCGTCTGTCTGGGCGCCGGCTTTGTGCTCGCGGCCATGAGTTTTCTGTTTCGCTGGGACGTCGTTGAAGAAGAAGGCTCCTTCGCTTCCAGCGGCATCTTCATGGTTGGTCTGGCCTATGTGCCCCTGCTGCTTTTGCCAGCGACGTATCTTTCCAACGTCAAACTCATTTTTGTTCTGGCCGCCGTGGCCGTGTCGGACACAGCCGCGTGGTTTGTGGGCACGCATTTTGGTCATCATAAGCTTTGGCCCCGTGTGAGTCCCCAAAAAAGCTCTGAAGGCGCAATAGGCAGCCTGATTGCCTGCGTTGTGTTTTGTGCCGTTTACGGCGCCATTTTCGGCAAGCTCGGCTGGATTTCCTTCGCGCTGCTGGGCGTTGTGCTCAATGCTTTTGCCCAATTGGGCGATCTTTTTGAATCAGCACTCAAACGCTCCGTCCATGTCAAGGACTCAGGCTCTATTCTGCCAGGGCACGGCGGCATGCTGGACCGTACGGACAGTTTTTTGTTCGCCATGCCCACGGTGGCGGTTGTGGACCAGTGGTTTTTCTTTTTTTAGCGACAAGCCCCCGGAGACAATATGGCTGAACTCTGGCCGGGGCTGGGAGGCCCGACAATCTCCTATATTTCCCGTCCGCCGTCAAAAAGATGGCGGCGCGCCTGGCCGCGCAAGCTTGTCATTCTCGGGTCAACAGGTTCCATAGGGCAGAGTGCCCTCGCTGTGGTGGAAAGCAAACGCGAAGATTTTTGCATCATCGGTCTGTCCTGCGCCCGTAATGTGAAGCGTCTGGCTGCTCAGGCAGAGCGTTTTCGTCCGTCCTTCCTGGGCGTACTGGACGCCGCCGCCGCGTATAGGCTCAAGCGGCTTTTGCCGAAAGGCTATTCCCCGTGCATACTGGAAGGGCATGATGGCTATGCCGCGCTTGCCTCCCTGCCGGATGCCGCAACAGTGCTGTCGGCCCAGGTCGGGTCAGCCGGCCTTGCCGGCACACTGGCCGCTGCGCTGGCCGGAAAAGTCATCTGCCTTGCCAACAAGGAATCCCTTGTGCTCGCAGGCGACCTTGTGCGTGCAATCTGCAAACGTACCCACGCCGTCATTCTGCCTGTGGATTCAGAACACAACGCCATTTTTCAATGCCTTGCCGGACGTGGGCAAGAAGCGGCAAGCCTTGTACTCACCGCATCGGGCGGGCCGTTTCTCGGCAAGACCAAGGAAGAACTGCACAACGTCACGGTCGAGCAGGCGCTGAAACACCCGACATGGCGGATGGGCACAAAAATCAGCATAGATTCCGCAACACTGATGAATAAGGGTTTGGAAATTCTGGAGGCTTTTCACCTCTACGGCGTTGATCCCTCCCGCATTCGCGTGCTCATACACCCACAGTCTGTGGTGCACTCTCTGGTTGAGCTGACGGACGGCTCTTTGCTTGCGCAAATGGGCGCGGCGGACATGCGGCTTACTTTGGCGCACTGTCTGCTCTGGCCGCGCTGCGAACCGGCCGGCGCGGTACCGCTCAATCCTGCACAGGCCGGCGCGCTGACATTCCATGAGCCGGACACACAAACTTTTTCCTGTCTTACGCTGGCCCGCAGGGCACTCAAACAGCGCGGCGGGCTGAATATTGTTATGAATGCGGCCAATGAAGCGGCTGTGGAACTTTTTTTACAGGGGCGCATACGTTTTGCGGATATTCCGCGTCTGATTGAGGCCGCCATGTGGGCACACACGACAGACGAGCCGGGCGCTCCCCTTTCTCCGCCGCTGACGGCAAAGCGCTTTCCCGCTCTCACCCGGGAAGTGCATCTTTTGCAACAACGCATTGAACGGCTTGATCGCCAAAGCCGCAACGTTGTGAACAACATGGCGAATGATGGAGAACAACAGAAATGACGACCATTATGGCTGTTGTCATTGTACTCAGCGGTCTGATCTTTTTTCACGAACTCGGACACTTTGCCGTGGCCCGCTGTTTCGGGATGGGGGTATCTGTCTTTTCTTTGGGCTTTGGCCCCAAACTCTTTAAATACAAGCCCGGCAAAACAGAATATGCCCTTTCGCTGATGCCGCTTGGCGGGTATGTGGCTCTGGTTGGCGCAAGTAATGAAGAAGACATTCCCGAAGGCTTCTGCCGGAAAGAAAGCTTCTCCCTGCGTCCCGCTTGGCAGCGCCTGCTCGTGGTGGCCGCCGGGCCTGTCGCCAACCTGCTGTTGGCTTGGCTGCTCTGCTGGACGCTGGCCTTTGTTTGGGGGGAGTCTGTCCTGCTGCCGGAAATCGGCGCGGTGGGTGAACAAAGCCCCGCAGCGGCCGCCGGGCTGAAGGCGGGAGACCGCATTCTCAGCATTGACGGCGTTTCTGTACAAAGCTGGCAGGAAATGTCCGACGCCATTGCCCTCAGTGAGGGAAGAACACTGCGTTTTGAAACGGCGCGGCCCACGTCTTCTGTTGCGGAGTCCGACAGCGGACAAAGCATGCGGGAAGCCTTCACGAGATTGACATTTGACGTGACGCCGGTCAAGTCTGTGCGCAAAAGCATTTTCGGCGAGGATGAAACAACTTGGCTTGTCGGCGTGCGCGCAGCGGGCACGATGGTCACCCGTCCCCTGAGTCTGCTGGCCGCCGCGCCAGCCAGCGCGGCCCAAGCTTGGCAGATGATTTCTCTGACCGGACAAAGTTTCGTCAAACTGGCGCAACGGGTTGTGCCCCTTGATCAGGTGGGCGGCCCCATCATGATTATACAGCTCGTGAGCGAACAGATGCATCAGGGTCTTGCCGGCCTGCTCGCGCTGACAGCGCTTATCAGCGTCAACTTGGGCGTATTGAATCTTTTGCCCATCCCTGTGCTGGACGGCGGACAGATAGTCTTCTTTCTCTGGGAATTCCTGTTTCGCCGGCCGGTGAACGGGAAAGTGCAAACCTACGCCATGCGGGCGGGAATTGCCCTGCTGGTTTGTCTTATGCTGCTTGCCACTTTGAATGATGTCTGGCGCCTGCTTAAAAATGTGGGATAGAAATAGGCATGTGCAAGCTTTCCACCGGCCTTGAACTTGTGCTGAACGCATCCGAGAATCTTTTGCAGATTGTCGTCACCGACAATGAGACGCTGCTCTGCTTCCAAGAGTGGAACACGCCGCAAAAGGCCACAGAAATTCTGGCACCCGCGCTGCAGGAGATTTGCGCCGCGCTACGTATGCGTCTACGAGATTTTCGACGCATCGCCTGCGTGCGCGGCCCCGGTTCTTTTACCGGCATACGCCTTGTTCTTACCACCGCAGCGGCGTTGCGCCGCGCAAGCCGCGCCCGACTGGCCGGGCTGGACTACATGCAGGCGCTTGCCACAAGTGCGACAATCGGCCGGCAGCTATTGTACGGCGTTCCTGTCTGTGTTCTCACTCACGCACGGCGCAATCTTGTCCACTTCAGGCCTTTTGTCTCTTTCGGGCCGCAGATCCCGGCCCAGCCGACAGGGCAAACAACGCTCTGCCCGCCGCATGACCTCGTTGCGGAAATCACTGCACATGCCGCCGTGCGACAGGCGTATGTCTGCGGTAGCGGACTTATGCGCAATGCGGCCGTTTTTGAAACATGCGGACTGCCGACCGGTCTGTGCCGCATGCCGGAACTTGTCAGCCCTTCAGTGGACGCTTTGCGCCTGCTCGCCCGGCACGGTGATTATTTCACGAATGATATCGAACCGTTATATATACGCCCCTGCGATGCGCTTGAGAACCTTCCCCTTCTGGCAGAATGCCAAGGCATGGACAGTGCTGTTACCACGACGACATTGAAAACTATGCTCAGACGCCCGCCGCAAAGTGAAATTTAGCGTCAATCTGCGCGATATGCGTTGTGAAACGACCGTAACCTGCAGGTCGGCTTTACAGAAACGGACTGCCGGAGTACAAGTATACGTCCACGCGGCATTAACCGCCGGAACTAACGCCAATGCGCTTTACAAGGATACAAGCATGAACGCCTATTCCGTTTTGTGCGACACACTGCAAAAAAAACCCTCCCGCTGGCTTGTGACCGGCGCTGCAGGTTTTATCGGCTCCAACCTGCTGGAACATTTATTGCGGCTGAGGCAAACTGTGACAGGGATCGACAATTTCCTTACAGGATATCAAAAAAATCTCGACATGGTACGCGATCTTGTCGGCCCGGACGCCTGGGGGCGTTTCACTTTTATTGAAGGCGACATACGGGATATGGACACCTGCCACGCGGTCTGCGCGAACGTCGACCATGTGCTGCACGAGGCGGCCCTCGGTTCCGTGCCGCGTTCCATTGACGACCCCATCCTCTCCAACAGCTGCAATATCACCGGTTTTATAAACATGCTTGTTGCCGCGCGCGACGCACGCGTCAAGAGCTTTGTCTACGCGGCTTCCTCATCCACTTACGGCGATTCGCCGGAACTGCCCAAGATGGAAGACGTTATCGGCCGTCCGCTCTCTCCCTACGCTGTCACAAAGTATGTGGACGAGCTCTATGCGGACGTCTTTGCCCGCTGCTACGGCTTTGCCGGAACGGGTTTACGTTATTTCAACGTCTTCGGGCAACGGCAGGATTCCTACAGCACATATGCGGCCGTGATTCCGCAATGGTTCGCAAGCCTTCTCAAACAGGAACCCGTCTATGTGAACGGCGACGGGGAAACCAGCCGCGATTTCTGCTATATAGGTAACGTGGTGCAGGCCAATCTGCTGGCGAGCTTTGCCGGAGAAGAAAACCGCAATAAAATATATAATGTGGCCTTTGGACAGCGCACTACGCTTAACGAGCTTTTTGACCTGATACGGGAAGAAGTGGCCTGCCATCTGCCCGAGGCCGGCACCGCCGTTGCCGAGTACCGTGATTTTCGGGCAGGCGACGTGCGGCATTCCCTTGCAGATATAAGCCGCGCCAAAATCTTGCTCGGCTATGAACCGCGCTATGATGTCCGTGAAGGGCTACGGCTGGCCGGAGACTGGTATGTGGCAAATCTGTGACAAGACGCAGCGCCATGACCTTTGAAACAGCCTTGCATGACCCCAAACTCTGCCGCGTTCTGCTCGCGCGCCTGACTCGCGCGCTTGACGGACGCTCCATGCGATTTATGGAAGTATGCGGCACACATACGGTGTCCATTTTTCAAAGCGGCCTGCGTTCTCTGTTGCCCGCATCCATCACCCATCTTTCCGGGCCGGGATGTCCTGTCTGTGTCACACATGACGTGGATGTGGCGGCATTTTTGGAATTGGCCGGCCGGGAAAAGATTGTTTTTGCCACATTCGGGGATTTGCTGCGTGTGCCCGGCCCCGGCGGCCAAACCCTCAAGCACGCCAAAGCCGCCGGCGCGCACGTAGAAATTGTCTATTCCCCCTTGGAAGTCCTGACTCTCGCCGTCAGTAATCCTGACAATGTGATTGTCTTTCCCGGCATAGGCTTTGAAACGACCGCGCCGGCCGTGGCGGCCACACTGCTGACCGCCCGTCAAAAAAAGATCAAAAATTTTTGCGTGTTTTCGCTGCACAAGCTGGTGCCACCAGCGCTACGCACCCTGCTGGACGAAGAGGGCGACAATGCCGCCAACATAGAAGCCTTCCTCCTGCCTGGGCACGTTTCCACCATTCTGGGCATTGCGCCGTATGCTTTTCTGGCGGACAAACACCGCATTCCCGGCGTGGTGGGCGGTTTTGAACCGGCGGACATCCTGCTGGCCCTTTGCCGCATGGCCGAACAATTGCGGGACAATGCCCCTGCTGTTGTCAACGCCTACCCCCGCGCAGTGAACGACGCTGGCAACCCGAAAGCGCGCGCGCTGATGGAAGAAGTTTTTATTACTACAGACGCCCTGTGGCGCGGCATAGGCCGTATTGAGCAAAGCGGCCTTGCCGTGCGGCCTGACTATGCTGATATGGACGCAGCCGTGCGTCTTGGCGTCCGCCTTGTGGAAACGCCTCAGCAACAGCCCGGCTGCTGTTGCGGCGATGTGCTCAAAGGCCGTATTATACCGACCACATGCCCGCTGTTCGGCGAAAAATGCACCCCGGCCGTGCCTGTAGGGCCCTGCATGGTTTCCACTGAAGGCAGTTGTGCAGCCTATTACAAGTATTTGGAGCACTGATGGACACCTGCCTTCTGCTCGACGCCGGCAGCGGTGGTCTTGCTTCCCAACGTCTGACAGCCCAATGTTTTTTGCGGCATTTCGCCAATCCCCTGCTGGCGCGACTTGACGACGCGGCATTGCTGCGCGACGTGCATGCCCCGATCGCCGTGAGCACAGATTCCTACACAGTAACACCCCTGCTTTTCCCCGGCGGCAGCATAGGCACACTTGCCGTGCACGGCACGGTCAACGACGTTTCCATGCTCGGCGCGCGGCCGCAATACATAAGCTGCGGCTTTATTCTGGAAGAAGGCCTGTCGCTTGAACTGCTTGAGAGCCTCGTTCAGGACATGGCCGGTGCGGCAAAAGAAGCGGGCGTTCTGATTGTGACCGGCGACACCAAGGTGGTGCCGCGAGGGGCATGTGACAAAATGTTTATCAATACCACAGGCATAGGTTCAATTTTTGCCGACCCGACGCCATCCGGCCACAACGCCAGAGTCGGCGACGCAGTGCTTGTCAGCGGAGCTCTGGGCGATCATGGTTTGACAATTATGGGCAGCCGTGAACATCTTTCCTTTTTATCGGATGTCACTTCCGACTCGGCGCCGTTAAACCATATGATCGCTGAGGTCATCAATGCCGCCGGGCCGGTGCACGTTCTGCGCGACCCGACGCGGGGCGGACTTGCCGCCACGCTTAATGAAATATCGGAACAGTCCGGAGTGTCAATGCTGCTTGAGGAAGAGGCCATTCCAGTGCACGAGTCCGTCAAAAGCGGCTGTTCTTTTCTTGGACTTGATCCCCTGTATCTTGCCAATGAAGGCAAGTGTATCTGTATTCTGCCGGAAAATCGCGCCGAAGACGCGTTGGCGGCCATGCGCGCCTCTCCTTATGGAGTGGAAGCCGCGCGCATCGGCACTGTGGTCGGCGACAAGGCCTGTCGCGTGACGCTGCAAACGCGCATCGGCGGCAGACGTATTCTCTCCATGCCTGAGGGCGTGCCGTTGCCCAGAATCTGTTAATTCTGTTTTTTGAGGTATCCCATGTGTCTAGCCATTCCCGTACAGGTTGTGGAATTTCTGGAAGAGGGAATGGTCCGCGTGCGTGTTGGCGAAAGCCAGACATTCCTGACGGCATCCACCATGCTTTTGCCAGTGCCGTCCAAAATCGGCGATTTTCTCATTGTTCATGCCGGATTTGCGTTGCATGTCCTGACCGAGGAAGAAGCGATGAGCAGTCTTTCCGCTCTGCGCGAGATCGCTGACGCGTTGAATGCCAAAGGAACGCTTGACGCCTGACCGTGTTCCGCCTGCAAGCGTGAGCCGTCATATCGCAAAAGATAGTTGGTTCTCATAAAATATGATTGACTACACCGCTACCCTGAACGAAGCACAGTATGAAGCCGTCACCAGCGGCGACGGCCCTGTGCTTGTGGTGGCCGGCGCGGGCAGCGGGAAGACACGCACCATCATCTATCGTCTGGCCTGGCTTGTGGAGCACGGCACGCCGCCCGAGTCCATTCTGTTGTTGACCTTCACGCGCAAGGCCGCTCATGAGATGCTTCACAGAGCGGGATTGTTGCTTGGCGCGGGTCTGTCCAGAACGCAAGGAGGCACTTTTCACGCGTTCGCGTACGGAGCGTTGCGCGCTAACCATCCGCTCTGGCTGAATGGCCGCCCCTTCACTCTCATGGACGCGTCAGATATTACCGACGCGATACGACACTGCAAAGAGGCACTCAAGCTGGGACGTGGGGATCGTTCCTTCCCGAAAACACAAACCATAGCTGGCTTTTTCAGCAAGGCCCGCAACAAAGAATTGCCGCTTGCGGATGTGCTTGAGAGGGAGGCTTTTCATCTGCTGCCGCACTCTGAAGCCCTGGTGTCGCTCGAAGTCGCCTATACGGCATGGCGTCGTGAAAAGGGCCTGTTCGATTATGATGATCTGCTGTTCGAGTTGGAGGGGCTGCTGGCTGACGAGACGGCCGCGCGAATCTTGCGTCGGCGTTTTACCCATATTCTGGTGGACGAATACCAGGATACCAACAGAGTGCAGGCCCGCATCACGCGTCTTCTGGCCGGTGTCAGGGCTGCAGGGGAAGTAGGGGCTGATCCGTGCAATGTGATGGCCGTGGGCGACGAGGCCCAGTCCATCTATGCTTTTCGTGGCGCAGATGTACGGAATATACTTGATTTTCAAAAAATATTTCCTGGAACGCGCGTTATTCGCCTTGAAGAAAACTATCGTTCCACAAAGCCGGTGCTGGAGGTGGCTAACAGTTTGCTGGCGAACGCGGCGGAGTCTTTCCACAAGACGCTCTTTACCCGTACGGAAGGCGGCGACCCTGTGCGTCTTGTCATGCCTTTGAGCGACATGAGTGAAGCCACTCTGGTGGTTCGCCGCATACGTGAATTGCTTGACATATATCTGCCGCATGAAATTGCCGTGCTGTTCCGTGCGGGCTTTCATTCCTACCATCTGGAAATGGCCCTGCAACAGGCAGGGATAGCCTTTCGCAAATACGGAGGCCTGCGTTACACTGAGGCCGCTCATGTCAAAGACATTGTCGCTTACGCGCGTCTTGTACTCAACCTGCTGGACATGCCGGCCTTCGCGCGTGTGGCGGCTTTGCACAGCGGCATCGGACCAAAGACGGTGCAGAAAGTTTATGCCGCATTGTCACTCTGCGACCCGGCGATCACGTCCAAAGCTCTAGCCCGTTATCCCGGTTTGCAGGAGGATATTGGTTTTGTAGACAAACTGCGCGCTCTGCAACAAAAGCCGGAGGACATTTTCAGCGCCGTATTGGAGCACTATTTTCCCAAGCTGGAATTCCTCTACCCTGATGACTGGCCGCGCCGCAGGCAAGGTCTAGAAGAAATTATCCAGATGGCCGCAGGCTATGCGGAGCTGGATATCTTCGTAGCCGACCTCGCGCTGGAATCGCCCGAAGCGGATGGAAGCGACAACGAAAATCGCATTACCCTGTCTACCGTACATTCGGCCAAGGGGCTGGAATGGAACGCCGTACTGATCATTGATCTTGTTGAAGACCGATTTCCCTCACGGCACGCTCTGGCAAGACCGGATGATTTTGAGGAAGAACGCCGGCTTATGTATGTTGCCTGTACCCGTGCCCGCAAAAATCTTGACTTGTACGCCCCCGCCTCCATTTACAGCCGGGCCACACGCGGCAACCTGTACGTGAGTCAAAGCCCTTTTGTTCGCGAACTACCCTTGGGCCTTGCAGAGGAATGGGTGGAGAGTCTGGGCGGCACGCTGACGCGACGTAAAATTTCACATCCGGCCCGTTCTCCTCATCCCTCTTGCGATTCCCTGCGGAACACGGAAGGAGAACCAGCGCGATCGCCGGCATGCGGTGCTTGCCGTCACCGTATTTTCGGCAGGGGAAAAATAGTGAAACATCTGCCGCCGGACAAAGTGCAGGTCAATTTCCCCGGTTTCGGTCTGAAGATTATTCTGGCGGAATATTTACTGATGGAAGACTGACATGCCTCCGCCTTGTTCTGAAGACGTCGTCCTCTCCTGCCTTGCGCAGCATTTTCCGCTCGCTCATGCTTCTCTGCTGTTGGGCCGCGGCGACGACGCTGCGCTGCTCAAAGCCGGACGACCGCTGTGCGTGAGCAGCGACCTTTTTTTGGAAGACGTTCATTTTCGCCGTTCTTATTTTACCCCTGAAGAAGCAGGCCACAAAGCCCTGGCCGTCAATATAAGCGACATGGCGGCCTGCGGCGCCCAGCCGTTCGCTTTCACCCTATGTCTTGGTCTGCCGCCACAGACAGACATGGTCTGGCTCGACGCTTTTTACAGCAGTATGGCCGAGCTGGCGGATAAACACGGCATAGCCCTTGCGGGTGGGGATATTGCAGCCTGCGAACGCGTACACATTGCCATAACCATCTGGGGCGGAATCTCGCCAAGCGGCGTTTTTTTAGGCCGCAGTGGCTCTGTGCCCGGGGATTGTCTTTTTGTTATAGGGACGCTGGGGCTCGCGCGCGTTGGCTTGCGCATGCTGGAAGCTCACGGCCGTAGCGCGCTGCGCGACTGGCCTTGCGCCTGTGCGGCTCATTTGCGCCCCACGCCGCAGATAGACGCGGGCGTCATGCTCGCGCGCGCGGGGGCCAACGCCCGTCCGCCGGCGCTTATGGACATTTCTGACGGCATTGCCCGCGATCTGCGCCGTCTGCTGCACGCAGACGGCGCACAATACAGTCAGACCGCGCCGCAGGGGCCGGGTGCGGTTATTCGTCTGCCGGAGCGTCTTTTACACTCGGAAGTCCGGCGCTGTGCGGAAGATAACAAACAAGACCCTGTACGCGAAGCGCTGATCGGCGGGGAGGACTATGCCCTGCTCGGCTCCTGCGCGCCGGACATGCTTGCAGCATTAAAAACGGCAGTTCCCGGCTTCACGCATATAGGAGAGGTCACGGCGGAGCCCGGCATTCTCTGCAACGACGAGCCGCTGGAGGACCTTCACGGTTTTGATCACTTTGATTTTTGAAGGCAAGGGGATTGTAGTCGTCTTGCCCATGGTCGTCCCCGGCTTTGAGCAGCTAACATACAAACCCCCCATCAGGTTTTCAAAGGATTAGTCTAGGGGCTCTTTCTCACTTTGTCCACCTGATGGGGGCGATTGTACGAGGGCTTTTATTGCCACATTTTTCGGGCCTGCCGGGGCCTAGGCTAGTACATGCCGTCCATGCCACCCATGCCGCCGGGCATGGACGGAGCAGCATCTTTCTTTGGTTCCGGCTTTTCAGCCACGGCGCATTCCGTCGTCAGGAGCAGGGAGGCTACTGAAGCGGCGTTCTGCAGGGCAGTACGCGTGACCTTTTTGGGGTCAATGACACCGGCCTTGATGAGGTCTTCATACTCGCCGGAAGCGGCATTAAAACCGAAGCCGCCCTTGCCCTGGCGCACTTTTTCCACCACAATAGAGCCTTCAAATCCGGCGTTGTGGGCAATCTGGCGCAACGGCTCCTCAATGGCGCGGCGAATGATGTTCACGCCAGCCATTTCGTCGTCGTCGGCAGGCTTAATATCGTTCAACACCCTGGCAACGCGGATAAACGCCGTGCCGCCGCCGGGCACAATGCCTTCTTCAACAGCGGCACGGGTAGCGTTCAGTGCGTCTTCCACGCGATCTTTCTTTTCTTTCATTTCCACTTCAGTGGCGGCGCCCACATGCACTACCGCCACGCCGCCCACGAGTTTGGCCAAACGTTCCTGTAATTTCTCGCGGTCATAGTCGGATGTGCTTTCTTCAATCTGCGAGCGAATCTGCTTCACACGAGCCTTGATGTCCTCGCTCTTGCCCGCGCCATCCACAATGGTGGTGTTTTCCTTGTCAATCACGATGCGCTTCGCTGTGCCGAGGTCGCTCAGGGCCAGGTTTTCAAGCTTGGAGCCTGTGTCGTCAGACGCCACTTGTCCGCCGGTCAGTGTGGCGATATCCTGCAGCATGGCCTTGCGGCGGTCGCCGAAGCCGGGGGCCTTCACAGCCACAACCTGCAGCGCTCCGCGCAGTTTGTTGACCACCAAGGTGGCCAGCGCTTCGCCTTCCACATCTTCGGCAATGATCATCAGCGGACGGCTGACTTTGGCCACCTGTTCAAGTACAGGCAACATGTCCTTCATGCTGGAAACTTTCTTCTCGGTACAGAGAATGTAGGGATTGTCCAGCTCACAGATCATTTTTTCCGCATTGGTGACAAAATAGGGCGAGAGATAGCCGCGGTCAAAACGCATGCCTTCCACCACATCCATGGTGGTTTCAAGGCCTTTGGCTTCCTCAACGGTGATCACGCCCTCCTTGCCCACTTTATCCATGGCTTCGGCAATGATGTTGCCGATGGCGGCGTCTGTGTTGGCGGAAATGGTGCCGATCTGGGCAATTTCTTTCTGGTCGCGGGTGGGCTTGGACAGATTGGCGAGTTCCTTGATCAGCTCACCCACAGCCTTGTCAATGCCGCGCTTGATGGACATGGGGTTGCGCCCGGCCGCCACCAGCTTGGTACCTTCGTGGTAAATTGTCTGGGCAAGTATGGTGGCGGTAGTGGTGCCGTCGCCAGCGGCGTCGGAGGTTTTGGAAGCCACTTCCTTGACCAACTGCGCGCCCATGTTTTCAAATTTGTCGTCCAACTCAATCTCTTTAGCCACAGTCACGCCGTCCTTGGTGATGATCGGCGAGCCGAAAGATTTTTCAAGCACGACATTTCGTCCCTTGGGGCCAAGCGTCACCTTTACGGCGTTGGAAAGCTTATCCACGCCGCGGGCGAGTTTTTCACGGGCTTTAACATCAAAAAGAATTTCTTTGGCAGACATGTATATATTCCTCCTCAAATAGATAGTTTGGTAAAGCGATGGCTAATCAATAATAGCGAGTATGTCTTCTTCACGCATGACAAGGTGTTCGACGCCGTCCAGCTTGATCTCCGTACCAGCATATTTGTTGAAAAGCACTTCATCGCCCTTTGTCACAGCCATGACGACACGGGAACCACTTTCCGCAACTTTGCCGGGGCCGACAGCCACAACCTGCCCCTTGGAAGGCTTTTCCTTGGCTGTATCGGGAATATACAGTCCACCGGCGGTTTTTTCTTCAGATTCAAGGCGCTTTACAAGCACACGATCGTTGAGTGGTTTCAGCTTCATAATGTCATACCTCCCAAAAAAAATTTTATTGCCCTTGCCGGGACACATGCGGCGCATGAACGCGCCGGAAATCTTGTGCGCAACTGACTGCATCAGCGTGTGTGCCAGCACAGTCTTGCACCGACATAGAGATAAGACAGGTTTTCTCCTTGAAAAGGGGGGAGAAGAAAAATTTTGCAATTTTTTTTCGATACGGCACGGCACCATGAACGAATAGGTCCTTAAAAAAGAAGCAAAGAACATCCACAGGTATCAGGGTAAAATTGTTGTCTTTGAGTACATCTACAGCTTGATCCACCTTGTCGAAACGAAAAATTATGACCGCGCTTCCCCTGTCGCGCTGAATAAAAGCGTACATATACTCCACGTTGATGCCGTGTGTGGAAACAAGCTTGCAGCACATCGTCAAGGCCTTTAGGTCTATCGTCCACCTCCACGGCTACAACGCTCGTTCGTCCAAGAGTAAAACCCTTTCCCTTCAGCACAGTCTGGGCTTTCATGTGATTGCACACAATCATACGCAGAATGCCAAAGTCTGAAGTGTCCGCAAGAGAAAGGGCGCGGATGTTGACGCCGGCCTCAGCCAGCGTATGCGTCACTTCCGCAAGGCGTCCTGTCCGATTTTCAAAAAAACGGATAACTGCTCTGCTTTCATGGCGGATTTTCCCTGATTCATCGTATCACGCAATAGAACAGCATGCCGGTTAGTTTGTTTTTTTGCGCCGCTGCAGTGCGGCGGCGCAAAAAAAAACAGAAATATACAAAACAGCTATACCAGTCCGGAATGGATATGATCCTCATCTCAATCAGGCTTTGCGGCTGTCTTCCTCAGGAGAGGAGGAGGCGTTGCTGTTTTTCGGGGTTATGTCAATTTCATCGGGTTCGGATGAAGCGCGACGAAAATTGCGTATAGCCCGCCCCAGTCCTCCACCTATTTCCGGCAGTTTGTTGGCTCCGAAAAGCAGCAGCACAACCACCAAAATAAGCAACAATTCCTGCATGCCAATGCCGAACATGCGGCAATCCTCCGTTGTAATGTTTGGATCATAATGCCGGTAACTTTAGATTATACGCCGCAAGCAGTGCAAGGTCAACCGTACGTGCACGGATTCATGGCCATGTGGCCACGCGTTTGGAACGTGCGCAGTTAGGTCAACCGTATGTGCGCGGATTCATGGCCCCCATGCGGCAGAGTATCTCATAGGAAATAGTATCCAGCTCATCGGCCATTTCCCGCGCGGTAACGGCTCGTTGCCCATGCGCGACCGGGCCGCCGATCAGCCATGCCTCGTCGCCGCGTCGCGTTTCGGGCAGGCTGGAAACATCAGCCATCAAAAGTCCCATGCAGATACGTCCCACCTGGGGGACGCGGCGGCCGCCGATCAGCACGTCCATTGAATTGGAAAGCCTGCGGTCAAGCCCTGTGGCGTAGCCAGCCGCGATAACGGCTATAGTCATGTCGGCGGGCGTCGTAAAAATGCGTCCGTAAGAAACGCTCTGTCCGGCCTTGACACGCTGCACGCAAAGCACGGGAGCACTCACGCTCATCACCCATTCCAGGCTGGCGCCGCAGTTTTCCAGCGCGGTTCCCGCAAAAGGGTTTCCGCCGTATAGGGCTATGCCCGGACGACTTACCTCGAAACGAGTTTCCGGCAGACCCAGCAGACCCGCCGAGTTTGCCAGAGATCGTTCCATATCCGGAAAAGCCACGCGCAGGCTGTCGCAAACAGCGGTAAAGCGCTCTGTCTGCGCGTGCGTGTACGCAAGATCCAACGGTCTGTCGGCACAGGCGAGATGAGAGAGCACAAGCGCCGGCGCAAGATGCGGCCGGGCGCGCAGAAACTCCAGCACAGCGGGGATGTCTTCCGCTGTAAAACCCAGACGGGCCATGCCGGTTTCACATTTAAGCGCGACGCGCAACGTTTTGTCAGGACGGCAGCAGAAATCCGCTTTTTCCAAGTCTTCCCTGTCGGCGAGCAGGGGCACCAGGCTGTGTGCGGCCGCGCGGTGCCAGTCTTCCGCGTTCACACCGCCCAACAGGGGCACAATCTCCTGCGTAAGACCGGCTTCGCGCAAGGCCGCGCCTTCACTCACTGTGCCGACGGCAAAGCGACGCGCGCCGACGTCGGCCAGAGAGCGCGCCACCGGCAAAAGTCCGTGGCCATAAGCGTCGCTTTTAATAACCGGCATAAGCGCCGCCGACTTGCCAAGACGCGCAAAGTTGCGCTGCAGCGCTGGCAGATCAATATGACACATGGACGGCGTAAATGTGCATTCGCTCATACCTGCCTTCCTGATTCCATTATGTCATGAAAAACGCCCCTTGTCATTCCCCGCCGCGCGCAAGCAAAACTTTACACTTTCCCCGTCTGCCGCTAAGCTGCCCGCCATGACAAGCACGGTTTTCACGCTGCTGCAAACAGACGGCACCGCCCGCGCGGGCCTGCTGCAAACAGCGCACGGCGCAGTGCCGACGCCTGTGTTCATGCCCGTGGGTACTGTGGGTTCGGTCAAGTGCCTCGCCCCGGACGACCTGCATGCCGTCGGCGCGCCGATCATTCTGGGCAACACCTACCATCTGTACCTGCGCCCCGGCGACGCGCTGGTGGCGCGTTGCGGCGGCCTACACAACTTTGCCTCTTGGCCGGGCGCCGCTCTGACAGACAGCGGCGGTTTTCAAATTTTCAGCCTGAGTTCTCTGCGCAAAATACAGGAAGAGGGGGTGGAATTCCGCTCGCACCTCGACGGCTCACGCCATTTCTTTACTCCAGAAAATGTGGTGAACATACAGCGCAACCTCAATGCCGACATCATGATGGTTCTGGACGAATGCCTGTCCTACGGCACGGACTACGCCTGCACAGAAAAATCACTGGCGCTCACCACGCGCTGGGCAAAGCGTGCCCGCGCCGCGTATCCGGCCGGCGCTGCGGGCAATCTTCTGTTCGGCATTGTCCAGGGCGGTTTTTTCAAAGATCTGCGCAGCCGATCGGCGGAAGAAATTTGCACCGTGGACTTTGACGGCTTTGCCGTGGGCGGTCTTTCCGTGGGCGAAAGCAAGGCCGAGATGTACGAGATGCTCTCCCACACGGCGCCCCTGCTGCCGCGAGACAAGCCGCGCTACCTGATGGGCGTGGGCACGCCGCTTGACATTGTGCACGGCATTCACGCGGGCATGGATATGTTCGACTGCGTACTGCCCACGCGCAACGCGCGCAACGGCACGCTCTACACCTCTGTGGGCAAGATCAACATAAAACGGCGGGAATACGCGGAAGACGAAAGCCCGCTGGATCCTGACTGCGGCTGCTACACCTGCCGCACGTTTTCACGCGCCTATCTGCGCCATCTGTTTGCAAGCAGGGAGATGTTGTCCTTCCGGCTCAACTCACTGCACAATCTCACCTATTATCTGCGCCTCACGCGCGAGGCGCGACGGGCCATACTGCAAAACCGCTTCACGGCCATGCTTGCGCGCATGAAAGCGCTCTACCCGGATGAGGCCAGGGCTGGATGCGGCGCATAGGCGACCGGAGCGCCAGCGACCGAGAATCCTCAAAAGCTGCACGCCGCGCGTACGCACCGCATTTCCGCAGGATGAGGACGAATGGACTGCGGCGCGAGCGCTGGTCCAAGGGCACCCGCGTCCGGCAGCGGAACAACAGGTTCAAGTTCGGCAGACGCGGTAGCGTGTTCTTCTTTCTTCTGCCGTTCGCTATCATACCGTAAGTTCCACGCGCAGCACGTCTGACGCGCATGCAGGAACAAATATGCCGGACGTCAGCGCAAGCCACAGCGTGGCGGGCAGCTCGTGCAACAGGCAGGAAAGCACAAGGCCGCGCGTCAGGGTGAAGCGGCTCGTTGTCGCCGCGATGCTCATTTGCCCAACGCTTCCGTCTGCATGCCACTCGGGCGAATTTCAGCTGTTTCAGCACATCGGCCACGTCCACAAAGCGCTGCAGGACGCGCTTCCTTATCCGCTCGCAGCAGGAAAGCCGTACTTTTGTCCAGCCCTTCCAGCTCGCCGCGCACTCCCTCCGGGGCAACGGCCTTGCCCGCGTAGTAGATCACGCCTTTCGCGTCAATTTCTATCACTTCCGTTCCGTTTCAGGCGTCTCCCCGGCGCTTGCCGAAGGCCTGCAGCAGATTCACCGAAATACGTCCCGAGGCGATAAAGCTGGAGGTGTTCAGCAAATTGTCCGCAAGACCAGCATGATGTCAATGAAGGGGATCATGTTCAAGTCTGTCAATGGGTTTTTCTTCCATCACGTCTCTCATTGCAGGGTGAGCACACGCGTGCGGCGCAGCAGATAATTGTACAGCGTCACAACGGAAAATTTTGTTCTCTACTGAAGGAAGGCGATGTTTTTTGCGAAGGTATGAACGGCAAGTTCTTGCGTGCCCCTAAAGCTCTTCCTGCGCAAAGACTTCCGGGACAAAATATCGAACCATATTTCCTCCATGTTGAGCCAACTTGCGCTTGTCGGCGTGTAGTAAAAAATACGTCCGGCTGTTTTCACTCTCCAATATATTGTGGATTTGACACTCTTGCATTCCTCATGCGGAGAGACTATTTTAACCCGCGACAAACACTTGTGAGGAAACATGGACGTACTGGTCAACGGTAAGACAGAATCCCTCCCCCTGTCCGCATGCCTGACGGATATGCTCAGGAAACGCGGCAATGATGTGAAAACCGTTGTGGTAGAGCTCAACGGCCGCATTGTGCCGCATGAAGAGTTTGCGCAAACCTGCATGCAGGCAAATGACACGCTTGAAATTGTACATTTTGTCGGCGGCGGATAGCCATGACTGCTGATATCCCTTTTATACTCGGCGGGATACCCCTGCAAAGCCGCCTCTTTCTCGGCACAGGCAAATTCGGCGCGAACAGCCTTATTCCCGCTGTTGCCGAAGCGAGCGGCGCCGAGGTGGTCACCGTGGCTATGCGCCGTGTTGATAAGAACGGGCAGGGCATCACGGCGCACATTCCTTCGAATATACGCCTTCTGCCAAACACGTCCGGCGCGCGCACCGCTGAAGAAGCCCTGCGTCTGGCGCGCTTGGCGCGCGCAGCCGGCTGCGGCACATGGGTAAAAATTGAAGTCATCTCCGATACGCGTTATTTGCTGCCCGACGGCTACGAAACAGCCAGAGCAGTGGAACTGCTGGTCAAAGAAGGTATTACTGCCCTGCCCTATATCAATCCTGATCTCTATGTAGCGCGCGCCTGTGCTGAAGCGGGGGCGGCGGCGGTCATGCCGCTCGCCGCCCCTATCGGCACGAACCGCGGTCTGCGCACAAAAGAAATGATCGCCATACTCATTGAAGAAATTGATCTGCCTATCGTGGTGGATGCCGGTCTGGGACGCCCTTCACAGGCTTGTGAAGCTATGGAAATGGGCGCCACAGCCTGCCTTGTCAATACAGCCATCGCTTCTGCCGAAGATCCCGTGCGCATGGCCGCAGCTTTCAAGACAGCTGTTAAAGCCGGCCGACAGGCATGGCTCGCCGGGGCAGGCGCGGTCAGAGCGCGGCAAGACGGAGCGGAAGCGTCCTCACCGCTGACAGATTTTCTGCAATAACGCTATACCCGACGGCCTCATTGAGGGCAAAAAGACAGACCTCCAGCACAGCACATACGCCCAAGCAGAGGACAAATCACCTTCGTTCAGGTTGAATGTCGCCGACAGTTCAAAAACTTCTTCCCGCTCTCCACGCTGACAGTGCGTGCGTAGGGGAATCTTGAAGGAATATAGGCTTGCTTGCCGAACAGTGCGTCAAGCAGCTTAAAGAAGGGTGTCCCTGAAGAAACTGCGCAACGCTGCAACACTAGCCACCCGACTGCATTCAGATGACGGCATCGCTTTATCATAGGAAGACGCCAATATATTTAGTTTTTATGTATGTTGCCAACTGATTTCTGCTTCCTATCTCCTCATTTTCGTGTGAGGCCCATGGTCGCTTGGGCGCATTCTGTCGTCGCACGCAATATATTCTAATTGAATAGTCGCTGAAAGTACAACATTAGAAATAGTTGTAGAAATGAACAGCAATTGAAAATGGCAGAGTCAGTATTTTACAGACTCCTAAGCTGACGGAAAATTTTCAACAAAAAACAGATCCGGCATGTCGGGAGCGGCTGGTGCACAATATGACGCAACTCCTCAACTTGACTCAGGGGGCTGGTCTATACATGCCATGTCGTCGCGCGAGGACTGTCTTGACCTGAGCGTATTTCTGACATATGCAATATTTGGCGCAGCAAAGAACACAACCTCATCATAAAAGGATGCCGACGCTATCATGAATTGGGACTGGGACAAATTACAAGAAAAACGGCAGCGACAGCAGCCGGTGGGCAGGCCCCCTCAAAAGCAGCCGGCTGACCGCGACGGCCACGACGACAAAGCAGAACAGGAAGCGCCGCGCGCAAAACACACCTCCTGCGGCAGCAGCGGCCCGGGCGGCAAGCCCTTTGAAAATCTACAGCGCATGCGCGCACCAGGTGGACGCGCCCTGTGGTTCACGATCCCCATTATTGCGCTGCTCTGGCTTTTGTCCGGCATTTATATTGTCAACCCTGATGAACAGGGCGTTGCGTTGCGTTTCGGCCAATACAACAGAACCGTCGGCCCCGGCCCGCATTACGCCTGGCCTGTGCCGTTGGAATCTGTGTACAAGCCGCAGGTAACGCAGGTGCTGCGCAGCGAAGTGGGCTTCCGCTCCGTGGGGCAGACCGCCACCTTCCAGCAGGGGCAGGTGCGCAGCGTGCCTGAAGAAGCCTCCATGCTCACGGGTGATGAGAACATCGTCAACGTACAGTTCAGCGTACAGTACAAAATAAGCGACCCTGTAGCCTACCTTTTTAATGTGAGCGCGCCCACGGCGCTTGTGCGCAACGCTGCGGAAGCAGCCATGCGCGAAGTTATAGGCAACAGCCAGATTGACGCCGCAATCACCGACGGCAAGCTCAAAATACAGAATGAAGCCACGCAGCTTCTGCAAAAAATTCTTGACCGCTACGGCTCAGGCATCCAAGTGCTTGCTGCGCAACTGCAGGACGTACACCCGCCGCAGGAAGTCATTGACGCTTTTAAAGACGTGGCGAGCGCCCGCGAAGACAAAAGCCGCATCATCAACGAGGCTGAAGCCTACCACAACGAACTTTTGCCACAGGCGCGAGGCCAAGCGGCGGCCATGCTCAATCAGGCTGAAGCCTACAGCACAACCCGCATGCAGAACGCCTCAGGCGAGGCGTCGCGCTTTAACGCGCTACGCGTGGAATACGACAAGGCACCAAAAGTGACAAGGCAGCGGCTGTATTATGAAGCCATGGAAGAAATTCTCTCCGGATCGCATGAAAAAATCCTGATGGACAGCGCCGCCGCCGGCCGCGCAACTCCCCTGCTGCCGCTGCCGGGCCTAGGCGGCCTTGCCGCTCCAGTCCCAAAAACTTCGGAGAAAAAATAATGCCCAAAAATACGCTAATTCCAGCCATTATTCTTCTTGCACTTCTGCTTATGGCATTTCAGTGTTTCTTCACCGTGCACCAGACACAGACAGCGCTTGTGCTGCAACTTGGCGATCCTCTTTCACATGTGTACGAACCTGGCCTGCACTTTAAACTGCCCTTTGTTCAAAATGTCATCTATTTCGACTCGCGCGTGCTGGATTATGAAGCGCGTTCCCGCGAAGCCTTTACAATAGACAAAAAAGCCATCGTGTTGGACAACTATGCCCGCTGGCGCATTATCAACCCCCTGCAGTTTTACCGCACTATGCGCACCATACCCGGCGCGCAGGCCCGGCTCGACGATGTGGTCTACTCTCAATTACGGGCTCTGGTGGGCGCGTACACGCTTACCGAAGTGGTTTCTTCGCACCGCGCGGATATCATGAAAGAAGTCACTAACAAGGTTTCCGACCTTATGAAAAATTTCGGCGTGGAAGTACTTGACGTGCGCATCAAGCGCACGGACCTGCCGCCGGAAAACCAGCGTGCCATCTTTGGACGCATGCGCGCCGAACGTGAACGCCAGGCAAAACAATACCGTTCTGAAGGCGAGGAAGAATCCACGCGTCTGCGCTCCGACGCAGACCGCCAGCGCGCCGTTATTCTGGCGCAGGCCACACGCGACGCACAGATCACACGCGGCGCGGCTGACGCCAGCGCCGCGGCCACCTATGCCGACGCCTACAACAAATCGCCAAAATTTTATGCATACATGCGTTGGCTTGAAGCCATGAAAAAATCCTTTAAAGAAAACAGTAAGATGGTGCTTTCCAGCGAAACGCCACTCATGGGCCCGCAGTAGAATATAAAAAGCTCTAAAAAACCCTTGAAAAAATACCCCGCCCATTGCATTCTGCGCAGCAAAGTTTTTTGATGGCAGGCCTTTGAACTCCTCCCGTCAGCGGGAGCGATCCGCTGGCGTCAAAAGCCGCAGTGTCGCCATTCAAACCTGCCGCCGCCTATCGAAACGGGCGCGTCTTGCGGCGTGTATCAAACGGAGAATCTCATGGAATTCAGTTTTTTTTCAATGATCACCCAGGCCAGTCTGGTCGCCAAGGTCGTACTGGCGCTATTGGGGCTCATGTCCATCGCGAGCTGGGGCATGATGATCCAGAAAATAATCATGCTCAGCGCGGCCGACAACAAGGCCAGCGACGGCTCGGAACGCTTCAGCAAGGCCGTCAACCTGCGCGAGGCCGTACAACTTCTGGGCTCTGACCCCACATCGCCGCTGTATTACATCGCCCATCAGGGCGTGCAAGAATTCAACCGTTCCAAAGAGCTCGGCAACTCCAGCGACGTTGTGGTGGACAACGTGCGCCGCGCCCTGCGTCAGGGCGTGGGCAGCGAGCTTGCGCGCCTGCAGCGTTCTCTCTCTCTGCTGGCCACAACAGCCAACACTGCGCCATTTATTGGCCTATTTGGCACAATATGGGGTATTATGCAATCATTCCATTCCATCGGCGTGCTCAAATCCGTCTCGCTCGCCACAGTGGCGCCCGGCATTTCCGAGGCATTGATAGCTACAGCCATCGGCCTTGGTGTGGCCGTGCCCGCCACAGTGGGATTCAACCTTTTTATGGGCAAATTGTCCCAAATAGACACGCTGCTCGTTAATTTCGCCAGCATTTTTTTAAACAGGGTACAACGCGAGCTTAATGCGCACCGTCCCGTGCAGCGCAACGGCACGGAGGCGTGAGATCATGGGATCTTCTTTAAAAAACGGCAACGGCTTTGTTTCGGAAATCAACGTCACGCCCTTTGTTGACGTGATGCTGGTGCTTCTAATTATCTTCATGGTGGCAACGCCCATGATGAGTCAGGGCATAGATGTGGATCTGCCTCAGACAAACCAAGTGGATTCGCTGTTGACAGAAACCGATCAGATGGTGCTGACCGTACGGCGTGACGGCAAAATTTTTCTGGACGAATACGGCATTGACGACATTGCGGATCTGGAAGGCTATCTGAAAACGCTTGTCAAGGAAAAAAACAAGGGCCTTTTTCTGCAAGCCGACAAAAACGTGGCGTACGGACTGGTTGTGGAAGTCATGGGCCATATCAAAGCCGCCGGCATTGAAAAACTTGGCGTCGTTGCGGAAAAACCTGAGCCCGCGGGCAAAACTCCCTCTTCCAAGGTGAAGTAGGTTTGCATGCGTCCGGCCTCATATGTACTTTCATTCTGCCTGCATGCGGCGCTCTTTCTGCTTTTCTGGTTCTGGCCGGAGCATCCACCCCTCCGGCTTAACGTTCCGCCGGTGATGATAAGCCTTGTGGAGGGCGATCCCGGCGGCAACCGAACCCCCTCGCCCATTCTCGGGCACATGGGCGAGCCTGGCGAGGCCTCCAAAACCTCGACTGCGCCAGCACCGAAGGCAGAAACGGCCTCTCCAGAAAGAACGCAGATCAAAGAGCCCGCGCCTGTGCCTTTACCGTCCAAAGTGGAGCAAGCACCCGTCAAAAAACTCGATCCCGTGCCTGAACAAAAACCTGCGCTGCCTCAAGAAAAAATGACTCCCGTCGCCCCTAAAAAAGCACCGCAGCCAAAACAGGAATCTAAAAAAGAAGACAAAAAATCGGCGCAGGAAAAACAGACGCAGCCTCCCAAGGTCGATCCTGTCGCCGCAGCGCTGGAACAGGCGCGGCGCAAAGCTTCATCACGAGCGGATTCGGGAGACCGCGGCAATGCGCTGGAACAGGCTCTAGCACAGGCGCAGCGCAAGGCCTCCGGCAATCGCGGGGGGGGCGGAGGAGAAAGCGCCGGCCCCGGCGGCGGCCTTGGCGATGTTTATATTGGTCAGGTTATGCTGGCTGTGCGGCCCAACTGGGGTTTTGCATCTGCCGCCCGCGTCAATCTAAGCTGTGTTGTCCGCGTCAAGGTAGACATGCAGGGCAAGGTGCTGCAGACGGACATCTTCCAGCGCTCCGGCAACCCACAATTTGACGCCTCGGCCGTCAACGCGGTGGTGCGCACAGGGCAGGCCGGGCAGTTCCCGCCGCCGCCCTCGTCCGAGTATACTGATCTGGACCTTGTGTTCACGCTTGACGAACTCATGGGAAGATAAGGGAGGCAACGCAATGCCGTTCTCGTTCTGTTCACAGCATAGCTTTTTGTCTCACAAACGGCATATGGAGCGACTGTCGCGACGGCCGACTTAAACAGCGGCTACAGCTGCAAGATGCTTGGCATGATGTGCGATGTGTGGGCGCTGCCGCCAGCGCCGTCACGAAATTCGCCCTGCTAAGGCACCGGCGATGAGTCCTTGACAAATATGCGCAGCGGGGCTTACGCAGTGCGGGCAATGTCCCCCGCCCCAGCCGGATATGGGCAATCCGATTGACATTACCCTCAAACTGGTGCGTCGCGCGAAGACGCCCCGTTGACGCAAGGGAGGCAATACCATGACAAAACAGATAGTTCTGGCGCTCGGTCTTTTACTGTTCGCCAGCCCCGCCGCTCACGCCGCCATGCGTGTTGATATTTACGGCCCTGGCCAGAATATCGTCAACCTTGCGCTGGCGGCGCCCATCAGGAGCCCTCAAAGCGAGGCCACGGCTATGGGCCGTAACCTGCAGCAGCTTGTGGAGCAAAATTTGAGCTTTCTGCCTTTCATGCGGCTGACAAGCCCTAAATCCGTGCTCGGCGGCACGGTGCTCATGGGGTATGAGCCGCCGAATCTGGATTTCAAGCGCTTTCAACTGTCCGGGTCGGACATTCTGGTCACCACCTTCTGGCCGGACGGCGACAGCGGCACAAAGTCCGTTCATCTGCGCGCTTTTGAAACAAACACCGGCGTCCGTCTCTTCGGCAGGGAATACCTGAAGGTGAGCGCACGCGACCTGCCCGAAGTTGCGGACCGCTTTTGCGCCGACCTTCTGGAAGCGCTGACGGGCAACGGGGCGTTTTTCCGTTCTACACTCGCCTTTATCAAAAAAACCGGCAAATTAAGCGCCAATGTCTGGCTTGTTAAACCCACAGGGCGCGACCTGCGGCAGATTACCAATATGCAGGGCGAAGCACTTTCCCCAGCTTGGTCGCCTGACGGACGCTTTGTGGTTTTTTCCCATATTGACACTAAATCCCATGCGCTAGGCGTCTGGGACAGCAACAACAAAAAAGTGCAGCGCATACGTTTTCCGGGCAATGTTGTCATAGGCCCGGCTTTCATGCCTGACAACAAAGTGGCTGTAGCGCTTTCCAACGGCAAATATCCGGTTATTTTTCTGCTGAACCACGTTTTTCAGAAAGAACGCGTGCTGGAACAGAGCGATTCCATCAATGTTTCCCCCACATTCGACAGCACAGGAACAAAAATGGCCTTCACCTCCTCGCGCATGGGCGGCCCGCAAATATTCCTCAAGGATCTGAACTCAGGTGTCGTTGTCCGCGTGAGCAAAAACGGCACGTACAACACAGAGTCCAACCTCTCGCACGACGGAACCCTCGTGGTCTATAGCCGCATGACAGACTACGGCCACCGCATCTTTGTGCAGGATATGGTCACAGGCATGGAACGACAGGTCACTTTTGGTCCGGGCAGCGACGAGCAGCCTGCTTTCTGCGCGGACAGTTATTTTATTGCATTTGCCTCCACACGCGGTGGAGGTGGCATCTACCTGACGACACGGCACGGCGGCGACGCGAAACAGGTGCCCACAGGCGGAGGGCCGTCTTCTTTTCCACGTTGGAGTGTACCGTCAAAGTGAATACTCCACATGCTAAACAGGTGGCCGCAATTAACAGCTAAATCTGGCGACATCAGCCTCGCCCCACAAAGTATGAACAATAAAATATTTCAATAGGTTAACAAATATCTTTTTGGGGAGTGAAAAATTTTTCTGAAAAAGCGCGGGAATTCGCCTCTCACGCCTTGACAAAAATAGCTGTGCAGATACCATACTTATCGTGCGCTTTGTCAGTGAGACCAGCGCGCGTGTACTGAAAGGAAAGGTTTTTTGAAGTTCGAGCTGTTCAGGAGGACACTAATGAAACGTTTGGCTCTTATTCTTGCTTTGGTCATGGCCATCGGCGCCGGCTTCGGCTGCGCGAAAAAAACCGGCGAACCTGGTGATGTTGACGAACTTACGCCGGAAATGCGTGCCGCGATCCAACAAATCACTGACGGTCGCGTGTATTTTGCCTTTGACAAATTCGACGTCAAGCCCGAATACAAAGACATGCTGCGTGGCAAAGCCGACCTGATAAAACGGTATTCCACCATTCGCGTGCGCATTGAAGGCAACTGCGACGAACGAGGCACACAGGAATACAACTTGGCCCTTGGCGAACGCCGCGCCCGCGCCGCCTACGAATATCTGGTTACGCTCGGCGTCAACCCCGGCCAGCTTGAAATGCTCAGCTACGGCAAAGAAAATCCGGTTGTGCAGGGCAGCGACGAATCCGCTTGGTCCAAGAACCGCCGCGATGACTTCCGCGTAGTTGCTCACTAAATCTGACGCGTTTTCCAAAAAGCCGTCCGGCTGCCACACCGATCACGGCTGGCCGCGACATTTCAGCCGATGATCCCGGCCGCCCCGCAGGGGCGGCCTTTTTTTTCAACATGCCTCGCACGGCAAAGGGCGATGCGGTGATGTGGACTGGATCCCTCTTGCCGCTCTCGGAGAACTGAGCGTCCATGACGAAACCCCGCACGACAAATTGGCTGAACGCACAAAGGACGCCACCGTACTGCTGGCCAACAAGACCCCGTTGCGCAAAAAAAACATTGACAAGCTCGCCGCCACACGCATGGTCGGCATTATGGCAACCGGCTACAACATAGTGACACTGAAGCTCTTGCTCAAAAAAATATCCCTGTCTGCAATGTTGCTGCTTATGGCGTGAACGATGTCGCCCAGCATGCCGCCATGCTGCTTGAACTCGCCGGCATGTGAGCCTACATTAGGTCTGATAGGCTTCGGGTCCATCGGACGGCGTGTCGGAGAGCTGGCCCACGTCTTCGACATGAGCGTGCTGGAACCTGCCTCAACCCCAAAAATCCGCCGACATACAGCCCATTTGCCTTCGCCTCTCTAGATCATCTTCTGGCAGCCTCTGACGTTGTCTCTCTGCACTGCCTGCGACGCCGCAAACCTATTATTGAATACCCCCCGCGGCCGCCTAGTGAACGAGGCTGCTGCTGCAAAAGCCTTGCACAGCGGGCATCTGCGCGGCATCGGCACTGCAGAACATCATCGTCTTCACAGCGAAAAACATACGCCGCTGGCAGCAGGACACGCCCGTCAACGGCGTCAATGGCGTCAAACTGCCATAAGCAGCTGCAGGCAAGACTTAGAATTTATCCATAAATCAATTTGTATATTCCCCAGGAATTTGTTATACTTTTCTCCAATGAAGACAGGTAGATGAGCGTACAATCTTGAGGAATCTCAGATATATTTTGGCATTGTTGAGCCCTTGATCCGAAGCCCGAGCGGAAAAAGAAAGGCTGTATAAATGCGTGGTTGGTGGAGAAAGAAAGCCTCTGCCCCCGCGTAAGGTGTTCTCGGCGATAGTCTATGTTTTGTGGCATAACAGTGGAAGGCATTGCCAAAGAAATTTTTGGAAATTCAGACGCGATTCACAGGCACTTCAGGAAATGGGAGCAACAAGATTTTTCCTTGAGTGATGACACCGCGGCAGATTGCGGGAAAAAAGGAACAAGGCGCCATATTCTTAACCGCTTACAACGAAACCGCAAAGCCTTTTGTATGGAGAAAGCGTGAGGTCAAGGGTAGGCAACTTAAAAATAATGCTCAAAACTTTAATAATCAAACATTAGAATCAAATCATTGCAAAAGTGAATCTCTCCCCTGTTCTGCCGCTTGACAGGCCCAGAACCAGTCTATATAAAACTTCTCCCTTGCTCGCGGCCGGAAGACGCGGGCTGTTAATCCACAAGGAGAACCAAAACATGCGGAAATTTGAAACCCTGCTGCTCCTCTCACCGGAGCTTTCCACCGAACAGCGCGAAACCCTTTTGAATACGCTTGTCGCCGTGATTGAGCGCGAAGGGGGCGTTATGGCGGAAGTGGACGACTGGGGTATGCGCGATCTTGCCTACCCTGTGCACAAGCAGATGCGCGGCTGTTATACGCGTCTGGAATATCATGCTCCGGCGGAGCTCATTGTGGAACTGGAACGCAATATCCGGATCAGTAACGGCATTTTCAAGTTTGTGACCGTCAAACTGGCCGACAATGCGGTCGGGGAGGTTGCCTGAAATGGCTTTTAAAAAAAAATTCGCCCCGCGCCGCAAGTTTTGTCGCTTCTGCGCCGACAAGGAATTGCCCCTGAATTACAAGCGCGCCGACATACTGCGCGACTTCATTACCGAGCGCGGGCAGATTATCGCCCGCCGCATCACGGGCGTGTGCGCCCATCACCAACGTATGCTCACGCGTGAAATAAAGCGTGCCCGCCAGATGGCCCTGCTGATATACACCGCCACGCACGACTCTGTCGTCAAGAAGAAGAGCATGATCTAAAAAGGGGGCGGATATGAAACTAATACTTCGCGCCGATGTGGAAAATCTCGGCAGTCTTGGCGATGTGGTCAATGTCAAGGCAGGGTATGGCCGTAATTATCTTCTGCCGCAGAGCCTTGCCATGACGGCCTGTCCGGCCAATCTGAAAGTGTTTGAGCAGGAGCGGAAAAAACTTGAGGCCCGTATGGACTCTCTACGCGCGGAGGCAAAAGACATTCAGGCGCGTCTGGAGTCACTGGATGTGGTTATTCCCATGCATGTGGGCGAAAATGACAAACTTTACGGCTCCGTGACCAGCAGCATTATCGGCGATGCCCTTTCCAGGCTGGGTGTGGAGGTGGATCGCCGCCGCATTCTTCTTGACGCACCCATCCGCACGCTTGGCGAACACCCCGTGCGCGTACGTCTGCACGCGAGTGTCACGGCCGTTGTTTCGATAAAGGTGATTTCCGATCACAAGGCTATTGTGGAAGAAGAAGTCCCCGCAGCCGCCCCTGATGGTGAACCTGCCGAAGTCGCCGCGGAAAGCGCCTTGTAGGGCTCGCCGTGGCTTCCTTAAAAGCCGGCACGCGAGGAACAGGTGCGACGGATATTTTGCGTCGCGTGCCGCCGCACAGCGTTGAGGCCGAGCAGGCGGTGCTGGGCGGCGTGCTGTCGCGGCCGAACATCATCAACGCCATTGTGGATACCTTGATTGCCGACGATTTTTATCTGCCGGCGCATGCGATTGTTTTTAATGCCTATCTGGAACTTTATCGCAAAGGCGCGCCCATTGATCTGGTGACAGTGGCAGAGCATCTCAAAAGCCGGGCAGAACTGGAAATCGCGGGCGGGGCCGTGTATCTCGGCGAACTGGCCCAGGCCGTGGTTTCCGGCGCAAACGCGGAATATTATGCAATCATAGTGCACGACAAGGCCCTGCAACGCGGTCTTATCAACGTCTGCTCCGGCATTATCGCCAACTGTTTTGACGCCTCGCGCAATGTGGCCGTCCTGCTGGACGAGTCTGAACAGGCGGTCTTCTCCGTCGCGCAACGCATGACAGGCCGAGATTTCACGACCACCAGAAATCTGCTGAACACCGTTTTTGAAAATCTTTCAAAACTGGCTGACTCGCGGGACGTGGTCACCGGCGTGACCACGGGGTATACGCGTCTGGACAGGCTCACCGCCGGGCTTCAGCCTTCTGATCTGGTCATCGTCGCCGCGCGTCCGAGCATGGGCAAAACGGCATTTGCGCTTTGCATGGCGCTCAATGCGGCGATACGCCGGAATATACCCACGGCGATTTTTTCGCTCGAAATGAGCAAGGAACAGCTCATGCAGCGCATGCTGGCAAGCTGGGGCAAGGTGGATTTGGGCAAATTACGGCGGCCCTCGCTGCTGAACGACGATGACTGGCAGCGCCTGTACCATACCGGGGACGTGCTCTCCAACGCGCCCGTTTTTATTGACGACACGCCCGCCCTCTCCACGTTTGAGTTGCGCGCGCGCGCGCGCCGCCTCAAGACGGAGAAGGACCTCGGCCTTGTTATGGTGGACTATCTGCAGCTCATGCGCGCCGGCCGCCGCAATGTTGATTCGCGTGAACTGGAAATTTCGGACATTTCCCGCTCGCTCAAGAGCCTTGCCAAAGAAATGAACGTACCTGTGGTGGCGCTCTCGCAGCTCAACCGCAAAGTGGAAGACCGCACCGACAAGCGCCCCATGCTTTCGGATTTGCGCGAATCCGGCGCCATTGAACAGGATGCGGACGTTATCATGTTCATTTACCGGGACGACGTGTACAAACACCCGAAGCCCTCTGAGCGGCCGACGGAAGGCCCCGCTGAAATTATTATCGGCAAACAGCGCAACGGCCCTGTCGGCATGGCGGAGCTTCAGTATATTGCGCCGTACACTTCTTTTGAAGACACGGCCCCCGAGAGAATTCCCCTCCCATCCGAAAGTCCGGAGGTCTGAAAACGAGGCCGCGGATGGCTGCTGTGCGATAAAATTATGTTTATTTATGGATTATGGGTTGACTTGTTGCGTGAATCATGCTTCTCTCACACAACGAGCCGCGTGACGGCAATACGTTTTGTCGACAGAACGCGCGGGAGGATTATTTCTTTTTGTGAGGGTTTTACATGTCCAAGTCCATTTATGTCGGGAATCTTCCCTGGTCAGCAAATGAAGAGCAGGTACAGGATCTTTTTGCCGAGCACGGCAAGGTTCTTTCCGTCAAACTTGTCAGTGACAGAGAAACCGGCCGCGCCCGCGGTTTCGGTTTTGTGGAAATGGAGGACAGCGAAGCTGATGCCGCCATTGAAGCTCTGGATAACTTCAGCTTAGGCGGTCGTGCGTTGCGCGTCAACGAGGCAAAGCCCCGTACGCCGCGCGTCCCACGTTACTAGCCACCAGACAGACAGAATACCGAATCGCCCCGGCTCTGCCGGGGCGTTGTTTATCCTTAACCATCTGGTTCTCCTGTCAGATATATATTATTGCTATACAATGCAGATTCTGACAATCAAGTGCGTTTCCCAAGGGGAGGGGTATGCTCAATCCCGGTCAGTGAACTACAGTTTTGAAGGGCATCAGAACAGAGCGCGTGCGCGGCGTACGTGTGCTCACATCGCAGGAACTCACGCTGAAAGACGTCAGCCTGACCTACGTTTCAAAGCTGATGCGCCGCGAATATACACGGGCGCCCCTGTTCCGCAAGGTGCTGCAATCCATCTGTTGGCAGGTCAGCAGCGGCGACCAGATTTTTGTTGTAGGCGCCATACAGCCGGACAACACGATGAAAGGCGGCACAGGCTGGGGGGCGGAATTTGCCAAAATCTGCAACAAGCCCCTTTTTGTCTTCGATCAGGCGCGCAGCTCATGGTTTATCTGGAAGAAGGACGTACAGGCGGCCACAGAAAAGCCCCTCATTGACTCCCCGAAGTTTACCGCGGGCACACGCTTTCTGGAAGACAACAGCCGTCTGGCCATTCATGGCCTTTTCGAACGTTCGTTCATCCGCTGAAAGCCGTTCGCGGTATCGTCTGTATGCTGCAGTTTATGACAACAGCTTATAATCAGTCAAAACTACACCGGGTTCGTCTTTTCGTGGCGCTGCATGAAATTCACTGACACCGAGCGCGCGATTTTGCGCATTGTTCAGACAAACCTTCCGGACTCGCTTGCGCCGTATGCCGATATTGCCCGTGAAACCGGCGTCAGCGAGGCCGACGTGCTTGCCCTGCTGATCCGTCTGAAAGAATCCGGGGCCATACGCCGTTTCGGAGCCAGCATAAAACACCAGAAAACAGGCTGGACGCACAACGCCATGGTGGCATGGAAGGTGAACGAAGCCTTAGTGGACGCCTGCGGCGTTCTGGCCGCGCAACACGATCATATCTCGCACGTCTATTACAGGCCGAGTTCTGCGCCTGACTGGCCGTACACGCTCTATACCATGGTACACGGCCGCAATGAGGCCGAGTGTCTCGGCGTGGTTGAGGAACTTGCGCACACAAGCCCGCTCAGGGAGCACGCTGTTCTGAAGAGCCTGAAAGAGCTAAAAAAAACGTCCATGATCTATTTTGCCTGACACGAAGAATGACGGAAACGGTCAGACCTGCCGTATGTTCCCGTCCGCCACGGCAAACAGCGCCGCGTCCGGCGCGACCCTGCGCAACATGTCTGCCATGTGCGGCTGGCAGGTGAAGTAGAGCATCTGATGGCTTTTGCCGTCACTCCCGCTTGTCAGCGCCGCAAAAGCACGCACCGTGCGTTCAGCCCGCTGCAGATCAAAATTGACCAATATTTCGTCCATAATCAGGGGCAGGGCTTTCGGCACCGGCCGCGTAATTTTGACGCAGGGCCAGATATGCCTGCTCCTGCGCGCCACGGCTCAATGATTCCGGCGCGACGGGCGCACCCTTGTCCGAAACAGCGCGACGCGGTAGATTCTATTTTGGCAGGGCCGGCGGATTTTTCATCCGGCGGATTTTTTCAAGCGTATAAGCAGTTCCCGCAAGTCTTGGCGGGAGAGTCCGAGAAGCGGCGGAAAGGATGCGCAAAGCACAAGTGCAATCAGGCTGTATGCAGCGCCAGACACAAAAAAGCGCCAGATGGAATCCCTCTCCCCTATGCCGAGGGCGATTGTGGCTTCACGGCAGGCATAGGCCGGCAGCAAAAGAAAGGCGAGGCTCCATGCCTGATGGGCGACATTGCGCCAGAAATGGAGCGGAATGAAGCGCGAGGCCAGCCAGAGATACAGGTTGACGGTCAGACACTGCACCAGCACTGTTTTCAGCGCGAGACCCACCGCGCCGAGGTTCAGTCCCCACAATTGCGGCGGAGCGAGAAAAAACCACGCCACGCCGAAGCCGTAAACGCATTCAAGCGCAGCTATGTTGCGCAGCACACTTGTGCGGCCAGTTGCATGAAAGACGGAACCGGCCAGTTGACCATATGCCTGATGCAGGGGATACAACGCCATGATCTGCACGGGCAGAATGGCCGCCGAAAACTGTTCGCCGCCGAAGATGCGCACCATTGCCGGGCCCTCTGCCAGCGTAAAACATGAAAAATACGCCGCCGTCGCATACAAAAGCGGCGCGAAGCGGGTAAGCAGACGTCCCATTGCCTCGCGGTCGTTGTTGCTCCAAGCGATGGAGAGTTCGCGCATGACAAGCGGGGTCATGGCTGAAACAAAAAGAAAACAGGCCATGCTGACTTTTTGGGACAAGGCAAAAAATCCCTGCTCCGCGCTGCCGTCAAACCATTGCAACAACCAGCGCTCAGAGGTGAGCAGCAAAAAAGAGAGGAACATCTGCACAAAGAGCGGGTGGCTGTAATGAAAAAATTCGCGGCGGTAGGCGCAGGTCTGCTCTTTGGTGAGACGAAAGCGTAGCGTCTGATTCCGCACACGCCAGTGCCGTCGGGTGACGAGCCAATACGCGCAGGCCGTGGCGCCCAGCATCAGATATTGCTGCGCAAAAAGCGAGTGAATGTTCAGGTATGAGCCTGCAAAAAGCAGCGCCAGTAGCGCCGCAGAAAACAGGGATGTTGCCGCACGCGCCATTTCCGACGCCACCGTGACGCCGACTGCGTCGTTCATGGAGCGCAGAACCCGCCCCCACCAAGTCAAAAAAGCCCAGAGCGCCGCCGGTGGCGCAAGCCACAAGGGCACACCTGGCATCAGCAGCGCGCCGACAGAAGGCACGAGCATGCACAGTGAGGTGAGCAGGGTTATGGCGGCCACCAGCATGCTTATTCCAGCGTAGAATCCGACAAGGCCGGTTTCGCCCTGACGCCGTGAAAGCGCGTTGTAGAAACAGATGGAGGTACCCATATCCAGAAAGCCGGAAAGATGCTGGAAAAAATTGGTGGCAAAGCTGTAATTGCCGTACATGGCAGGCCCGAGCGAGCGCGGCAGAATGGCTTCCATCACCAGATACACCGGTACGGAAGCCATATTGGCCAAGAGCTTGAAAGCGTAACGGCGGGCCAGAGGAGGTGTGGGATTGCACATGACGGCAGGGTATACGAAATCGGCTAAAGCCAGAAGGATTTTTTAGCGCACTTTACTGTCCACTTTTAGGGAGGGTTAAAACCCCACTTCTTTTTCTTGAACTGTGGCGCCAAACAAAGTGTGAGTTCTGTATCGGCGAAGCCGATGTCGCCGGCTTTAGCTGTCAATTGAGGCCACATGTTTCAGCAGGTGGAGTATTCACTTTTTTAGCCATTCTGCAAGCTTCGCTTTCAGTTCCGTCCCGTTCAGACGGGGGGCGACATACATGCCCGCGGCATCCCGCTGGCGCGCGGCTTCCGCCAGTATAATCGCCGCCGCCACAGAGACGTTAAAGCTTTGTATCATGCCGTACATGGGGATGTAGATTTCTCCGTCGACAAGGGCAAGCAAATTTTCATCCACCCCGCTGTGTTCATTGCCCATAATCACGGCTGTAGGCCGCGTGAGGTTCCAAGCGCGCAGCGGCACGGCCCGAAGAGAGCACGATGTTGCCAGCACCCGCATGGCCTTGCAGCGCAGAGAGCGCAGCAAATCTGCGCTGGTGGAATGGCGGACACTTTCCACCCATTTGCGCGCGGAAGCCGAGCTCTTGCGGCCGAGCACCGGGAAAGGCGTATCCGTGTAATACAGGTGCACGCAGCCAACGCCGAAAGCGTCACAGGAGCGGTATATGGCAGAAACGTTGTGCTGGTCGTGAATGTTTGCCAGCACGAGCGTCAGATCGTATTGACGGCGGCACAGTACTTCGGCCAGACGCGCCTTGCGTCGCGACGTGCGGGATGTCGGCAGAGAAGACTGTTGCATAGTTCGTGTCAAAGTGGCAGAAAAATTTTTTCAGCGCAAGAGCGCGCTCACAGCACAAGGAATTTCCACAAGCGCTGTTTTAACGTAAAAGGGACGAACTGCGCCCTAACGCAGCGTCACGCCTCAAGTCTGTTTTGTCTGGAGTGCGTTTATGTCAAAATACTTTCTGCTGCCCACCGCGCTGTTGTCGGCGCTTGTTTTGTCTTGTGCGGCACTGGCTTCCGGGGGGAATCATCCCTCCATACCCGGCACAGAGCTTTCAGTCGTGTGGGTACTTCCTTTTGCCTGCATGCTGCTTTCCATCGCCGTTATGCCGCTGACACTGCCGCACTTCTGGGAGCATCATTTCGGCAAAATCGCCGTGTTCTGGGGCCTTGCATTCCTGGTTCCCTGTTTTTTCGCTTACGGCTTCTCCGTGGCGCTTTATGTGCTTTTACACACCCTGCTGCTGGAGTACATTCCTTTTTTGATCCTCATCTTTTCGCTCTTTACCGTCGCCGGGGGCGTGCGTCTGACAGGTTCGCTCACAGGCTCGCCGCTGGTCAATACAGGCCTTTTGGCCGTGGGAACCATACTGGCAAGCTGGATGGGAACAACCGGCGCGGCCATGCTGTTGATACGGCCGCTGCTGCGTGCCAACGCCCACCGCAGATACCGTGTGCATTCAGTGATCTTTTTCATCTTTCTGGTGGCGAATATCGGCGGCTCCCTCACGCCGCTCGGGGATCCGCCGCTTTTTCTGGGCTTTTTAAAAGGCGTCAGCTTTTTTTGGACAACAACGCATCTTTTTTTGAAAACATTTTTTATCTCTACTGTTTTATTAACTATTTTTTACATTTTGGACACGGTACTCTTCCGTCGCGAGGGATCTCCCGCGTTGCCGCGCGACCCCGGCAAGGCTGAAGAAAATTTGGGTCTGGACGGCAAGATCAATCTGCTTTTTCTGCTCGGCGTGGTACTGGTGGTGCTTTGTTCGGGACTTGTTCAGATGGGCGAGATCGCGGAAGTGTACGGCGTGCCGATTGAAGGTCAAAATCTGCTACGCGACCTGCTGCTTCTGGCTCTGGCCAGGCTTTCCTGGAAGTATACAGACCAACGCTGCAGAAAAATGAACGGCTTTTCCTGGACGCCTATTGTCGAGGTGGGCAAGCTCTTTCTGGGTATCTTTGTTAGCATGATCCCGGCCATTGCCATTCTGCGCGCGGGCACGGACGGCGCGCTCGCCCCTCTGATCCGGATGGTTTCCCACAACGGAGAACCTGTCAACTCCATGTATTTCTGGCTCACGGGCGCACTGTCAAGTTTTTTGGATAACGCGCCGACGTATCTCGTCTTTTTTAACACCGCCAGCGGCGATGCCGCTCATCTGATGGCCGACACGGGAACACCCCTCGCGGCCATATCAGCGGGTGCGGTTTTTATGGGCGCAAACAGCTACATCGGCAACGCGCCCAACTTTATGGTGCGCTCCATCGCGGAAGAGCAGGGAGTGGCGATGCCGAGTTTTTTCGGGTATATGCTCTGGTCCGTCGGCATCCTAGTTCCGTTGTTCGGCGTAATTACCTGGCTATTTTTTGTATAAAAACGCGCCGACATCTTGTTGCGCACAAGGGCGGCGTGCGCTCACGACGCGGGCTACTTCCCGCCGGAAACAACTTTTATGCCGTGCCGAAACGCAGAGGGGTTTCGCAACTGACCCGAAAAATCTGGACAGAATATTGACGTCTGTTGGTACATAAGGGGCAGGCGTCTGTGACGAGCAGGCAGGAAGCGTCTAGTTCCAGCGGATCAATGCCTGCTTGGGCCAAAATGTGCGTGGCCCGGCCTTCTCCCCACATAATGGGCGCGCCGCAATTACCGCATTCCACATAGAGCAGTTCCGGGTCATAGCCGCGCGGCACAGGCATTCCGCACCCGTGTTTTACCTTTGCTATGTTTTGCATATCTGCCTCCCCGCGGGCGTCAGAGCACCGCGTCCCATTATTATACTATGGGTCATGCCTAGCTGAGAGGATAAGTTCTGAGCATTTGGATCACCAGTTTGTATATCTCCTCTCGCCTAAGATTAAACCTAAATTCGCATTTTTTCAAATGAAAGTAAAAGTGTGTTTTTGTAGCCCCTGAAGCGCACTAAAATACTTTTGATATCCAAATAGTCACGAGGCCCGTCATATCCCCGCCCATTAGAGTGAATGACGCCTTTCAAGTCAACACGACCTCCTCAACCTACGCCGATAACAGGCGATCTCGCCTCACAGCAGCGGGCGATTCTCTCGCGCGCAGCGGCAAGATACCTGTTGACGGTGTTCCGGTTGACGCCAACAATTTCGTCAAGCTGCAAGAGCGTCCAAGTCAACAGCGAACAGCTTCACAATGTGCCTGTCTGTCTCACCAATCTCTTGAATGGGCCGCATACTTGTTTTTTATTGGCATATCTGGCTCGTTAGGCATTTCCTAGCAAGTTGGCCAAGGCATGTCCCATCTTTTGAGCGTGTATCTTTTCTCTCAAATGCGGCAAAATTGCCGCTCTTGTAAAACCGGTACAAAAAGCCTGGATAAAACAGCAGGTTTTTTGTACAGCGTATGCTGTTTTCTTCTAGCAATCTACGGCCACCATGCGCAGCAGTCTGGCAAGCTGATTGGTAAAGCCCGCCTTGTTTGTTGTACAGATCAGAAGCTTGACCATAGTTTTGTCCAGAACCTGTGTGGCTGGTCTTGTTGTGTTGCCGCCCGAGGAACACCTTGAATCTGTAAAGGTAGACGGCGCGAAATTGGCGTACAGTGTGCGCCTCCGCGACGGCGGCAACGGCAACGTGGACAATCCTAGCGATAGTTTTTTTGTCTTTACGACGTGCAAACAGAGCGCGGACTTTTTTAGATGCATCCGCCCTGTCGTTGCAATGTGTGCGGCTTGCTCTTGGCCGGTCTATCTTTTATTAGTACGGGCATGACTGACGCACCGCGAGAAGCAGCCCCCGCAGCCACATTTTTTCTACGGACATCCGGCGATTCCATGATCGGGCGGGAATCATGGACGGCGACCTTTTAATAGTGGATCGCTCGCTGGAAGCTGGACACGGCAGCGTTGTCATTGCCGCCGTCGAGGGAGAACTGACGGTAAAGCACTTGACCAGAAAAAACAGACGCGTCCTGTTTGTCCCGGCCAGCGACGCTTATCACGAATTTGACATAATCGATCAGGAAGACGCTTTGATATGCGGATGATAAAAATGATGTAGGATGAATGTACATTTTATCAGCAAAGGAGCCTTGCATGAGTGAAGTGACCATAAACTGTCAAAATTTGCCTTGTCCGCAGCCTGTTATCCGGGTAAAACAGCAACTGGAAATATCTTCTCCAGACAGCCTTTCCATTATTGTGGACAATGAACCGGCGCTGGAAAATGTCAGCCGTTTTCTTTCCGCACGGGGGTACGGCGTTTCCTGCACACGTGAAAATGGTCTCCTGCGTGTTTGTGCTGCGCTCGACCAATCCGTACACAGTGGCGAAGCGGCCCAACAGCCCGTAAAGCAACAGGCGGCCGATCAGGAACCGACAAAAATTCTTGTCATGATTATCTCGCCGGTGTTTGGTTCAGGGGACGATATTCTTGGCGAAAAACTCATGAAAAATTTTCTCTCCACCCTGCCTGAAATGGGGGATTCCCTCTGGCGCATTGTTCTGCTGAACGGCGGCGTTACCCTTGCTGCTGAGGGAAGCCCCGTGCTGGCGGAACTGCAGACGCTGGATGCGCAAGGCGTCAGCATTCTTGCGTGCGGCGCATGCCTTGACCATTTCGGCTTGCTCGCCAAAAAAGCAGTCGGACAGACCACCAATATGCTGGACGTAGTGACAGGCATGCAGTTGGCGGACAAAATTATCAAAATTTAGCGGGATGTTGTACCACAAAGAAGGCTTCCGGCTCTCAGCAGCCCCCGCAGGAGCGGGGGCTGCTGAGGCTGCAACAGGTTATTTCGCCGTCGCTTCGGATGTCAGGCGGATTTGTCCGTCCCACACCTGCGGAGCTGCGGGAAAAGGTTTCAAGAGTTTGAGCCATGGGTGGTTCTGCAAGTGCTCGGGAGACTGCATCAGCTTACGGCTGTGTTCCAGAATGGGCGGTACGATTTTTTCAATATCGCCCGAGATGGCGGAAGAAATGCCGTAATTCGTGGCTTGCAAAGCCAGATCAACGGCAATCCGGCTGCTTTCCATAGATGTCGCCAGAGTGTCCAAGGATTTTGCGGGATTGTGGAAGCCTACGCTGTTTTCCGCGGAGACATAGTCCCAAAAAAGCTGACCTTTGCGCACCATTTCAACAGCCTGTTTCATGAGCGTGTCATAGTCTGCCGCGCTGTCGCCCGCGTAAGCGCCGGCAAGACGCACGGCCTCATGCGCCTTGACAGACAGGGCTTCAGCCTTGATCAATTGGTCAAAAACCTTTTTCTGTGAATAAATCACACGCGCGCGCAAAAAGTCTGCCGTCTTGTCGGCATGGCACTGTCGGCAGGCGCGCATTTCCTGATCTTTCAAGGGTGACGTCATCCAATGGCTGGAAATTTTTTTGCCGGCCACACGCTGGTACTGCATGTGGCAGTCGGCACAGGCCACTCCTGCAGCACCGTGCGGACCGTCAACAAACATTTCATAGTCAGGGTGCTGCATCTTGATGATGGGCACGCCGGATGCAGCGTGTTTGAAGTCGACAAAGGGGCCGGTTTTGCCGGACGCGTCCTTGGCGCCGTGGCCCATGTAGTAACGGTACATGTCGTCAGCGCTCATGCCTTCGTCCCAAGGGAAGACCGGCTTGGCCGCCGGACCGTTGTCCTTGTGGGTAAAGTAATATTCCGAATGACATTGGGCGCACACAAGGCTGCGCTTCTCATTGCGTGAAATTTTGTTCCAATCTTGATTTGTGCGCTTCAGCCAGTCTTTGAGGGGTTCGGAATACAGGCGCAGTGCCATGTTTGTGGGATTATGACAGTTCGCACAATTGATGGTCTCGTCCATGCCGCTGATTTTGTCGGCAGCGCGAAATTCGTTGGCATCCATACTCCATAGTTTGTCGCCGTATTGCTTGTACCAAGTCATCATCTTGGGCGTTTTGCAGTTCCAGCAGGTGGCCGGCATAAGAGCCTTGCCGTCAGCACCGTAGCGGTTCAGGCGATCTATGTTGACAAAATCCTCAATCGCATACGTGTGCCCACGGGCTTCGTTGTATTCAAAACTGAAGGGATAGCCGAGCCACAGATTCTTCAAATAGGGCTGGGCGTGCTTGAAGCCATGGGGCGGGGGATTGATGTTGTCATTTTTGTGATAGGCAATAGAACCTTTGTAGTCTGTCATCACCTGGGTTTCATTGTTCTTTTGATAAGATGCGTATTCCTTGGGGAAGGCGGCTTTAAAAGCCGACATGCGGGTTTCGTCTTCCTTAAGAACGGTTTTGTACACAGGCGCTTTCAAATCTGTTTTGACATCGTCACAGGCAGAGAGCAGCGCCGCTCCCAAAAGAGCGACAGCGGCCGTCGCGAGGTTGACAATTCGCTTATTCATACGCTACCATCCTTGTACTCAAGGGCTTTTGACGCATGTGCGCCACATTACGGTGACACTCAGTACAATAAAATTTGGCGTCCATAGCTGCCCCCGTTACATTGGTCTGCGCATGGCAAGACTTGCAGTTTTCATTCACCACCGCGCGTATCGTCGAAGTGGCCGGGCAAGACAAATCTTTGCCGGACTGGTTCGCCAGAAAATCATGCAGGCCTGCCTGCGCCTTGAACTGAAGTTTGGCAAGCAGATTGTGGGGGGCGTGACATTCATTACAGGCGCGGTCGGCGTGCGTGCCCATTTTGTGGGTTACAGCAGCCTCCTGCATGAGATGACAGCTCGCACAGAATGAACGTTGATCCGTAGTCGTCATGCCGTATGCCAGAACGCAAAAAAACGCTACGCCCACCGCAACGCCGCTTAAGAGACATTTGAGCGCGAGGCCATTGCGGGGTGATTCCATAAAACCTCCTTTATTTTATCCTCGTTTTCAAGGAAGAGTTTGACGATTTAAAGCTCATGACCCCGCTTTTTTGTGGTCAGTTTACCTGTTTGGGGGTTGTCGCGCAAGTTATTCTGAACATGTTTTCAGCGAGGATGAAGAGCCGCGAAAGGTCAACGGCTGTTGCCTGATGGCCGTCTGCTGCGGCCCCGCAGCAGAAACGCGAGCCGCAGCCGACCACAGACGGCGCGTGACTTTAAATGCGCCACCGGCGAGAAATCAGCCCATAAGAATCTGGGTGTAATTGGCCTGCGCTTTAAAAAAGAAGACTCCGGCGTAATCTCTTTAGTCGAGACATCGCGGTAAAGGCTTCCAATGGCGGAGATATCATTCAGAGTATGAGGCAATGCCCCAAAGCGGCCGATTGAAGCAGACCGCGATTATACAAGCAAAGCGCCGTCATTGGGAAGAGCAGGAGCATAAACTTTCCCATCTGGCAAAATATGGCCGCTCCCTTGTCACTTTCACCCGTTATTGTCTGAAAATCAAACAGCGCGAGGAATTACGGCAGCTACGGGGAGAAGCCAGGCGGCGCAGAGAAAAGCGACCCCGCTTTGCAACGTGGTTACATTCTTATGGGATTGCACTGCAGGCCGAATAGTGCGGTGTTCAGCGACAACTCAAAAAAGAAGACAACTACTACTGCGCCTTTGAAATCCTCAACTTGGCAAATAGGAACGTCAGCACTAACTATGTGACGTAAAAAAGGAATCCGCTTTTCTTGGCCTGATTCTGCGGACATATCGTGCTGAAAAAATGGAAGGCTTTACCACCCTTCACGGCAAAAAAGCTGGGCGACTAGTGGGAAAACCCGGCCAAGGGCAAAGATCTTCAAAGATTGGTCGATTGATTGGGAGCTATAGCGCGGATATCATCATGGCACTGTTGAAATTTTCTGTAATAATTCCATATAAATGGAACAGTATTCGATACCGTCAGTTCAAAAATCCTTGACTCGGAGAGCGGGTCTATACATGCCATAAAGAAGCCGGGACTTCCCCTTGCCTTCATTGTGCGGCAATGGCATAATTATACTTATGAATACAGAAGCGCAGCTATGGCACTGGACCTTTCATGCGCCCCTTTCCAACCTGACGCCCCCGGACAGGTTGCGGAGAACGGCAAGCCGCCCGCCCACGTCCTCTTTCGCGCCGTGCGCGTCCGTTCCAGATGACGAGGCCTGCTTCGCCCTGTGGCGCAAATACGGCATGCTGGACAACGTGTGGCGGCACTCGCTGCTGGTGGCCCATATCGCGACAACACTGGCCGAACGCGCGGCGAAGCTCGGCATTGCCGTCAACGTGCCGGAAGTGCGCGCGGCGGCCCTGCTCCACGATATCGCCAAAACCTATTGTGTGCGGCACGGCGGTAGCCACGCCCAGCTCGGCGGCGGGTGGGCCGTCGCGGAAACACGCAATTACGCCGTGGCGCAGGGCGTCATGCTGCACGTTTGCTGGCCTTGGCCGCTGCCGGACGGCAGCGGCCTCTGTTCTCTGCCGTTTTTTATCATCTATGCGGACAAAAGAGTACGGCACGACCAGTGCGTCACGCTGGAAGAACGTTTTGAAGATCTGCTCACGCGTTACGGGCACAGCGAGGCGTCGCGGCAGGGCATCCGCGTATCCTTTGAACAGGGACAAACCATTGAACGCGTCCTGTCGGCGCAACTGGAATGCGGGCTCCATGAAGATTCTTTTGATTGCGGGCGGCTGGTCCCACGAACGTAAAATTTCGCTTTCCGGCGCGCGCGACATAGAAAAAACCCTGCTCTCACGCGGCCACAGCGTGACCTTTTTTGACCTCCTGACGGGCTTTGACCAACTGCTGCACGCCGCGACCGAGCACGAATTCGCTATGATCAACCTGCACGGGGCACCGGGCGAAGACGGCCTTGTCCAGGCCATGCTGGACACAGCGAATTGCCCCTATCAGGGCACAGGCCCGGCGACCTCTCTTCTGGCCCTACACAAGGCCGCAGCAAAACAGATTTTCCGTTATACGGGCCTGCCCACGCCGGACTGGGAATTTCTGCCCCGTCCGCCGGATGCGTGCTGGAACCCGCGCCTGCCCTACCCGCTCTTTGCAAAAAGCAATACCGGCGGTTCCTCCCTGCTGATGGGCCGCGCTCGCAACCGTGCGGAGCTTGACGCAAGGCTGGCGGAAATTTTTTCGGCTGGGGACGAAGTTCTGCTCGAACCGGAACTCCGCGGCGTGGAAGTCACCTGCGGCGTTCTGGAAGAAAACGCCCTGCCGCCCCTTCTTATTGAGCCGACGGCTGGCGACTTTTTTGACTATGCAAGCAAATACGCCGCAGGTGGAGCGCGCGAAACCTGCCCGGCCCCCCTGCCCGAAGTGACGACAGCCGAAGTGCGGCGGCTGGCGCTGGCGGCCCACAGGGCATTGGGTCTCACAGGCTACAGCCGAGCGGATTTTATTTTGACGGACAACGGAACTCCGACGCTACTCGAAGTCAACACCCTGCCCGGAATGACGGCCACAAGCCTTGTGCCCCAAGAAGCGGCGGCTCTGGGCCTTGATTTTGGCCGGATGCTGGAAAAGCTCATCAAGCTCGGCATGCGACGCAAAAAAGCCTGAACAAGAGAGAACACGCGACCATACTACGCGTCGTCTCATCCTCGCCTTTTTCATCTGCCTGTTCGCCGCAAACAGCTCAGATGGCATGACCCTAATTTCAAGCAGTACCTGCGCAGTTTGCAAACATCCCGGTCTTGTGCTCTTCTTGCCATAATACCCCTTGATATGGCATAAAGCAGACAGATGCCATGATGGTTTTCAGTCGTTCCCGGTTGGCTGTCTGCAGCGGTGAAATCAGGAGTGTGCCGTGATATGAGATCTGTCCGAAAAAATCAAAAGACGATCTTATGTCAAATTTTTTGCCGCTGCTGCGCCCCACAGTGTAATGTCCACTGGGCACCCCTAGAATGACCGGAACGCGGTATATAGCACAGTGTAACCAAGTGAAATTTCTCGACATTATGATAAAAATATCCCCGTTTGCCACAATGGACAAATCGCTGGCCCAGCGGGAGAAATGGACTATTGCGCGCTACGGCATGTACTCGTCGAAAATTTTCAGAATACAGCCTTAGCCGCCTTTCCATGTGTTCATTGGCGCGCACATGCCCGCTGTGCTGCTGCAGCTCGGCTATTGTCTCGCTCTGGCAGAAGGTCTTGCCGAAGGCATTCTTACCTACAAAAATAATCTTTAAAGTCATGTCATGTTTTGTACAGAATTTCTTGACGTCTGAAAGCCCCGATGCTATGTGACAATAACTCGCCGCATTTCCATAATGCCGACATGATCTGTTCGCAGGGACAAATGAAAATTTCAGCAATCGGGGAAGGAGAATTTTCATGCGTAATGTTGTGTTGACTGCCCTTGCGGCCTGCATGCTCATTGCTGGCGCGGCCTTTGCCGTTGATGAAAAAACTGTGCCGACGGCAAAAATCGGCGTTGTAGACATGCAGACTGTCGCCACAGAGAGTGACCCTGCACAAGCCGCAAAAAAACAGATGGAAGAGAAATACGGTGAAGAACGTAATACATTGGAAAAACAAGGTGAAGACCTGAAGAAAAAAGCGGGGTCGCTCAAGAGCCCCAAAACCAGTGAAGAGAAAAAACTGGAATTTATTCGCGCAAAGCAGGATCTGGATCAAAAAACACGAAATTTCCTGCGCAAGGTGGAACAGGATGAAATCAAGCTGCGCCAGGACATGGTAACACTGGTTTTCAGCGCCGCATACGAAGTGGCCCACGCTAGAGGCTTCAACTTTGTGGTTGACGTCACGGCTGGCGGCGTGCTGTACGCTGAACAGGCAATGGACCTGACGCAGGACGTACTGGTTAAAGTCAACAAGCTCTATAAGGAAAAATCCGCCAAAAAAGAAAACAAAAAGAGCGACGATAAAAAATAATTGACGATCAGAACGCTGCCGAAGGCCTCTCGACCCGTCAGGATCGGGAGGTTTTTCCTTTTCAAGATGTGTCCTGTGTCTGAAACAAGTTATCCATCTATGGACATTCAACAAATTCTCCGTCTGCTACCGCACCGCTACCCCTTTTTGCTGGTGGACAGAGTGGTGGAATGCGTGCCCGGCTCACACATCAGGGCGTATAAAAATGTCAGTCTGAACGAGCCGTTTTTTCAGGGGCATTTCCCTGGCACGCCCATCATGCCGGGCGTGCTGATTCTGGAGGCGCTCGCCCAGACGGGAGGGATCCTTGCGGTTTCGGGTCTCGGTGCACTGACGGACAAATTGCTTTTTTTCACAGGTCTTGACGGCGTAAGATTTCGCCGTCAGGTAGTTCCCGGCGACCGCCTTGACCTCACATGCGACAATATGCGTATGCGTCTTAAACTGTATAAAATGGACGCACGCGCCTTTGTGGACGGCAAACCGGCCGCTGAGGCGAAAATCACGGCCGCCATCGCTGACAGAACAAAATGAATATCCCACCTGCTAAAGCATGTGGACTCAATTAGCAGTCAAAGCTGGCAACATCGGCTGCGCCGATACAGATCTGTGTAACTTCACAGCCTTTGCAAAATGAAAATTTTTTATCTGATGCACACTTTGTTTGGCACCACAGCCCAAGAAAACAAAATGCTGAAGCTGCCGTCTGAAGGCAGGGGTTTTACCCTCCCAAAGTGGGACGATAAAGGCAACGTTCCATGCAGAGAACACTGATCGTGGACGCCCTGAACGCGGAAAAAACGCAGGACAACATTGTGCTCTGCGGTTGGGTGCGCACGCGCCGCGACCTCGGCGGATTTTCCTTTGTAGAGATAAACGACGGCTCCTCTCTTGCTAACATGCAATGCGTTATCGCTCATAACAGCGAGGCGTACACGGCTTTCGGCACCGCCAATACGGGCGCAGCGCTTTGCGTGACGGGCGCACTCGCGCCCTCGCCCGGCAAAGGACAAAAATGGGAAATGCAGGTTCAAAGCATTGCCGTGTTCGGCCTCGCTGATCCGGAAACCTTTCCACTGCAGAAGAAACGCCATTCAGACGAATTTTTGCGCGGCATTGCGCATTTACGGGCTCGAACAAACAAATACGGGGCCGCATTCCGCATACGTTCCGAGGCAGCACACGCGGTACACGTTTTTTTTCACCAACGTCGTTTTGCCCTTGTGCACACGCCTGTGCTCACTGGCTCGGACTGTGAGGGGGCGGGGGAAATGTTTCGCGCCACAGCCCTGTCGCCAGACGAGGAGAGCGCGGGAAAAGATTTTTTCAATCGTCGCTGCCATCTGACTGTTTCAGGCCAACTGGAAGCTGAGTCACTGGCCATGGGGCTTGGACGGGTCTATTCTTTCGGTCCCACGTTCAGAGCCGAAAAATCCAACACGCCGCGCCATGCTGCCGAGTTCTGGATGATTGAACCTGAAATAGCCTTCGCGGATATTGAAGACATAATGGAACTTGGCGAAAGCCTTGTCCATCATGTCATAGACCATGCGCTCACGCGCTGTGAGGCGGATGTGCGCTTGTTCGACAATTTTGTTGATAAAGGCCTTATGGACAGATTGCGCGGCATGATCGCCAAATCCTTCGCGCGCGCATCTTATGCCGAAGCCGTCGCCATTCTGGAAAGCAGCGGGCGGGACTTTATATTCCCAGTAGTCTGCGGCATGGACCTTCAAATGGAGCACGAACGCTATCTGACGGAAGAACATTTTCACCGGCCCGTCATTGTGTACGACTATCCAAAAAAAATCAAAGCATTCTATATGCGCGCGAATGACGACAACGAAACCGTGGCGGCCATGGACATACTGGCCCCGCGCATAGGCGAGCTTGTCGGCGGATCCCAGCGTGAGGAACGTCTGGACAAGCTCGCCGCGCGCCTTCGCGAACTTAGTCGGAATCCGGACGACTACTGGTGGTATCTTGACCTGCGGCGCTTCGGCAGCGCGCCGCACGCCGGTTTCGGTCTTGGTTTTGAACGCCTGCTCATGTTGCTCACCGGCATCGCCAATATTCGCGACGTGATCGCTTTTCCCCGCACGCCCGGCAGCTTGAAGTTTTAGGACACGCGCACCACGTTCGTGAACCGCCCTGCTTGACGGCGGCGTGCCTGAATCCGCCCGTTGCGAATTATAGATATTGGATATATTATAATCTCCAAGGAGATTTTCATGAAAAAAACATTGACAGTCGCCGTGGTGGGAGCTACGGGCGCCGTGGGGCGAGAAATGCTGAACTCGCTGCACAACCGAAAATTTCCCGCGACAACAATACGTGCCTTTGCCTCAGCCCGCTCCGCCGGAAGCCGCATTCCCTTCGGCGATGCGGAATTGACGGTAGAAGAACTGAAAGAAGACGTTTTTACCGATATTGATCTGGCCCTTTTTTCCACGGGAGAGGCGACGTCGCTGCAGTTTGCGCCGCACGCAGTCAATGCCGGCTGTGTGGTGGTGGACAATTCCGCCGCTTGGCGCATGGACGAGCACTGCCCCTTGGTGGTGCCGGAAGTCAACGCCTGCCATCTTGCAGCCCACATGGGTATTATCGCCAACCCCAACTGTTCCACCATACAGATGCTCGTGGCGTTAAAACCTCTGCACGACGCGACGGCAATCAAACGCATCGTGGTTTCCACCTATCAGGCCGTATCCGGTACAGGTCAAAAAGGCATTGAAGAACTGGAACGTCAGGTGCGCGATCTGTTCAATGGCCGCGAGCCGGAAAACAGCGTCTACCCGTATCGAATCGCTTTCAACGTGCTGCCGCATATAGATGTTTTTCTAAAAAACGGCTACACCAAAGAAGAAATGAAAATGGTCAACGAAACTGTAAAAATTTTTGGAGACCCTTCGGTAAAAGTCACGGCCACCTGTGTCCGCGCACCTGTTTTTTACGGACATGCCGAATCCGTCAACGTGGAGACAGCCAAAAAAATTACGGCCAAGGATGCCCGCATCATGCTCTCTCAGGCACCCGGTCTTATGGTATATGACAATCCGCGGGAAAAAATGTACCCGATGCCAGCGTATGTCGCAGGCGAAGATCCTGTGTTTGTGGGACGCATCCGTGAGGACGAAAGCATTGAGAACGGACTGAATATGTGGATTGTGGCCGACAACGTGCGCAAGGGAGCGGCACTCAACGCCGTGCAGATTGCCGAAGAGCTGCTCCGGCGTGATCTGATCCGCGTGCCGGGCACAAACGTATTTCTGCAATAGCCGACCGGACAGGACAGCCTGCCTTTGAAAGAAGCATCCGTCTGCTTGCTGATTTTTTGCGACAAGAGACGGACAATCGGCAAGAGACTGCGCTCACGCCGACGCATCCGTCTGCGGCACATACGGGAGCAAAGCAGGCCATTGCTCAAGCGCTGGCCGGAAGGCGAGCAACTCTCCCATTGCTGCTGTGTGTGCAGGCCACATGGCTCCAACCCTCTTCTCCCACGCGTTTTTTTATGCACCCCGTCACAAAAGCAAATCAACAGCAAGACAATGCAGACGGCGCATAAAATTATGCAGTTCGGAATATGTTGCCGCCTATTTCCATCCTGGTTCAAAAAGATGACTGTCTCCGACGTTCTGGACGACGAAACCGCCCGACTTTCCAGCAACATCCTGCGATAGGACACAGCCTGTCTTTCAGATCAGGGGCCGCCTTTGCAAGGCGGGAGCGGTTTTGTCCGCAAAATCAGCTCACAGAATTTGAAATCGCCGACTACGCTTTTTAAATGGGCATAGAAAATCATTACACGCCCTGTCCGCGATGCGGTCACTTACTTCGTCAGGCGGCAACTGCTATAACAAACTGTGAGAGATTGTACTATGCTAACACTGCTACGCAAAGCCCTGCAACGTGATTTTACACTTGCCGACGCGGCAAGCTTTATCTGCCTTGAAAACATGCGCGTCTTCGGTGTATTGTGGGGCACAGCGCGCCTGCGCTGCAAGGCCGCCCTTTTTGGCGTCCATGTCGGCCCCGGTACACGCGCTCACGGCCCTGTGGGCTTGTTGCGCTGGCCGGGAGGAACCATACGTATAGGCGCGAACGTGAGCCTTATTTCTTCCTGGCGACGGGGCACAGCCGCCACACTTGCCGCGCCCGTACGCCTGAGAGTGTTCGGCGACGACGCAAGCATTGAAATCGGCGACGGCGCGCAGTTGAGCGGCTCCTCAGTCACAGCGCGGTCAACCAGCATCATCATCGGGCGCAAGGTTCTGCTCGCGCCCAATTGCATCATTGTGGATTCGGATTTTCACGCGCCTTGGCCGCCTGAAAGTCGCACGGACAGCCCCGGATACGAGAACGACGCGCGGGTTGTAATCGGCGATTACGCGTGGATCGGCATGAACTCGCTGATTTTGAAAGGCGTGACTATCGGCGAAGGGGCCATTGTGGGCGCTGGCAGCGTGGTGACCAGTGACGTACCGCCATATTCCGTCGTTGCCGGAACTCCCGCGCGCGTGCGGCGACACAGAACGAAGAAATTTTCACCTTTGTGATGTTTTTTAATATTTTTACCAAACAAAAACAATGGATCTAGATGATTAGTCCCAAAGTAAAATGGGGGTATCAACATTAAATCTGTCAGACTCCATTGTCCATATTGAAATGGCACAAGACTTAATTTGTCATATATTTTTATAGATGTGCTATAGAAATCTTTAAGGCAGCCTTGCACAGAAATGCTGGTTATACAAAAGTGTTATCTGAAAACAGAAAATACCTTCCCATGGCTTTTGGTGGACCTGAGCATATCAAACGGTTATTTGCAGGATTAGGCCATGAAGAGGGAGACAGGGACCCCGCTATATCCAAACCGGGCAAACCCCTGCAGAACGGTTATGTTGAACGCTGCACCTGGACAGTGAGGAAGTGCAGAATTTTGCTGCACGCCGGCTTTGGAAGTATAACAACGAACGACCCAACATGGCGAACGAAGGCTTTCCTCCTGCCATGAAAAGAAACCTGGCGGCATAGGCGCTACTTCAAATAAAGCGCGCAAGGCGCGCGAGCGTCTCTTCCTTGCCTAAAAAGGCTATAATGTCGCTTAAATGCGCACCTCCCATAAAACCCATAAGCGCCGTGCGCAGAGGCGGGGCCACCTGTTTGAAAGTCTGGCCGCTGTTCGCCACATAGCTGTTCAGTGCCTCTTCAATCTTCCCGGCGGCAAAGGGATCACAAGCCTGAAAAACACCTGTGAGCGCGCGCAGATGCGTTTTACCCGCTTCGGTAAAATGCTTTGCGGCGTCTTTTTTATTCACGGCAAGTTCTGCGGCAGGGACAAGCAGGGGACGGAAATTTTCCGCCAGTGTCAGAAGATTGCCCGCCCGCTCGCGAAACATGGCGCAGAGCGCGACAAGCCTTGCCTTGGGCTGTACGCTGAAGCCCGTCTCCCGAACAAAGGGGGAGACAAGCGCTGCCAGATTTTCCAGAGGCATATCACGCATAAAACGGGTGTTTGTCCATTCGAGTTTGGCGGGGTCAAAGGCGGCGGCGGCCTGGTTCAAATTGGTGCCGTCAAAATGCCTGACAAGCTCTTCAAGGGAAAACAGCTCCTGATTGCCGTGCGACCAGCCAAGGCGCGCCAGACAGCTGACGAGCGCCGCCGGCAGCAGACCGTCACGCCGGTACTCAATCACCGCGCGCGCTCCGTGCCGTTTGGAAAGCTTCTGGCGGTCATGCCCCAAAATCATGGGAACATGCCCGAAACGCGGCACAGACAGACCCAGCGCCTGATAAATCAGTATCTGACGCGGCGTGTTGGAGACATGGTCATCACCGCGGATCACGTGTGTGATGCCCATTTCATAATCGTCCGCCACAACGGCCAGATTGTAGGTGGGCATGCCGTCTGCGCGACGCAGCACCATATCGTCCAGTTCGCTCACGTCCACGGCTATGTGGCCCTTGACCATATCATCAAAAACGATTTTACCGGAAAGGGGCAATTTAAGGCGTACGCAACGCCCCTGCCCAGGGCCGATCCCGCGAGATCGGCATTGCCCGTTGTAGCGGGGCTTTTCGCCTCTTTGCTTTGCCGCCTTGCGCATGGCTTCCACTTTTTCAGGCGTGCAGGAACACCAATAGGCATGCCTGTCGGCAAGCAGTCTGGCCACAACACTGTTGTATAAATCAGTGCGTTGGGTCTGGTACACGGGGGCGTTGTCCCAATCAAGGCCCAGCCAGCGCATGGAAGCCAGAATAGAGTCCGTATATTCCTGTTTTGAGCGGAGCAAATCCGTATCTTCAATGCGCAGATAAAAACGACCACCATAATGACGGGCTAGAAGCCAAGAGAAAATCGCGGTACGCGCGCCGCCGATGTGCAAATACCCGGTGGGGCTCGGTGCGAAACGCGTCACAACATCCGTCATACTGTTTCCTTCAACAATTCGGCATATCACGGCATATGCCAATATGATTTTGTCAATACCCTGATCGCCCGCACTGCACAGTAAGCGCACTGTGCCCCGTTCAGTAAATTTTACCACATTGCCGCGGCGTTCCCGATTTGCGTCCGGCAATTACTGTTTGTGCAAAATAGATATTTTGTGTCCCGTTATACTGTATTGTTATGCCGCGCTCTTGTTCACCGAAGATATATGTAGTACAATAAGAGTGCACGCCTTGCAACGACTTTGCGTGCGCCGGGCGTGCAAACCGGCGACAGCCAGCCGGAGTGCAAGGCAAATTTTCTATTCCACAATAAAGACTGGAGAAAAGCTGTGGACACTGCCACTGTTGTTATTAAATACGGCGGCCACGCTATGGACAAGACAGATTTGAGCTCGGCTTTTGCTGCAGATCTATCAATTCTTGCCGTGAAAGGCATGCGTTTTGTCGTCGTGCACGGAGGAGGGCCGCGGATCACAAACCTCCTGACTCGCCTGCATATTGAAAGCCGTTTTGTGGAAGGTTTGCGTGTGACGGACGAAGCTGCGATGGAGGCTGTAGAAATGGCACTCTGCGGTCAGGTCAACAAGGCCGTCGTCAGTGCCTTTTTACGCTGTCAGGTTCGCGCGGCGGGCATTTCTGGACGCGATGGAAATCTTCTGCTCGCCCAGCGCAAAAACCCCGCTCTCGGACTTGTCGGAGAAGTCACGGCGGTGAATACAGCACTGCTTGACTGCCTACTGACGGCAGGGTTTGTGCCGGTGGTCGCGCCCGTGGCCTCAGGGCCGGAAGGAGAAGCCCTAAACGTCAACGCCGATATGGCGGCCGGGGCGATCGCCAGCGCGTTGAAGGCCGCGTATTTCGTGCTTATTTCCGACGTGCCGGGCGTACTTGACGCCGACGGAACGCTTGTCCCACATCTGAATCAGGCCACCGTCGCGCGACTGACCGGGCAGGGAGTGATCAGCGGAGGTATGATACCCAAGATCAACGCGTGCCTGAATGCGCTCACGGCCGGATGCGCCCGCGTACTCATTCTGGACGGCCGTATGCCATCAAGCCTGCGCCGGTATTTACTGGACGGGGAACCGCTGGGCACGGTTGTGACTTGACGAAAGTCAGCTTCTGTTGACCCACCATCCTTATCTCCACACGCCCGTACCACCAATGGCTGGGATCGGTCCGCCAGCACGTCGGCGAGTTCTCTAAAAAGGTACAAAACCGTCACGTACGCGGGATTTGCCCCGGTCATCCGGCCAAGAACATAGCCTGACGCTTGTGAGGAATACGCCAAACGCATAAACGCTGTCCGCGACGAAATTTTTGTCAAACGCCAGGAACTGTGCGCTCTGCACAACAACGCCACACCGGACGCTAAGGCCGTGCGCGACTGTGCCGCAGGGCTGGCAACACTGAAGCGGCAGATGGAAAATGCCCACAATGACATAATGCGCCGTCTGGAAGAAGCGGGCATTGTCGGCAACGGCATGAGATACGGCCGCTATGCTTTTGCCGCGCATCATACAGCGCAGGGGATCAGATCCAGTTGCTGCGAATAGCGAGAAACAGGGCATTTGCGTCACACGACGGTTGAGCGCGACACCTGCTCTGGGCAGATTCACAAATACAGCCGCACCTCTTCTCCTTCCACAAAGCGAACTTCGTCCGAACCAAGCCCCAGCGCGGCCCAGGCTGCGCGTAGTTCGCCCCTGTGTCCCCAGAAATACCCCTGACAACGCAACGGCGCATCCAACGCAAAAAGCCTGCCCCGGTCGGCCTCCTGCCGCACCGCCATCAACAGTGCGCGCGCCATCACCCGCTCTCCGAGCGCCGGATGGACTGAGCCGGGCCAGCACCGCTCCGTCAAGAACGGCTTCAGGTGCCAGCCCCATGCGTAACCGACGTTTTGTGCGCCATGGCCATGACAGCCTTGGGCAAGGCTTGCAAGACAGACTTCCATACCCCAAGGTCGATAGCCACCTGCGCGCCATTCCCGCGCCAGTTCCGTGCCCGCAAGAACAAGGCAGGGATAGAAACGCAGCATATCCGCGCCCATACGTAGCGCTGCGGATACGTCGCAGATAAAAACCTCAGGGCTGACGCCCGGCATGCCGGGCAACAACTGCACGCCAAGGTTCAATCCCGCCTGCTTCGCCAGATTGCAGGCCGCCGCCGCCGCGCCGCCATAACCGCGCCGTGCGGCTGTCAGTGCCGCGTCTGCAAAACTCTGCGCGCCAAGCTCCACAGTTGAACACCCCGCATCCCGCAGGCGCGTCAATGTCGGAACATCCACGCTGTCAGGCCGTGTGGAACACCGAAAAGAGCAGATCAGCCCCCGCTGAATCGCATAAGTCGCCAAGTCAAGACATTGCCTTTGCTCTTTTTCAGGCATGGACGTAAAGGTGCCGCCGTAAAAGGCCAGTTCCGGCGGAGGCAGCCCGGCAAGCGCGCGGGCGCGCAGCACAGTTCCGACCTTATCAAGAATATCCGGGAACGGTATCGGGCCCTGGCCTGTCTGCGTATACTGGGCGCAATAAACGCAATGCGCGGGACAACCATGGAAAGGCAGGAAAACGGGAATGATGGGACACGCGCTGCGGCGCGGCGCAGACCAGTAAAATTTTTTCATGTATCCTAAATTGATTAAAATAAAAAATTGTACAAAAAATTCCGTCAAAAAAAATCTTGCCCCGTTTTTTGCTTGCGTGTATGTATAAAAAAAATGCCAACTATGTGAAATGGCTGGCACGCCTGTGCCAGTCTAGGCACGACGATTTGCGTCTTTCGCACCTGAACATGACGGAGAAAACAAACATGAAAAAAACACTGACAAAAGCAGATATTGTCGAAGATATCTACGAAGAAATCGATAAAAACCATGCTGATGTTAAAAATGTTATCGAAAACCTGCTGGAGATCATGAAAAACACCATTAAAAAAGATCGCGCTCTTCTGATCAGCGGGTTCGGCAAGTTTGAATGTTATGACAAGGCTTCCCGCATTGGGCGCAACCCGCAGACTGGCGCAACCATCACCCTGCCACCACGCAAGGTGGTTGTTTTCAGACTGTCGCGCAAATTCAGGGTAGAGCTTAATTCCTGACTCGAGGCCTGCTCAGAATTCGCCGCGGCCAAAGACCAGCAGACGACAAGACTTGTCGATTTTTGCGCCAGAACACTGATGTTTTCGCTGTCTGCCGCTGCCGAATCATCTACCCGTGTTGCGCGTGTCAGGAGTGTGCCATGCTGTTCCATTCCTATCCCTTTATTTTCTGTTTTTTCCCCCTGCTGCTGCTTGTCTGGCGGCTTGCCGGAACAGCCGGGCCATCGCGGTTTGCACTGATTCTGCTTCTTTTTTCAGCTGGTTTTTATGCCTTGTGGGACGCTGGTTTTTTGCTGCTGCTGGCCGTGCTCATCACTATGAACTACACCTTCGGCCTTGCCCTTGCCGTACCGGACGAACGTTTTGCGGCAAAAAAGTCTGGAATGAGCCGTAAAGGGCTTCTCTCACTTGCGCTCATCCTTAATCTTTTGCCGCTGGTATGGTTCAAATACTCCGACTTTTTGGCCCAAAATCTCGCTCTTCTTTTCCAGACAGGGTGGACATGGAACACCCCCGGCCTGCCGCTCGGCATTTCCTTCTATACCTTTATTCAGATTGCCTGGCTTGTGGGCGTCTACCAGCGCCGTACAGAACCGGCGGGACTTGCCCGCCACGCGCTCTTTTCCTCGTGTTTCCCTTATGTCATTTCAGGCCCCATCGTACGTTACGAACAAATGGGAAGCCAGTTTGACGCGCTGTGCCCACACACCTCGGAAGGCATCGCGCGCGGTATCACCCTTTTCAGCATAGGTCTTGCAAAAAAAATCCTGCTCGCCGACAGCATAGCGTTGTACGCCAATGCCGTCTTCAATGCCGCGGACAGTGCCTTGCCCCTGAGCGGTGCTGAAGCGTGGCTCGGTTCTCTCTGTTACACCTTTCAGCTTTATTTCGATTTTTCAGGTTATACTGATATGGCGATCGGGCTTGGCCTGATGCTCGGCCTGCGCCTGCCTGAAAATTTTGATTCCCCTTACAAGTCCACCGGCATTGTGGATTTCTGGAGACGCTGGCACATCACGCTCGGCTCATGGCTGCGCGATTTTTTGTACATTCCGTTGGGCGGCAACAGAGCCGGACGGCTCATCCAGTACCGCAATCTCTTTCTCACCATGTTCATCGGCGGCATCTGGCACGGCGCGGGCTGGACCTTTGTAATCTGGGGAACGCTACACGGCGCAATGCTTTGCGTAAATCACTTTTTCCGCGCCCAAATCAAGGACAAAATGCCGGAAAAGATATTAAAGACTTCCTTATGCCGCCTTGCCTGCATTGCCCTGACTTTCTTCTGCATCAACGCCTGCTGGGTGGTTTTTCGCGCGACAACGCTCAAGGGAGCTGTGGTCGTGTATACGGCCATGTTCACATGCCCGTTTGCAGCTGCGCAGGAAGACGGCGCCCTGCTGCCCAACAATTATTTTCAGGGCTGGCAGCCTTATGCGCTGCTGCTGCTCTGCGCGCTTCTGGTATGGGCCTTTCCCAACAGCCGGGAACTCTTGCGGGGACGGGCTGACGGTTCTTTCCCAAAATTCGCCTGGCGCGCGTCCGGCTTTTGGGCTACGGGGCTGGCCGTGCTGACGTTCATTACCTTGATTCTTGTTTCACGCAAATCCACATTTTTGTATTTTCAGTTTTAGCCGACGGGCAGCGCAGTATGCTCACACCAATGACCAACACCTCCTATATAGAACGCTATTTCAAAGTACTGCTGCTTCTCGCGACAGTAAGCCTTGTGCTTGTGCTCCCCTACACCTGCCTGTGGCTGCATCAAAGCGGCGACGTGGCAGTGGAACGGGTTGTTGCTGCTCAGGCGGCTGGCGAATTCGTCGTCTTTGGTTCAGGCGTCTCACAGGATTTTGTGGACTACAAGCTGCGTCTCTATGAAGCTGTCAAGCCGGAAATCGCAACAGTGGGATCCTCTCGGGTCATGCAGTTTCGTGCTTCTTCATTTCGCAGAACCTTTGTCAACGTAGGCGGCGTTGCCGGCAATCTGGCCGTATTGCGCTCCACACTAAACGCCATGCTTGCCGTCCACAAGCCGAAAGCAGTTATTCTCGGGCTGGATTTCTGGTGGTTTATGCCGCAGTGGCACACTGACCCATTTAAAGAAGAACCCACCACCAGCGGCTCTTACAATTACGGCTTTGAAAACCTCAAAAAACCTTGGACTTGGCTTTTTGAAGGGAAAATTTCTCCGGCGGAGATAGTCGCTCCGCTCTTGGGCATCTTTCGAAAGACGCGTTACGGCATTATGGCACAGCAGACAGACGACGGCTTCGGTCCGGACGGTTCGTGGTATTATACTGCCGAAATCACTGGCCGCAGCCGTCCTTTTGATTACAGGTTTGAAGACACGCTCAAACAGGCCCGTTACGGGATCAAGTCCTTTTACCGGGCTCGTCCCGATCAGGAAGGCCCGAATCTCGAGCATTTGGACGCTTTTGCCGAAATCTACTGCCGACTCAGGGCACGCGGCATCGCCACATTTGTCTTTATCGCGCCGCTTTCCGAACGCGTGCTGAACGTTATGCACCAAAGCAAACAGGGCTACTCGCATCTTTTCGCATTGCGCAACGCCCTGCTGGAACGCGGCATTGACGTTCTAGATTTTACAGACCCGCGCTCTCTCGGCTCAGACGACTGTGAATTTGTAGATGGCTTTCACGGTGGCGAAGTGACCTATGACCGCATTCTGCGAGCCATGGCGGACCGATGGCCCGCCCTGTTGTCCTATGTAAACATGGAACGCCTGGATGTCGTCATTCGCGACTGGAAAGGCCATGCGCTTGTCGCTGACGAACGCCTGACAGGCTCGCCGGAAACGGATTTTATGCACTGGGGCTGCCCCAAGCAACGTCCAGTAAATCCAGACCGAAAATGCACAGAATAGGGCGGACATATGGCACACGCGGCTGAGGCCAGGATGGTTCACGCTCTGACGCTCTTGCGCCAGGCTTTGGCAACAGCACCGGACAATAAGACAATCTCGCCGGACAAACAATAATCGTCTGTTATAATGCATCCCCATATACTGGTGCCCCTGTTTCACCGAGCCGGTATTTCACCGCAAAGCCTTATGCTCTGTCTTGCCGACCTGACGGCCCTCCTGATGCCGGCGACCCTGGTTTTTTTGCTGCGCGCGACATTCGGCGACGTCAACCCGGCCCTGTACCGCTGGGTGTTCCCCATGCTCCTGCTGGGACCATTGCTGGGCGTCGGTTTCGGCCTGTATCAAAGCGTTTCCCTGCCACCCCCGCGCGAACTCAAGTCCCTCTTTTTGCTCGCCACGCTGCTGTATGGCCTTATTCTGACAGTGCTCTTCCTGTCGCAGACGGGCAGGATATATTCCCGCCTGATCATTGCAGGAAGCTGGCTTATCACTGTGTTTGCCCTGCCGGGCATGCGCGCGTGCTGTCGTCGTTTGTTTGCCGCGCGACGCTGGTGGGGCAGGCCGCTGCTTATTTTTGACCATGGTGAAATCGGACGCGGCCTATGGCATTTTCTCAAGCGCCATCCCGAGCGCGGTCTGACGCCGGTGGATATTTTTGCTCTGCCCGATGACGTGCGGCGCACGCGCGAATTGCTGTCCGCCGCCGCCGCGCGCTACCCCGGTGCCGTTGTGCTGATTCCGCACATGCGGGAAAAGACAGCGACCGTAGACTATATCAAGGAGGCCGGACGCTGGTTCACCGATATTCTGGCGGCGCCCGTGTTTTGCGGCAGCACTGACGTGCACTGGATTACGATATGTGATCTCGGGCCGACCGCCGCTCTCTGGATACGGCAAAACCTGTGTGACAAACGCCGGTTGTTGATAAAACGCTGTATTGACCTTGTACTGTGCTTCGCAAGCCTGCCCGTGCTGCTGCCCCTCGGCCTGATCCTGGCAGCCGCTATCCGACTGGACAGTGCCGGGCCTATGCTGTACCGGCAAAAACGCGTCGGCCTAGGCGGCAAAGAAATGCAGATTTATAAATTCCGCACGATGGTGACCAACGCGGACACGGTGCTGCTGGCCTGTCTTGCCAGTGATCAGGCTCTGCACGTGGAATGGGAACGCGATCACAAAATGAAACGCGACCCGCGCGTGACGCGTGTAGGAGCTTTTTTACGCAAGACAAGCCTTGATGAATTGCCGCAAGTGATCAACGTGCTGGCGGGAACCATGAGCCTTGTGGGGCCGCGCCCGATTGTGGCCGAAGAAAAAAGCAAGTATAATGACGTGTATAAAGAATACTGCCGCGTCAGGCCCGGCATAACCGGTCTGTGGCAGATATCCGGCCGCAACGATACAACATACGCCGAACGCGTGGCCTTTGACCACTATTATATCTGCAACTGGTCCGTGTGGATGGATTTGTGGATTCTTGGCAAGACGGTGCCTGTGGCGCTCTCCGGCTATGGAGCCTATTGAGCCGGGATGCGGGGCGGGAGTAAGATCAAGCAAACAGGGAAAGGAACAACAAGATGAAAACATTTTTTCGCATCATTCTCACGGGCTGCGCCGTATTGTGCGCATTGACGCTGTGGGTACCGCAGACAAACGCGGCCCAGACGGCATCGCAGACTCCCGCACCGCAGTCAGGCAAGTCCGCACCGGACAAACCGGAAAAGAACATTGACCGCATTACCATGATCAGTGTACAGCCTGAGGGAACAGACAGCATAGGCGCACGGCTCGGCACACGGTTGAAAGAGCGTTTTAACAGCAGCAATTTATTCACACTCAACGATAATGAAGAAAAGGACACGCCAAGGCTGCTTCTGCTGCTTTCAACAAGTCCGGAATTTTCCGGTCGGCCCGGTGTTGGCTCCATCTATTCAGTGTGTTGGGTTTTCAGCCAAGGCAAGGGCTATCTTGGCTATCTTCTGGCGCGAGATATGGGCGCTGTGAATTATGAAGAAATTGAAGCGGTTGTTGACAAACTCGCGGAACGCACCGACGCCATTGCGGCTAAATACGGCAATCTTTGGAAATAAACGTAACCTCCACGCAATACAAAAAGCCGTGCGGCCAAAGCCTCCAGCACACGAGGGGGAGTAACGCTCCGGCGCAGGGCTTCCTGCGCCTCAATAAGCCATTGGCTGCAAACAACAAGGCCGTGCGCGTCAAAACCGGCAAACACAGCCTGCAAAGGCTCGTCCGGCACGACAGCTCCAGCCAGCGCAGCACTCAGAGCCTTTTGGCAGGCAAGCACAAGACGTTCGGCCAGACGCGCGTCAACAGCGCCTCTAGACACCACATCTTCCAAAAAACCCTGGCCTTCCTGCAAAAACACCGCCAGCTTTGCTTCCCACGCAGATATGTCCGCAGCCTGTACTCCGGTATCTTGGCATGGCAGCGTCAAGCAGCAGGAACGCGACACGAGCGTAGGCAGCAACTGTTCACGCTGTGAGGCGAGCAACACAAAAACCGTGTTCGGTGCAGGCTCTTCCAGAAGCTTAAGTATGGCGTTGGCCGCCCCAAAGCGGCTTTTATCAATGCCCATGATAAGCACCAGTCTGCAGCCGTTTCCGTGTGGGGCATCGCGCAGCCTGTGTTTGAGCTGACGTGTGTTGTCTACGGTAAACGCCCGGACAGGGCCGGGGTTATCTCTGTCTTCGGCGTTGCTGATACGCCCGTCATAAACGAACATATCCAAAAATTCGCCAGCAGCGATCTGCCTGCAGACCGGACAAGCGAGACAGGGGGGGTGGTGCGCGCCGCGTTGCGGACAGTTGCAGCAGGCGCCCCAATACCTGGCCATGTCGAAACGTTCTTCCTCACTGCCCCCTTCCAGCAGCAGCACCTGCGGCGGCGCGGAGCCCAGACGGCCCAACAGGGCCTTCAGACATTCAAAAGCCGATCCGACGACAGAGGGAAGTATCGTCTCATCCATCATGGGAGTGCGTCTGGCGTACAATGGTCTGCTTACGGTCAGCGCCCACGGAAATCATGGAAATTTTGACGCCCACAAGTTCTTCCACACGCAGAATATAAGACCGCACACTGCGCGGCAGTTCGTCAAACGACGTACAGCCCGCGATGTCGTCCTCAAAACCGGGCAATTCCTCATACACAGGCCTTACCTTGCCGAGCGCACCTTCCTCTTGCGGGATGCGGTCAATCCGGCACCTCTCATATTCATACGCCACACAAATCCGCAAAACCGGCAGATTTTGAAGCACATCAAGCTTTGTCACGGCAATGTCGGTAAAGCCGTTCAAGCGCACGCTCGCCCGCAGCACAACCGTGTCCAGCCAGCCGCAACGGCGTGGACGGCCGGTCGTGGCCCCGTATTCCCGACCCTTGTCACGCAGATACGCGCCTGTATCGTCCAAAAGCTCTGTAGGAAAAGGCCCGGATCCCACGCGGGTGGTGTAGGCCTTGGCAATACCCACAATGCGCGTGAAAAATGACGGCGCCGTGCCGCTGCCGGCCGCCGCATTGCCGGAAACCGTGTTTGAGGATGTCACAAAGGGGTATGTGCCATGATCAATATCAAGGTGTACGCCCTGCGCTCCTTCAAAAAGTGCGCTCGCATCATTTTGCGCGGCTTCATGGATGCGAGCGTCTACGTCGGTCAAATAGGGCGTGAGACGCGGGGCCAACGCCAATAGATCGCTGCTCACTTTTTCCGGATCCAGCGGCTTAAATTTATACAGTCCGTTCAGCAGTGTATTTTTCTCAAGCAGCGCGTAACGTACTTTTTCACGCACCAGCGCGGGATTGTTCAAATCTCCGGCTCGCAGACCAACACGGGCGGCTTTGTCTTCATAACATGGGCCGATGCCGCAGCCTGTTGTGCCGATTTGACGCCCGACGCGTTTAGCTTCGCGGGCCTTATCCAGACTTTTGTGGTAGGGCATGATCAGATGCGTCTTGTAGCTGACGCCAAGACGGGCGGGACTTACGTCAATGCCCCGGGCGGCAAGATTGTCTGTCTCCCCCAGAAAAACAGCCGGATCAAGCGCCACGCCGTTGCCGATAAGACACAGCGTTCCATTGTGGAGAATGCCCGAAGGGATGAGATGTAAAATTGTTTCCTCGCCCTTGACCCGTATAGTATGTCCGGCGTTGTTGCCGCCCTGGAAACGCACAATCACCCGGCTTTTGGCACTCAGCATATCAACAATTTTCCCTTTGCCCTCGTCACCCCATTGTGCGCCGATGATAACCGTATTCACCATTTTCCACCTGCTTAAAAATTCCGCCTTACGGCATGCTGTTTATTCCAGGCATGCTCTCAAACCTCACAGGAGGGGCTTAAAGGGCAGCACCCTGCAGCCGGGCGCTCCTTTTGCCGTGCCGTTCTCCGCTTCCAGTGCAAAATCGGGTGCCAGCACTTCCGGAAGATCAGCCGCCACTGCGCTCCCCTGTGTCTGCAACGACCAATAATAATTAAAAAGTTGATTTTTCCAGCGCTTTGCCTGTATCATCGAAAAAATCAGCGTCGCCTCTTCCCACTGTTTCGTAGGTTCAAACCGCCCGACAATGGTGGCGTACTCACTCCATAGCGACATGAGCGAAGCTTCGTCTATGGCGTCCAGTTGGTGCGCCAGCCTGACGAGCAGCTTTTTCATATACCCTCCCGGAATGCCGGCAAAAAAATTTGTCAAATCGCAACTCTTACAGCACTATATATGTATATTTTTTCGCGGTCTTCGTCAATGAAAACTTGCGCCGTGCGCAGAGCAATCGAATGAATTTCTAGACACTAGAAGTCATTTCAAAAGCAACCCAAACAAAATGAGCACGCAGCTAAATTGAACCATCGCCAAAAAAATTTCAGCATGAAATTCGTATGTTACAGCGGTCTTGCGAAAATTTTGCAGCCATACGAATATCCCTTCAGCTTTCCCGCGGCGCCGATAACGCCGAAGCCGGCCTCCCTCCCAGGATTTTCTACGTTTTCTCCGGATAAGGGCAATCTTGGATAAAAGTGCTGCGAACTGTTCCCATTGCTTATTTGTAATATCCATTTTGGTAGAGGAAAAACAATCGAAAATCTGGATACTTTCTAAATTAAACTCAAATTTGATTTTGAGATGGCTGTAAGCCACCTGACTGACCTATCCCCAGTTGCCTGAGATTTGTCTAGAATCAGCAAATTGTCGTTCTGCATGGATGCCGTTGCTTTCCATTGCATTATGTGTACTTGCCGCACACTTTTTCTCAGACATCCGCCGCCGCAAACGCTGCCTGCAACTATGGCACAGGTGCTTTTGGCAAATGGAATTACTCATTTGTTACTCACAAAAGCGACCGGATGCAGGTCGACGAAACCAGATGGCACTGGAATGGTGAACCGGCTAAAAACAAAGAGTCCATAGGGCTTTTCTGGCTTCTACGGACTCCGGTAAACAGGTGATGGGGCGAAAGATGGGACTTGAACCCACGGCCACCTGGGCCACAACCAGGTGCTCTACCAACTGAGCTACTTCCGCCATACTACGGAAGGCTTTATACGCAGGACAGCCGCTGTTTGCAAGCATTTTTTCCGGCCAGTCGTTCTGACTTTCTTTTTCGAAAAAAATTATATAAATGATATAGCAAGTTGATTTGAGCATGTCTTGCGAAAATAATGAGGGTATATGGACAAGCTGATCATTGAAGGCGGGGTGCCGCTGATCGGCAGTATGACAATCAGTGGTTCCAAAAATGCGGCATTGCCCATTCTATTCGCTTCGATTTTGCTGGATGAAGCGGCCACTTTGCGCAATGTGCCTGATCTGCGTGACATTCACACCACACTCAAACTGCTGGGCATGCTCGGTTGCTCCTGTGAATATCAGGATGAGCAGGTTCGTGTCAGGCCCGGCTCCCTGTTGCCGGAGGCCCCGTATGAGTTGGTGCGGACCATGCGCGCTTCTGTGCTGTGTCTTGGGCCTTTGCTGGCGCGCATCGGGCAGGCGCGTGTGGCTTTGCCGGGCGGTTGCGCCATCGGCGCGCGTCCGGTAGACCAGCATCTTAAAGGATTGGAACAGATGGGCGCCCGTTTCGAACTGGAGCAAGGGTATATTCTCGGCCACTGCCGCGAACTCAACGGTGCGCATATTACCTTTGACATGCCTACAGTAGGCGGCACGGAGAATTTGCTCATGGCTGCCGTACTGGCTGAAGGCGAAACCATTTTGGAAAATGCCGCCCGTGAACCGGAAGTTGTTGACCTTGCCCATTTTTTGCTGGCATGCGGCGCGCATATTGAAGGGCAGGGGACAAGCCGGATTCATATTGCCGGCGTGAGCAGGCTGCACGGCGCGGAATATGCCGTGATGTCCGATCGCATTGAAGCAGGCACTTTTTTGGCGGCAGCCGGCATTACCTGCGGCGAATTATTGTTGCGTCATTGCCCCGCTAACGAACTGGAAGCGGTGACTCTCAAATTGCAGGATATGGGAATGAAAATTACGACGACGTCCGAGGGCGTGCTGGTCAACTGCGCCCGGCCGTTACGCGGGGTTGATGTAACAACAAAACCTTATCCGGGTTTCCCCACAGACATGCAGGCGCAAATTATGTCGCTCATGTGTCTTGCCGAAGGCACCAGTGTTGTTGAAGAGACTATTTTTGAGAACCGTTTCATGCATGTGATGGAACTGGAACGTATGGGCGCACAAATCAGAACTTCCGGTCATATCGCTATGGTGCGCGGCGTCAGGCGGCTTGCCGGCGCGCCCGTGATGGCTTCAGATCTGAGGGCCAGCGCCTCACTGGTGCTTGCAGGTCTGGCCGCAAACGGCACTACAGAGGTACGCCGCATCTATCATCTTGATCGCGGCTATGAACGCATTGAAAATAAACTCAATTCAGTTGGTGCCCGTATACGGCGCGAAAAGGAATAGTTCCTATGCAACGTTTGTCTGTTTTTATGCTGCTTGCTGGTCTGACGTTTTTGCACGGTTGTACAGTGTACGGCATTTATAAAGATCAGCGGCTCGTGGATACCATTACTGACGACAAAACACTGTCAGCCGGCATTAAGTCCGAACTGCTGAAAGAAAATTTTACCGGCGGCTGGTCTGTCGCTGTCTACAGTTATTACGGCAATGTCTTTCTGATTGGCGAGGCGTCGCAAAATGTGCAGAACAAGGCTCTGGCAATTGCCCGACGTCATAAGCCGCGCTCGGTGACGCCCCACTGGTTTGCGCCGGCCAAAAGTGACGTCAGCGACATTGTTCTGGCCACATCGTTACGGAAAGAGCTGATTCAGACCGGGGGGCTGTCGTCCACGCGTATTGACACCGAGGTTAATGCCGGCCGGGTTGTTTTGCTGGGCGTGGTCGGGGATGATGATGAAAAACGTCTTGCTGTTCGTACTGCCCGGGAGGTCAACGGTGTGACGTCGGTAACAAATTATTTAATGCTGCCCAGCACGCAGAAGCGGACAACTGAATAAATCAGCGGAAACGCCGCATGCATTGACATAAACGACACACCGCCTCAGATTCCAAATATAAATTCTGCGGGAGACTGCCGGCATGCGCCGCAACTTTGCTGACAATCGCCAGTGCCTCTTCGACGCTGTGCACCTAGATAGTGACAGCGCCGTGCAGCATAAGGCCGGATCCTTCCAGCGGGCCGCGAATGCCCAGTACCGGCACCCCTGCATCAACGGCAAGACCAATTTCGACTCCGGGCATCCTGTCCGGACGCGCCGTAATAAATGAGCAAATCTGCAGTGACACAGGTGTTTTTACAGAAAGCATATACCTGACCGCCGTCTCTGTCCGTATCCACCCATATCCGGCACTCTGCCGGGGTCAGGCCAGGCGGCGGCACAGCCTTTTCCGTCCACAGTTCAGGGCGTGCAGTTCCCGGCCGAGCAAACGCACTCCGTGCTTGTGTTTGAAGGAGGCTGCGATATAAATGGGCAACGGAACAACGTCCGTCAGGTTTTGAGTCAGCATGGCGTTTAGAATTCAATACCTAGCGCGGCCTTGAGTCCTGTATGCCAAGCATGTTTGATTTCGCGCAGTTCTGTGACAATGTCAGCGGATTCAATAAGCCAGTCAGGCGCATGACGGCCGGAAAGCACCAGATGCCGATTTTGCGCGCGCGACTCGGCAATCAGGCTTTCGAATTCTTCTCTTGTCAGAATGCCGGCGTTCAGCGCATAGAGCGTTTCGTCCAAAATCAGCATGTCCACCGTTGTCAGGTGCTCTCTAGCCCAGTCAAGAGTTTTGAGTGCCGCATTGCGGTGCGGTATACGGTCTTCTCCCCGACGAAGAAAACCTTCTCCTGCGGCAAGAAAACGTGACCCCAACAAGTGCGACAGCATTTTTTGTTCGCCAGCCTGCCCGTCACGCTTCATAAATTGACCGAATGCCACTTCCATGCCCTGTCCGAGGGCGCGTACAGTCTGCCCTATGCAGGCGCATGTTTTACCTTTGCCGTTACCGGTGTATATCAAAAGCATGCCGTATCTCTTGTCAATCGGGAAGATGCTGTTGGCCTTGTCAGTCGCTGTGGCGTTTGTCCGGTCTATTTCCAGATTCCGGACAGAAGGGCATCTGCCCGCTACCCGCCATAAGGCGGACATCATACCCACGGCGTTCAACGGCCCCAACTCCGCAACTGACCAGCACAGAACGAATATCTGATATCCCCGGCAAGGCCTGCATGTCAATTCCTTTTCTGCTGCCTGCTGCGTTGGCATAAATAATAGTGGCTTGATCTAGGAAAAAATATAAAAAAGACGCTTGGGCTTCTGCAGGAAAACTGATATACTCTTTTCAAGGGAAGGGGGGGGTAAGGAATGACCAGCGACCGCGCGGAAGCATATGCCAGAGCTGGTGTCAACATCCAAGCAGGCAACGAGCTTGTTGGACGCATCAGACACCTGGTGGCAAGCACACAGACAAGGGGTGTTATAGCTGAGTTTGGTAGTTTCGGAGGCATGTTCCGACCGGATTTAAACGGGATGAGCGAGCCTGTGCTGGTTTCTTCTGCCGACGGCGTCGGCACAAAGCTCAAGCTGGCTTTTGCTTTTAACAAGCATAACAGCGTTGGTGTGGATCTTGTGGCCATGAGCGTCAACGACATTCTGGCTCAGGGCGCTCATCCTTTATTTTTTTTAGATTATTTTGCTACAGGCCGTTTGGATGTGGATATTGCCCAGACGGTGATCAGCGGTGTAGCCAAGGGGTGTCGCCAGGCTGGTTGTGCGCTGCTTGGCGGAGAAACCGCAGAAATGCCTGATACGTACGCTCAAGGTGAATATGATCTGGCCGGTTTTTGCGTCGGCATTGTGGACAATGCCCGACTGATCGACGGTTCCGACATTCAGGTGGGTGATAAAATTGTGGGGATCGCCTCTTCAGGTCTGCATGCCAACGGTTTTTCTCTGGTGCGTAAAATTCTTGCAGAAACAGAACTTGCCGCAGAGGACCCCTTCCCTGAGGGGGAAGGCGCAAGCGTGAAAGATGTGCTCTTGACGCCTACAACGATTTATGTCAAGGCTGTTCGTTCACTGTTGCGCGATATGAACGTCAAGGGGATGGCGCACATCACCGGCGGCGGTTTTTATAATAATGTTCCACGCATATTGCCGGCCCAAGTAGAGGCACGCATCAATTTCGGCTCATGGCAGAAACCGCCTGTTTTTACTTGGCTCAAAAGTGCCGGGAAACTTTCCTGGCCAGAAATGTTTCAGATTTTTAACTGCGGCGTCGGGTATATTCTGGTGATGCCTGCTGAACAGGTTGAAGAAGCGGTCAACCGCATCCAGGCATTTAATAAACCTGCCTGGTGCATAGGCGAAATATCCAAGCGCTCCACGGACGGAGAACAGGTTGCGATCAGTTTTTAAATACTGTTCCATGATTGTGTTTTTCTGACGCATGTATCTTGTGGGACAATACTTCGAGGGAGATCTTTACCTGACGCTCAACAATGAATGATCTGATTGACTCGTCGCTGTTTTCTCAGAGCGGCAGTTTGTTTTCTAATATGCCTTGATATATCCGTCCAGGTTGGTGGCAGAACAGTTGCGGCTGACCCAGAATGCCGAAGCCCAGACCATCAGTGCGGTGGCCTGAGTGTCGTCGAGTCCTTTCAATTTTGTCTCCATGCTGGCTTTGCTGGCCCCGTGGCGTAAATGGATACTGTTGTTATCACAATCGTCTGTGATATGTAACAAAAGATAGGACAGGCGGGTATGGTCAGGCATGAATTTCATGTCCCTATGGGCTTCCACAATGGTTTTAAGCTCGGCCGCGCTGAACAGATGTTTGATATTGGTGATTGCCCGAAAAAAAGTGTCCACTGCCCAAGGCAAGATAAATTCCGCCCCAGCGCTTTTGGTGCGCAAATAATCCTTGAGCCAGCGTTCCTGATCATCATTGATGCGGGCTGCGACCTGCGGCATGAATACCCCCGTTGCTTGCGTACGTCATTGCCTGGAAATCAGACTTTATTCCACACATTTTCTCTTGTAACTTTATAGTACCTTTGAAAAAAATTCAAGAGATGATCTAGAAAGAAATTCGGAAATATTTTTTTGTGCAATGAAAGAATTTTGTTCTAGCTACATTAGTTATAAGTTATAATGGGAGCACTTTGTATTTGTAATAATTTTGACAAAAAAGCTGATTTTCGCTGCTATCCAATAAAGTATTTAATATGTGTATAGACAAGTCAGAAGGAATCACCTCCAGTATGCTTGACTGTACTAGTGAGGCATATACTCAATTTGATGCGCTGCTCAATAAAACCTACAAAATCATTATGAACAATCATTGCTGCGATGCCCTAAATATAGAAACGTCGAACCGACATGAGCAATTTCTTGATAATTATTCCATGTTATCTTTGTTCTCTTTTCAAAATTTTCGTCACTTCAAATCTACGCAAAATATCCAATAGTGATACCTGGTTTTGGCAAAATGCGGAATACTTAACTATACACCAGAATAAAAACCGCTGATTAAACCCGTCATAATCCCAATAAATACATTACTTGAGATTAATCCATTTATAAAATCGAGGTTAAGCATGTTGTCACTCAAGTAAATTGTTTTTTGACATTGCTGGCATTGGCGGTATCGGCACTGAAAGCATTAATCAAGTACAATTCAATCCTCACCTTTCAAACTGGAATAACGGTTTAATAATTTATAGATTCAGCGTATAATTCTGGAATATATTTTTGACTAATGCGGAATTTAGTCCCGTGGTTATGCTGAGTCCTTGCATCAAAATCTACAAAAATTTTCCCATCTTCTATACTTCAAATTATTATTTTATCTTTTGATATGTTTTAACGCATCAATATTTCAGTCAAATTAACGTATTTCAATCTATCTTCTTTTTTAATTTTTGCTTTCACGAAAAAGCAATTAAGCAATTTTGTACCTGCCTTGTGAAACAAATCATTAAACCACAACAACTATGGTTTATTGTTTAATATTTCACCGTCATTCTTTATAACTGCATCCCGCCAATCATGGTGGCAAAGTCAACACTTATTCGTTCATTATCATGCTCAACCTTTACGTAAAATCCTCTGTCTGAAACATTTGTTGCTTTAATCGTTTGCCGGAAACTTTTTCACCGGGTATGTTAATGTTAACCCAGCTTGTTTATGTGCCCAGCCGTATACGGGTAATAATATTTGTGTTACAAAATTTAAGGCAAGTGGGGATAGATTACTCTCTTTAATCCCGAGCAAATCTTCCAGTGTATTTCCCACCGCATCATTGTTTCTGGAACACACACTTTTAATCCAACCTTGTGAGCGGATATTTATCAAGGCTTGAATAAGGCTTTCTTTTGTATATGTTTCTACAGCCATAACAGTGACTCCTGCTGAATTATTTTGTGTTTATATTTTTGATTAATCTTAACATTTCTGTGAGGCAATTACGCTGCCACCTTGAATATTCTTCATGTGGCATACAATCTACATGGTTTGAATAACCATGTACTAATCGTGCATTTGCCCATTTTCCACCACGCCCGTCTTTCATTCCATTACCAGTAGAATTTTTCAAATTATAATGAGTCACCGCATAAAAATTTGTTGATGCAATCTTCTAGTTTGAGTTCTTTATCTTCTTGCAATTGCTGCATATACATTTCACAAACTATAAAGTAGCATAGTTGTATCAAATTGTAGACGTTAATAGCAGGAGTGCTAAAAATGTCTTTGCAGAATTAAAACTTTTTAAGGTTGTTTCAGCACAGAGAAAAACAAAGGCACAATTTTAAAATATGGAAAATTTTCAGACCTGCAGCTCTCATCCCTGTTTTTACAGGCCAGTATTCGGCTGATATAAAAAAATTTGTCAGGGACACCAAGATAACTGTCTCCAGTATACGCAAAGGCAAACACATTATTGGTGAGGGTTGTTTATATGGCGTAAGCTTCATATTTTCATCCTGCCAGTCGTTAGTTTGGTATCCTAGCGTTAGGTAAACTGACAGACAAGACATTCCCAGAATAAAAAAACGGTACGAGGGAAAACCCGTATGCCAACACATAGGGGGTTAAGGTTATTTTTTGTTATGCGGCATATTGCCGTGTATCACGAACTGTGGTGAATTAGCCGAATTTATTGATATAACAACATTTGGTGTCATTGCCATCCAGCCAATTTTTCAATATCCGTCCAGTTTGAACGTCTACTGATTATCAAACAAGCCTGTGCGATTCTTAAACGAGGTAGCACCTTACAGCCCTCCAAGAACTCCTGCATGTCATCCGCAGAATACCAGATTGGCCCAATTGGCGTTAAGCCTATGAAACATAGGACGATACCCCCGTATCGCCATCCCTGCACAGTTTTTACACTAACATTCAAAAATCCTGCGGTCTCTCGTTCATTAAATAAACCTTTATCAGTGTCATTGACGATAATTCTAACTCCAAAAGCTTACTAGCCTAAAAGTAGAGGGTAAAAACAACCAATAAATGTCCAATAATGGATCGAACTCCCCAATATGGACAGTATTGGTTTTGGGCTAAAAGTCAAGAGAGTGGATGTACAGGCTGATGTTGTGCATATTATGAATGGTGCTATGACGAAGGGCTTATTACGATTTTACCCGTAATCCCTAAAAATGGTGCGCTCGACAGGAATTGAACCTGTGGCCTACAGCTTAGGAGGCTGTTGCTCTGTCCGACTGAGCTACGAGCGCATTGAAGATATGTAGAAGTGCTTATGAGGCATGTCAAGCGTCGGGCGTGTCCGGGTGTTGTTTCTCGCGCTGACGTGTCGTACAAAAAACATGCATGAAACGCGTAATTCTTTTGGTAGCTTTTGGCGCGAGCAGCGTCCAAGGCCGAAGCGCCCTGCAAAACTTTGATGCGATGGTCCGGGAACGCCTTGCAGGGCTGCCTGTACGCTGGGCATACACGTCGCTGCTGTTGCGCGAACGTCTGACGCAGGCCAGACAGAAAAGTGATTCTGTGGTCAAGGCATTGAACAGGCTTACCTTTGAACGCTTTGATGAAGTTGCGGTGCAGCCTTTACAGACCGTCGGCAGAGAGCATGCTGCAGTTTGCGCAGCCGCGGGCGAAGTCGCTGCCGGCGGCGGCATTGACTGTCGTGTCGGCATGCCGCTGTTGACGACAGCGGCTGATGTGCAGGCGGTGGCGAGGGCGATTGTGCGGCATCTGCCGGAGCAGCGTAATCCGGCGGAAGACGTCGTTTTTATGGGGCACGGCGCCAGATATGCAGCTGTTGCCCTCTATGAGGATCTGGCGTGCGCCGTGCGCAATCTGGACGAGCATGTGCATATCGGCGCCATGAATGGCGCGACAGGGCTGGAAAAGATTTTGTCCGCGCTGTCTTCTAACAGGGTATGGCTTATGCCACTGCTTTCTGTGGTGGGGCGACACGCATTGCAGGATATGGCCGGAGAACACAAAGCGTCGTGGCGGTCACGCATAGAGGCCGACGGACGACAGTGCGTGCCCGTGCTCAAGGGCATAGCGGAATACGACGGGTTTGCCGAAATCTGGCTGGGGCATCTTGAGGATCTTGTTCAATCTTTTACGATGGGATGAGGTATGCGCAAGTATGCTACGGCGATACTGTGTTTTGGGTTGTGCCTGACAGGGTGCAGCCCAAAAGAGAGAGCGCAGTCTGCTGCCCCCGGCAAAGGAATAAACAGCTTCAATCCTTACCGACATGAGCGTTTGCCGAACGTCCGCGCTGCGTCGGCAGCGGATGAGCAATTGAAGGGGAGGCGGCATACCGGCAGCATTGGCCTAAGGAACTGTATCCCATTGTTTTTGGCGATCTGCGTGCGCCTCACGGAATTTTGGTGCTGCTTGACTTTGCCGCGCCGCAGAGTGAAAAAATATGGAAGACTGTGATAGAGACAAGTCGTTCTTTCTCCAGCGCAGACAAAGATTCTTGTTTTAGCAAACAGCAGAGAAAATTACGGCACGGATCTGATGGGGCTTGCCATATGGATTTCCTACGCGCGCTCAGGTCAGGCAATGCCGTACTTAAGCCATGCGCTTTCACGCTGGAATATGATCAAGGCAGAGCAAAAGCGCGTCAAAGGTCATGCTGTGCCGTTTACCAATGAGTACGACGCCGCTGTCAACAGATTATCCCATACATTACGAGTAGATAACAAAAGTGCGGCCACCTGTTCCGACACAGGATGAACTTGCGGTGGCAAAATATTGCTATGATGCGAGGAATGTCAATCTGTATTAGGCTGTGCAGATAAGCTGGTATTATGGCGTTAAGAGCCTGCCTGCCGTGATTGTGGACGGCAAGATTCTGGGGTCGATTTCCACCGACGCTATTGTCATGCGCTGAAACAGCCCTGACGCGCTCTGCAGGGAAGAGAAGGCATCAGCGTATGTGGCACGGCTGCCCGCACAGTACCGCCTGTTTCTGCAGCGCTTCCATTTCTTCAAAAGTCAGGGGTCGTCCTTTCTTGCTGCAAAAAACAGGGTCCAGCACACGCCCCTGCCGAACTTTTTGCAGAAAAAGGGGCGCGATGCCTCCTGTAAGCTCCAGTATGACCGCAAAGCTTTCCGCATCTATAAAGGGAGCGACGCAGGGAACGCGAAACTCATGCGCCACGCGGCACTCTTTGAGAAGCGCCATGCTTCGCGTAATTGCCCCCTGTAAAACGCCCAGGCAAATATCTTTTGGATATTGCCGCGGATCGGCTTTTATATCCATAGCCACATAATCCACAAGCTTCAGCTCCAACAGACGTTTCAACACCTCCGGCCTGCTGCCGTTCGTATCCAGCTTGACGGCATACCCAAGATGTTTGCAAAACGCGCAAAAGTCCGCCAGATCACTTTGCAGCGCGGGTTCCCCGCCTGTAACGACAACACCTTCCAGCACCTTCTTGCGTTTCGTCAAGAATGCCGCCACTTCTGTGAAAACAAACGGTTCGTCCCTGCACAAAACCAGCCCTGCATTGTGGCAGTAAGGGCAAAGAAAATTACATCCCTGTGTAAAGACAACAGCACTGACCTTGCCGGGAAAATCCAGCAAACTCGTTTTTTGTATTGCGCCTATCCGCATCACATTATGCCAGCGATTGTGACAAAAAAATGGCGTTATACAACATACGGCGTTCTGTTCGCGTACTCTGCCCTTTTCCCATCATTCCAACGCGACACAGGCCGCAGATACCCCACCACCCTTGAATAGACTTCCGTTTCTCGACTGCACACCGGGCACATCGTCTGTTCTCCCTTCAGGTAGCCGTGGTCGGCGCATATGCTGAACGTGGGCGTCAACGTGAAATAGGGCAAACTATAATTGTCTGTAATGGCGCGTACCATGTTTCGCACTGTTTTTGTATCCGTGACTTCTTCCCCAAGATAACCATGAAGCACAGTTCCGCCGGTGTAGCTCCCTTGCAGTTTGTCCTGTAAATCAAGCGCGTCAAAAATATCTGTGGAGTAATTGACAGGCAGATGCGTGGAATTTGTATAATAAGGCGCCTGCGTCGCGGCAGCAGACTCTTCCCCTGCTTTGCCGTTGGCAAAAAGAATTTCCGGGAATTTTTTCTTGTCCAGCCGCGCAAAACGGTATGAGGTTCCTTCGGCGGGGGTTGCTTCCAGATTAAAAAAATCGCCTGTTTCTACCTGAAATTCTTCCAATTTTCTGCGCATGTGGGCAAGAACCCGCAGAGAAAAATCCTGGCCTTCAGCGGTTGCAATGCCCTTGCCCATGAGGTTCAGGCACGCTTCATTCATGCCGACGATGCCGATGGTGGAAAAATGGTTGAACCAATATGCGTTGTGACGGGCATTCACATCCCGCAAATAAAATGTGGTATACGGGTAAAGCCCGCAGCCTGTGAAGCGTTCCAGTTCCTTGCGCTTGATGACAAGGCTGTCTTTGGCAAGTTTCATCAAGGCGTCCAGCCGGATCAGGAAGTCTTGTTCGTCCCCGGAAAGATGGCCCAGACGCGGCATGTTCATTGTGACAACGCCGATGGAACCGGTGAGAGGGTTGGCTCCGAACAGTCCGCCGCCACGTTTGCGCAATGCGCGGGTGTCGAGCCGTAAACGGCAGCACATGGAACGTGCGTCTTCCGGGGACATATCCGAGTTTACAAAATTGGAAAAATAGGGGATTCCATAGCGTCCTGTCATTTTCCACACGGATTCAAAGCGTTCGCTGCCCCAATCAAAATCCTTAGTGATATTGTAAGTCGGGATCGGAAATGTAAACACACGGCCTTTGTTGTCTCCAGCCATCATAACTTCTGCAAACGCACGATTCAGCACATCCATTTCAGCCTGATAATCCCCGTATACTGTGTCCTGATCTCTGCCGCCGATGATAACGGGAGTATTTTTCAGAAGCGACGGCACATTCATATCCAGCGTAATATTTGTAAACGGCGTTTGAAAGCCTACCCGCGTAGGAATGTTGATATTGAATACAAATTCCTGCAAAGCCTGTTTCACTTCTTCGTATCCTATGCCGTCAGAGCGAAGAAACGGCGCGAGCAGTGTATCAAAGCTGGAAACGGCTTGCGCGCCCGCGGCTTCGCCCTGCAGGGTGTAAAAAAAGTTTGCGAGTTGTCCCAAGGCTGAACGGAAATGCTTGGCAGGGGCGCTTTCCACGTTTCCCGCAACGCCTTTGAAGCCTTGCCGGAGCAGGTCGGCAAGATCCCAGCCCACACAATAAACGGACAGCAAACTCAAATCGTGCAGGTGAAAATCGCCGTTGGCGTGGGCTTCGCGTATTTCAGGCGTATAAATACGATTAAGCCAGTATTCTGAGGTAATGTCAGAAGAGATATAGTTGTTCAGCCCTTGCAGAGAAAAGCCCATGTTGCTGTTTTCCCGCACCCGCCAGTCCATCTTGTTGAGGTAGCCTTCGAGAAGGTCAACGTTGGCCATGGTTTTGATGCTGCGCAATTGGGCGCGTTGTTCCCGGTACAGGATATAGGCTTTGGCCGTCGCCCTGAACGGCGAGTCCAGCAAAACCTGCTCAACCACATCCTGAATGCTCTCTACGTCCGGCGGATTCGGCAAATGCATGGCTTTTGCCAGAGAAAGCACCTGCATGGTCAGCCGTCTGGCCTCGCGTTCTTCAAATTCTCCTGTTGCTTTGCCTGCTTTGTGCAGCGCGGCAGTGATTTTGGCGACGTCAAATTCCGCAACGCGTCCATCCCGCTTTGTAATGGCGGAAAAATACATAGAAAACTCCTGCGTTATGTGGGGGATTACGAAAAATGGGCATAAAAACCTCCACCCCCGAAGGGCGGAGGAAACGAATTTATCCTACAAGAAACCGCATGGCAAAAGCCCCGTGCCAACGGCTTGTCCCTCTGCAAAAGAAATGTCAGGCTTTGCCGGAAGAACCCATCACGTTGCGAATTTTGTGAACCACCATGCTTTTAACGGCTTCACGCGCCGGCGTCAAATACGATCTCGGATCGAACTGATCAGGATGTTCAGCTATAAACTGCCGTATAGAAGCAGTCAGCGCCAGACGAATGTCCGTGTCCACGTTGATTTTGCAAACGCCCATACCGGCGGCCTGACGCAGCATGTCTTCCGGAACCCCTTTCGCGCCGCCGACTTGACCGCCATATTTATTGCACAATGCAACAAATTCCTGCGGCACGCTAGAAGCGCCGTGCAGCACCAACGGATAGCCCTGCAATTTTGCGCTGATGGTTTCAAGGCGGGCAAAATCAAGTTTGGCATCGTCCTGAAACTTGTAAGCTCCATGGCTTGTTCCTATAGCCACTGCCAAAGAATCACAGCCTGTCCGGCGAACAAAATCCACAGCCTGATCCGGATCAGTGTAGACATGTTCAGCGGACTTAACATGCTCCTCCACACCGGCCAATTTGCCAAGTTCCGCCTCAACCCAGACATTCTTTGAATGCGCGTAATCAGCGACCTTTTTTGTCAGGTTGATATTTTCCTCATAAGGCAGATGGGAACCGTCAATCATGACTGAGGAAAAACCGCCGTCTATGCAGTCGCGACACATTTCAAAACTCGGCCCATGATCAAGGTGCACCCCTACGGGCACGGAAGAATCCTCTGCAAGAGCAGCCTCCACAAGCTTCATTATATACGTTTGACCCGCATATTTTCGTGCGCCGGCCGAGACCTGAAGTATCACGGGGGATTTTTCCTCGGAGGCTGCGCGCATGATGCCCTGCACTATTTCCATATTATTGACGTTAAATGCGCCGACAGCATACCGCCCTGCATATGCGGCGGCAAACATTTCACTGGGTCCCATAAGCGGCATGGCTTCCTCCCGGATACGTTAAAAGTTCAAGCATTGCTGGCTCAAGTCACATGAATGAAAGTTGGTGCGTATTATAAAAAAATCTTCAAGGGGGAACAGAGAAAAAAGGTTGTCAGATTTTTTGTTTGACTGTTCAAAAAAACAATTTTATGCTTGTTCACAGGTTATCAACAAACCACACGCAAGTCACCATGAGACCTGCCGACCTGATTTGCCTGAAGCATTTTTATGGACGTCTCCCCCACGTTTTCAGATTAACTACTTCCATCATATTGCGCATTATCCGTCCCGGAGGGTCACGTGGATTGTCAGATGCACGTCCTTACAAGGATGACGGCATCCAGCATCTCTGCCAGCGAAAAACGAGGGAAGCCAGCGGTACAGATACATAGAAGACCTCAAACAACATGCATGCCTTCAAAAAGCGCCTAGGAGGAACCGATGGCTAAGATGCAAACCATGGACGGCAACAACGCGACTGCGTACATTGCCTATGCTCTCTCTGAAACAGCAGCTATTTATCCCATTACACCCTCTTCCGTCATGGGCGAAGTCATGGATGAAATGGCGGCAAAAGGTCAAAAAAATCTTCTGGGGCAAACGGTTCTTGTGCGCGAGATGCAGTCTGAGGCCGGCGCGGCCGGCGTTGTACACGGCATGCTGTCAGGCGGCACACTCACCTCGACTTTTACGGCTTCCCAAGGCTTGCTGCTGATGATCCCTAATATGTACAAGATTGCCGGCGAACAGATGCCCGGCGTTTTCCATGTTGCGGCTCGCGCTCTTGCTTCTCATGCCCTGTCCATCTTCGGCGATCACCAAGATGTCATGGCCTGTCGCCAGACAGGTTTTGCCTTCCTCTGCGCCTCGTCAGTACAGGAATGTATTGACATGGCGCTAATTGCACATCTTTCGGCCATTGACTCCGGTGTTCCCTTCTGCCATTTCTTTGACGGGTTCCGCACTTCGCACGAAGTGCAAAAAATAGAACTCATCGACTACGAGGATATCAAGGGCCTCGTGAACTGGGACAAGGTGGCGGACTTCCGCTCCGACGCCCTGAACCCGGAGCATCCACACATTCGCGGCACAGCCCAAAACCCTGATATTTATTTCCAAAATCGTGAAGCGGCCAACCCCTACTACAGTGCTGTGCCGGCCATCGTGCTGGAAAACATGAAAAAAGTTGCAGCCATCACCGGGCGCAAACACCATCTGTTTGACTATATGGGGCATCCTGAGGCTGACCGCGTTGTCATCAGCATGGGGTCATCCTGCGAAGTGCTTGAAGAGACGGTCAACTATCTGAACAAATTCGGCCAGCGCGTTGGCCTTGTCAAAGTACATCTCTATCGTCCGTTCTCGGCCGAACATCTTCTGCAGGCCATTCCAGCCGGTGTTGCAACCCTTGCCGTGCTTGACAGGACGAAAGAAATGGGCGCGCCGGGCGAACCGCTGTATCAGGATATCTGTACCGCCTGCCTGGAAAACGGCGAGGCGCCGAAAATTATAGGCGGTCGTTACGGATTGGGCTCCAAAGATTTTACGCCCGGCATGGCAAAAGCCGTGTATGACAACATGCTGAGCCTTGCGCCGAAAAATCACTTCACTGTCGGCATTCATGATGATGTAACCAACCTGTCACTTGATGTGGAAGAAGAAATTGACACTATGCCTGAAGGCACAGTGCAGTGCAAATTCTTCGGCATCGGCGCTGACGGCACAGTGGGCGCGAACAAGCAGGCCGTCAAAATCATCGGTGACAACACAGACATGTATGCTCAGGCATACTTCGCTTACGACTCCAAAAAGTCAGGCGGATTTACAGTGTCGCACCTGCGTTTCGGCAAACAGCCGATACAGTCTTCCTACCTGATCACGCAAGCCGACTATATAGCCTGCCACAAAGCGGCGTATGTAACGCAATACGAGGTGCTGGACGGCATCAAGGACGGCGGCGTCTTTGTGCTCAATTCCAACTGGTCGCTCAAGGATATGGAAAAGCATCTGCCCGCCTCCATAAAACGGATTATCGCCCGCAAAAAGCTCAAATTTTACAATGTGGACGCAGTCAAGGTAGCGCAGGAGGTCGGTCTTGGCGGCCGTATCAATATGATTATGCAGACGGTCTTCTTCAAGCTTGCCAAGGTTATTGACTTTCAGAAAGCCTGCGACCTGCTCAAGGAATCCATCAAAAAGACTTATGGTATTAAGGGCGACAAGATCGTCAATATGAACATTGCCGCTGTTGACAAAGGATCGGACGCCCTGCAGGAAGTCAAGTACCTAGATTCCTGGGCAAATGCCGTTGACGAGGCGGCAACAACCTGTTGCTGTGAAGACGAATACATCCGCGACTATATCCGTCCCATTCTGGCGCAACGCGGCGACAAGCTGCCTGTCTCAACCATGCACCCGGCCGGCTTTATGCAGCCAGGCACAGCGGCATGCGAAAAACGTGGCGTTGCCATTGACATCCCCGAATGGCAGTCGGCCAACTGCATCCAATGCTGCCAATGCTCTTTTATTTGCCCGCACGCAGCCATCCGGCCCGTTCTGGCTTCCCTCGATGAACTGGCAACATCCCCAAAAACCTTTGAAACAAAAGACGCTATCGGCAAAGAACTCAAGGGCTACAAATTCCGCATGCAAATCTACCCTGAAGACTGCCTCGGCTGCGGCTCCTGCGCCGATATTTGCCCGGTCAAAGAAAAAGCGCTTGTCATGAAGCCGCTCGAAACCCAAATAGAAGCGCAAAAAACCAATCTTGATTTTGCTGATGGCTTTATCTCGCTGAAAGACGACCTCATGCCCCGCAATACGCTTAAAGGTTCGCAGCTTCAGCAGCCGCTGCACGAATTCTCCGGCGCATGCGGCGGGTGCGGTGAAACGCCCTATGTCAAACTGCTCACCCAGATGTTCGGCGAACGCATGTTGGTGGCTAACGCCACAGGTTGTTCCTCCATCTGGGGAGCCTCATCGCCGACAACGCCGTACACCACAAACAAAAACGGCTTCGGCCCGGCCTGGGGCAATTCGCTCTTTGAAGACGCAGCCGAATACGGTTACGGCATAGGGCTCGCGTATGTTCAGCGTCGCGCGCGCCTTGCCATGATTGTTCAAGAAGCAGTCAAGGCGGATGGTGTTTCAAAGGATATCAAGCCAACCTTGCAAGGCTGGCTCGACAATAAAGACGATTCCGAAGGCTCGCGCGAATATGGCGAAAAAATTGTAGCGCTCCTCGACGGTCTTGACAACCAGCATCTGGCTTCACAACTTTGGGATATGGAAGACCTCTTTACCAAAAAGAGCGTCTGGATATTCGGCGGTGACGGATGGGGCTATGATATCGGATACGGTGGACTGGATCATGTTCTGGCCTGCGGCGACGACATCAATGTTCTTTTAATGGACACTGAAGTGTACTCCAATACAGGCGGTCAATCGTCCAAGGCAACCCCGCTCGGCGCTGTGGCGCAATTTGCGGCCGCCGGCAAGCGTACCGGCAAAAAAGACCTGGGCCGCATGGCCATGACTTACGGTTATGTATATGTGGCGTCAATCGCTATGGGTGCCGACAAACAGCAGGTGCTTAAGGCCTTCCGTGAAGCTGAGGCGTATAAAGGGCCTTCGCTGATCATTGCCTACGCGCCTTGCATCAATCATGGCCTGCGAAAAGGCATGGGCAAGAGCATGGAAGAAGCAAAAATGGCCGTCCAAAGCGGCTATTGGCCTCTATACCGCTTTAACCCAGAACTGGCAAAAGAAGGCAAGAATCCCTTCCAGCTTGATTCCAAGGAGCCTGCTTCTCCCTTGCTTGACTTCCTGGAAGGCGAAGTGCGTTTCTCTTCCCTTGAAAAAATAAATCCTGAAGCCTCAAAAGTGTTGAAAGCCGAGCTGGCCAAGTCGTATGCCGAACGGTATGCCCTGTACAAGCAGCTTGCGGACATGCCCAGCCTCTCTGTAAAATAACTTTCTGTCAATACGGACTCGCCCGGCCTTTGTGGTCGGGCACCCTGTCAAAAACATTGCCGGGAAATGGAGACATATGCATAACGGCCTCTACATTACCGCGACATCGCAGCGCAACGGAAAAAGCGCCATTGCCCTCGGCACAATGCAGATGCTCCGCCGCACTATGCGCAATGTGGCCATATTTCGACCGATTATCAGTGAACCACAGCTTAATGACCTTGATCCGGACATCAATCTGATGCTTCAATATTTCAAAATCAACATGAACTATGCCGACACCTTTGCCTACACATACACTGAAGCGCGCGAAATCATCAACCAGGGTTCACGCAATCTGCTCGTGGAAGATATATTGCAAAAATACAAAAAACTTTTACGGGAGCATGATTTTGTCCTCTGTGTCGGGACGGATTTTCTGGGTAAGGATCCTGTGCTGGAATTTGAACTCGATGTCGAAATTGCGGCAAATCTGGGCTGCCCCGTGATGTTGGTGACAAGCGGCGAAAACAAAACAGCGGATGAAGTACGCGAATCCCTGCAATTTGTCCTGGACGAGCTTGCGCAATACTCTGTGGATGTGGTGGCTATCATTATCAACTGGTGCAACCTAACACAGACAGAGCTTGATGAGCTGCGACAGAATTTCAACAAAGACAGTACAAATCCCCCGCTCATATACACCGTGCCCAACGAACCCGCCATCGGCAAATCCACCATGAACGATGTGAGAAAAACCCTCAAAGCCGAGGTGCTCTTTGGGCACAACCATTTGGACGCTTTGGTGGACGACTATCTTGTGGCGGCAATGCACGCGGATAATATGCTAAAATACATCGCAAAAAACCAGTTGATTATCTCCCCCGGCGACCGCACGGATGTGCTTCTTGTTGCCATTGCAACTCGGCTCTCCGCTACAAAACCCGACGTTGCCGGAGTACTTCTGACCGGCGGACTGCGACCGCCTGCGGAAGTCTGCAACCTGATTGAAGGCTGGACCGGTTCGTCTTTGCCTATTCTGCTCACGCAGCACAACACATATAAAACCATACTGGCGCTCAGGGAAGTCTGTAACCTGATTGAGCCTGACGATCTGCGTAAAATCAACACAGTGCTCGGCCTTTATGAGCACTATATCAACGGCAAGGAAATATCTGGCCGTCTTGAGACAAAACGCGGCAGCCGCATGACGCCGATGATGTTTGAATTTGAACTCATTGAACGGGCCAAGAGCAACAAAATGCGCATTGTTCTGGCTGAAGGCGTTGAAGAACGCATTCTACGTGCAACAGATATATTGCTGCGCCGGGAAGTGGCCGACATTATCCTCTTGGGTGATACGGACAAAATTGCTCACAAAGCCAATGCCCTGGGACTGAACATCACCAAGGCCACCCTGATTGATCCTGTAAAAGCGCCTGATTTCGACGACTACGCACAAAGCTACTACGAGTTTCGCAAAAGCAAGGGCGTCACTCCTGAGCAAGCACGCGACGTCATGGTCGACGCCACCTATTACGCCACAATGATGGTGAAAAAAAATAACGCTGACGGCATGGTTGCAGGCGCAGTAAACACGACAGCCCACACCATCCGTCCCTCTTTTGAGTTCATCAAGACAAAACCCGGCTGTTCAGTGGTGTCATCCGTATTTCTTATGTGTCTTAAAAACCGCGTTCTTGTCTTCGGCGACTGCGCTGTAAACCCGAATCCCACGGCACAACAGCTGGCTGAAATTGCCATAGCTTCGGCCCATACAGCCAGTGTCTTCGGCATTGAACCGCGCGTCGCCATGCTCTCGTATTCCACCGGCACATCCGGCAAGGGGGCTGATGTGGATCTTGTTGTGGAAGCAACAAAAATTGCCAAAGATATGGCCCCGGATCTCGCACTTGAAGGACCGTTGCAGTACGACGCCGCCATCGACCCCACTGTCGCAAAAACAAAATTGCCCGGCAGTCAGGTTGCAGGTCAGGCGACGGTTTTCATTTTCCCGGATTTAAACACCGGCAACAACACATACAAAGCAGTACAGCGCGCTGCGCAAGCACTGGCCATAGGTCCTGTGCTGCAGGGACTGAACAAACCTGTTAATGATCTCTCACGGGGATGCACTGTCGCCGATATTGTCAACACGGTGGCCATCACAGCAGTGCAAGCAGCAGCTGAAAAACAGAAGAAATAAGGCCGTTGTATCAGACTGTTTTGTTGTTAATCATCCAAACAACGCATCAAGGATTATGACTATGAAAGTACTGATAATAAACGCTGGTTCCTCGTCATGCAAATACCAGCTGCTGGAAATGGACACGCGCACTGTGCTTTGTTCCGGTCTTGTTGAACGCATCGGCTGCTCGACAGGATGCCTCACCCATAAAAATTTTTCAGGCGACAGGCAAGAGCAAATTGTACGCGAACATGCTTTCCCGACGCATGTCAAAGGCATGGAAGAAGCCATAGCCCTGCTGACGGATTCAAAAGTCGGCGGCGTCAAAGACAAAAGCGAAATTGTGGCGATAGGTCACCGTGTGCTGCACGGCGGAGAATTCATCACGGATACCGTACTGGTTGATGCCCACGTCAAGGATATTATCCGTGAGCATTTTGTGCTTGGGCCGCTGCACAATCCGGCAAACCTCATGGGTATTGAAGTTGCGGAAAAACTTTTCCCGGGCATTCCCAACGTGGCGGTATTTGATACGGAGTTCGGCATGGGCATGCCTGAAGAAGCCTTTATGTATGCCTTGCCGTATCAACTGTATGAGGATTTGAAAATTCGCCGTTATGGCTTCCATGGCACATCACACAAATATATTGCCCATAAGACCGCTGAATATCTTGGCAAACCGCTCAAAGAACTGCGTTCTGTCACCATGCATCTGGGCAACGGCTCCTCCATGACTTGCGTTAAAGACGGTAAATGCTTTGACACCAGTATGGGGCTGACCCCCTTGGAAGGCCTTGTTATGGGCACGCGTTGCGGGAGCGTCGATCCCGCCATTGTTCCCTTTGTCATGGAAAAAAAAGGCCTTTCCCCTGCTGAAGCTGACAGATTGATGAACAAAGAATCCGGTCTGCTTGGCCTTTGCGGCTACACAGACATGCGCGATGTGCACAGCCAGATTGCGGCAGGCAACAAGCGTGCGGAGCTGGCGCTTAAAATACTCGTGCGCAGCGTTAAAAAAATGCTTGGCGCATACGTGGCTCTGCTGGAAGGCAAAGTTGACGCCATGGTCTTTACTGCCGGCATCGGTGAAAATGACAACATCACACGTGCAAAAGTGTGCTATGGGCTTGAGTATTTAGGCGTCAAACTGGACGAAGCGGAAAATAACACGCGCAAAGCCGGAGCACGCGCCATCTCCACACCCGACAGCAAAATACCTGTGCTGATTATCCCCACAAATGAAGAACTGCAAATCGCCATGGCGACTGTGGAAATAATAGCACGAAAATAGCTGCTTGTTATATATGGGTAAAAATTCCGGACAACGCCCGGAATTTTTACCCATATATAAAAAAATCCATTACCATGACCGTGTGCGCAATCTGCTGCCAGACAGGCCAACCGCCGTTTTTTTCCGCCCATCCATATATTCTCAGGACAGATATCTATATATTCCGCCAATAAACTATACGCCCGATCAAAATGCCCCTGCGACGCCAAAACTGTTTCACGAGACATACATAATCACTCCTGCACGCTATTTTACTCAAAACGGCTTGCGCCGGTTATCAATACCATATCAACAGGCACGTTTTCGTGTATTCCCTGATTTTTTGTCTTCACCTTCGCTATCTTATCCACAACATCCATCCCTTCAACAACTTTGCCGAAGACACAATACCCCCACCCGTCAGGCGTTGGCGCGCTATGATCCAGAAAGCTGTTGTCCGCCAGATTGATAAAAAACTGCGCCGTCGCGCTGTGCGGATCAGCAGTGCGGGCCATAGCCACGGCGCCGCGCTCGTTGGGCAGCCTGTTGTCGGCTTCATTCTCCACCGGGATTCCGGTGTCTTTTTCCTCCATACGCGCTGAAAGACCGCCGCCCTGAATCATAAAACCTGGAATAACGCGATGAAAAATGGTATTTTCATAAAAACCCACATCAACATACTGTAAAAAATTAGCAACAGTTTTCGGCGTCTTGTCCGGGTAAAGTTCCAATAAAACATCCCCTGATGAAGTTTCAAGCAACACTGTAAGATTATCTGCCATACCTGCTCTTTATCAAATGCTGAACATGCTGTTCGCCTGCGCACGATGCTGAAATTCCACAACAGTCCAAACAAGATATTCCAAGCATAGACGGGATGACAATACATGAAGAGCTGTCTATTATGTATTCCATGCAGCCGTCAACGACAAATAGATTCTCGCAATTTCCTCTCACGAGGCTACAATGCAACTCATCCGCCCGGCGGCATTGCCCCCCCAAAACGCATTTGTCAGAGCTGCAAAAGGGATTGCTTGACTGGTTTGCCGAACATAAACGACCATTGCCTTGGCGCGCCAGCTATACCCCTTACGAAGTCTGGATTTCAGAAATCATGCTCCAACAAACACAAATGGAACGCGGCGTTCAGTACTTCAAGCGCTGGATGACGCGTTTCCCCGATGTGAGAAGCCTTGCCGCGGCATCTGAAGATGAAGTGCTGCGGCTTTGGGAGGGCTTAGGCTATTATTCCCGCGCGCGACACATTCTTGCCGCTGCCCGCCACATCGTGCAAGAGCACAAGGGACGCTTTCCCTCTGATCTTGCTGCAATTCGAGCCTTGCCCGGCGTGGGCCCGTACACGGCAGGGGCTATAGCCAGCATTGCCTTTGGAAAAAAACTGCCTTGCGTGGACGCCAATGTGGAGCGTGTGCTGGCACGCATCTTGAACATTGACACTCCAGTCAAACAGGAGCCAGCTGCCTCAAATATTCGTGAGACAGCACTGAAACTCGTACCGGAGGGCAAAGCACGTGAACACAATCAGGCAATAATGGAACTTGGTGCGCTTGTTTGCGCCAGAATCCCCAGATGCGACCGCTGCCCTGTGTCTGTGTATTGCATCAGCAACTACGAAGGCCTAACGGACAAACGTCCCGTGCCCGGCAAAAAAATAGCTGTCAAACCGTTTGTTGTGGCAACAGGCGTTTTGCTGCATCGTGGCAGAATATTTGTTCAAAAGCGTCACATCGGCAGGGTTTGGGGCAATCTTTGGGAATTTCCCGGTGGCAAAGTCAACGAAGGTGAAAACGCAAAAACCGCCGTAGTGCGAAAATTTCTGGAGGAAACAGGCTTTGCGGTATACACGGCGCAGGAATATGGCATCATTCGTCACAGCTACACCACATATAAAATCACTATGCACTGTTTTGGAGTGGAGCTCAAAAATCCCCCCTGTCTGACAGACAGCCTGCCTCCCCCACCGCTGCTGACGGCAGCCTGCGCTTGGCAATGGGCCGATCCGGCAGCAATTGAAACCTTGCCCATGCCCGCGCCGCACCGCAAGCTCGCGCAGCAAATATTTGCGACAAGTGAGCAGCAATGTCTCAACTAGAACCTGTCAACACTATTTGAGAGTCTCAACATTGAGGACAAAAACAACAAAAGCAAGAAACTTGACCAAGCTTGTCATACTTGAGGCAATGCTGTCCGGCTAAGGGATGAAAATGCTGTGCATATCCAGAGTGATACGGCTCTCAGATTTTATTTGCTTCCGGCCTGCCAAAAATTTTCAAGCCGTTTCAAACGCTCCGTACAACAGCTTTTGGGATTATCCCAATTGACCTGTTTTGAACAGCTTCTCTCGAAGAACTCCTGAATCCAAAACGACGAAAACCATATGCCCGCTCCCCGTTGGCTCAATTGTTGTCGCTTCGATTATTTATTGGTCTTCAAAAATGTTTTGGCGCGCGCTGCTTCAAGAGAATTGGGGAATTTTTTGATCAATTCCTGCATACGAGTTTTGGCCGCTGCTCCCTGATTGAGCTTGCTGAAGCATATCCCCTGCTTCAAATAGGCGCCGGGCGTGGATGACGACGAAGGGTATTTTTTGATCACTGTATCATACGCAAGCGCCGCATCGGCAAACTGGTTACGCTGGAATTGACATTCCGCCAGATAAAACTGCGCTTCCGAAACTAAATTGTGCGTTTTGTAATTTTTCAGAAAATCAGAGAAAGAACGCTGCGCCTCAACATAGTTGCGAGCGTTATAGGAATTGACGCCAGCGTCAAACAGGGCCAAGGATATGTCTTTTTGCGGTGCCTGCACAATAGGCTGCGGCGACGGCTGCCCCCACACGGCGGAGCTGGGGGCCTGCGCGCCGCCCGGAAGCGAAGGGTCTCCGTATGTCGGTTGCGGCTGGGACGACGGCGTGACCGTGCTGGCCGTAGGAATGCCCACTGCGGGCGCGTACAGCGGCGTCATGGGCGAGCCTGTCGGCATCGACGCGTCACCAAGATTGAGATCCAGCACCATACTGTTTTCCACCTGACGCAATGCCGCGTCGTGCCGGTTGACACGATCCACAAGCGCGCGCACGCCGCCCGCGTTATGCAGATCGTCCATTTGTCCCTTAATCTGGTTCAATTCCTGACGCATGGCCTGCACCTGGCTCCAGACATCCGCCTGTGCAGGCTGCAATTGCCGCAACTGCATATCGTGCTGCTGCACCTGCTGGTCCAGGTTAAGGCTGCCGCCTGCAGAAGAACTCTGCAGGCAGGCGCTCAACAAAAAAGTGACGCACACCAAGGTGAAGCCGGAGAAGAAACGCAGGATCTTCATAACAAGCCTCGTTTAACATTGAATTTTTTTAGGGCTTTTTGACGCCCGATAAAAATGCCGAGACCGGCAAAAACACTGCGTACACAAGCCACAGCGCCCGCTGCAGGGGATCTGCAAACTCATGATCCCAGATATGCCGGATACTCCGGACAACAGGGAGCATAGGGATGAGTGCCGCCAGAAGATGCCACCATGCGAATGTCACAGCACTGTTCCTTCCCGGCTGACCACGGCTGCCGACGATTGCCGCCAGTGAAGAAGACATGCCAGAAAAGCGCCCATGCAGATGGACATGTCGGCTACATTAAAAGCAGGCCAGTGCAGGCCGCCGATATGAAAATCCAAAAAATCCACTACTGCCCGGAAACGCAGGCGGTCCGCAAGATTGCCCAGCGCCCCGCCGAGCACAAAACCCAGACAGGTGAAGAGCCAAGGCTGGTAGCGCGCCGTGCGGACAAGGGCAAATATTGTCCAAGCAGCCACAACAGTGGCGGCCAAGAAAAGCCAGAATTGCCACTCAATATCCGAGCGGTTTAAAAAACCAAACGCGGCCCCGCGATTGCGTATATTAACCAGATCGAACAAATCGGGAATCACCATGACTGAACGGTATTCCGGAATAAATGCCATAATCAGCCACTTTGAGGCCTGATCCAGCACAAAAACCAGCACGGCCATGCCGCCCAGAATTTTATAGCGATGTCGCATTCCGTCGTCCTTGGTTTATCTTGGCACTGCCCCGAAGCACACCCGCGCAGCGTGGGCAAAGCCCAAGGCGGGCGGGGTCACTGCCTAGTTCTGTGCTGTAAATCCAGCATCGCTCGCATTTTTCGCCACGGGCTTTTTCCACGCCAATAGCAAGACCTGCCACATCAGCATCACGAAAGGCCGACTGCGGCGCTACGGACAGGTCAGCCACTTCCAGTTGGGACACAATGCACACTGCGCGCAAGTCCGTATGCAGTGCGTCAAGCTGACCACGCAGCCCATCCGATACAAAAAGCGTTACCCGCGTGTCCAGAGAATGCCCTATGATTCCGTCACGCCGCAACACCTCAATCGCTTTTGTCACAACACCGCGCACGGACAAAAGCGCTCTCCAGCCGTTCCTGCGATCCTCATCAAGCTTGCAGGCGTCAAGAGAGATGGGCGGAAGGGCAAATACCGTCGGCGCAGACCCGCGCAACGCCGCAGGGAGATGGCTGAAAATTTCCTCAGCCGTGAAGGAAAGCACCGGCGCCATATCGCGCAACAACAGGGAGAGGATGTGCCAAAGGGCCGTCAGAGCGGAGCGACGGAGCGTGTCTTCCGCTCCCTGTGCGTAGAGACGGTCTTTGACAATATCCAGATATATGGCGGAAAGATCTGTCACACAATAGTTGTGCAGGCAGTGATATACCTTGTGGAATTCAAATTCCGCATACGCCTCCTGCACGCGTTTGTGTGTCCGGACTGCCGCGTCAAGGGCAAAACGATCTAGGGGCGTCAGCGCGCCAAGCGGCAGCAGTGCCTGCGGGACCAGATCAGTGAGATTACCCAGAATAAAACGGCAGGTATTGCGAATGCGACGGTAGGCGTCTACAAGACGGCCCAGAATTTGATCGGAAATGCGGATGTCTTCGCGGTAATCTACAGAAGACACCCACAAGCGCACGATTTCCGCGCCAAATTTTTCAATCAGTTCCTGCGGGGCGATCACATTGCCGACAGATTTTGACATCTTTCGGCCTTCCCCGTCCACAACATATCCGTGGGTCAGCACAGCCCTGTACGGCGCGCGGCCGCGCGTGCCTAGCGAAGCGAGTAGGGAAGAGTGAAACCAGCCGCGGTACTGATCCGAGCCTTCCAGATACATATCCGCCGGGAAACGCAGTTCCGGGCGTTTTTCCAGCACAGCGGCAAAACTCGTGCCCGAGTCAAACCAGACGTCCAGAATATCCGTTTCTTTTTTCCAGCAGCGGCCGTCGCAGTGCGGACAACGCAAGTCTTTGGGCGTTATTTCACGTATGTCGGCTTCAAACCAGTAATCGCAGCCGGTTGGGTGGCTGACGAAACGATCGGCCATGTCCCGCATCCAGGCCGGGTCATTCCACGCCTCGCCACAATCTTCACACAGCAGGGCCATGATAGGAACGCCCCATTGGCGCTGGCGTGAAATGCACCAATCCGGCCGGGATTCAATCATATTATAAATGCGCTCACGGCCCCAGGCCGGAATCCAGTGCACGTCACTATTGATGGTTTCCAAGGCGCGGTCGCGCAAATCATTTTTTTCCATACTGATGAACCATTGTGTGGTGGCGCGAAAAATTACAGGCTGTTTACAGCGCCAGCAGTGCGGGTAAGAATGCTCCAGTCTGCCCTGCCACAGCAACGCACTGGCTTCTTCCAGTACGGCCAGCACAGCGGGATTGGCTTCCATCACGTTCATGCCCGCAAACAGTGGAACAGCAGGTAAAAAACAGCCGTCGTCGTCCAATGGAGAATAGACTTCAAGTCCGTATTTCAAGGCCACGTCATAATCTTCGCGGCCGTGCCCCGGCGCGGTGTGTACGCAGCCTGTGCCGGCATCCAGCGTCACGTGGATCCCGAGCGTCAGGGGAGAGGGTCTGTCATAAAAAGGGTGACGGGCCACAAGCCCTTCTAACTGCGCACCGGATGCGCGCCCCAGAATATGGGGATGTTTCCAGGCGAACAGGTCGGCGCACGGCGCAAGACGGTCTTCCGCCAGCAAAAACTGCGCGCCGTTTATCTCCACAAGCAGATAGACAAACTCAGGGTGCAGGCAGACGGCCATATTGTCCGGCAGGGTCCAGGGCGTTGTTGTCCAGATGACCACGCTGGCTCCGGCAGGGTCAGCCATGGGAAACAGCTTTGACAACGCCGCATCCGGCAACGGAAAAGCCACATAAACGGACGGCGAAATACGGTCGTGATATTCCACTTCCGCTTCGGCCAGAGCGGTATGACACGAACAACACCAGTAAATGGGCTTCTTGGCGCGCAGCACGCTGCCTTTTTCTACAAAATCGGCGAGTTCACGGGCCGTGGCGCCCTCATAGGCCGGATCCATGCTCATATATGGGGCGTCCCATGCGCCGAGCACGCCCAGTCGTTTGAATTCCTTGCGCTGCACGTCAATCCAGCCGGCCGCGTACTCGCGGCACAGTTTACGCACAACATGGGTGGACAGCGTTTTTTTCTTTTCTTTGAGCTGCTGCTCCATCTTATGTTCAATGGGCAGGCCGTGGCAGTCCCACCCAGGCACATAGCTGGCCGTAAAACCTTGCATATTGCGTGATTTAACAATGATGTCCTTGAGTATCTTGTTCAACGCCGTGCCCAGATGGATGTGCCCGTTGGCATAGGGGGGGCCGTCGTGCAGCACGTATTCGCCCCTGTTTGACGAGGCCTGCACCATTGCGTCAAAAGCACGCGTCTCTTCCCATTTCTTAAGAATTTCCGGTTCGCGTTGAACGAGGTTTGCCTTCATGGGAAAGTCTGTCTTCGGCAGATTCAATGTTTTTTTATAATCACTCATGCTGGTTCCCGGCGTTTGTCCCACACCCTGAAAAATAACGGCATTATGCTTGTAGAAGAATAGTAAATATGCAGAACGCGCCTACCAAAGTCAAGAAAGCAGCATAATGAAGAGATTCACTTTCACAATAATTTGACATCAGTGCCTAATTATTAAAAATTTCGAGCATTATTTTCAAACTGACTGCCCTTGACATCACGCTTTCTTATACAAAAGGCTTTGCAGTTTCGTTGTAAGCGGAGATAAAGCGTTCCATATGAACGGCAAGTTCTTCCTGCCCCTGAATCTCTTCCTGCGCACAGACTTCCGGGACAAAATACCGAACCGTATTCCCTCCATGTTGAGTCGGCTTGCGCTTGTCGGCGTGTAGTGAAAAAATACGTTCGGATGTTTTTCAAGTCAGGCTTCATGCCGCTTGTGATTGTCGAAATTTTAGCAATTAGACACTAATAATCAATTGTTTTGCTTGATAAAAATATCAAAAAACATCACAAAGGTGAACCTCTCGCAAAGTAACACGGCGCTTCTGTTGACAGCGTGTCATATTTTTGCAAAGGTTAACGCCGTTTATTTATATCGTTTGCGGAGGCTGCATGGCTAAAGAAGGGTCTATTGAAGTTGACGGAGTTGTCCAGGAAGCACTGCCGAACGCCATGTTCCGCGTGGAGCTTGAAAATGGCCACGAAGTGCTGACTCATATTTCCGGCAAGATGCGCAAATTTTATATACGCATTTTACCCGGTGACCACGTCAAGGTGGAGCTTTCACCCTATGATCTCATGCGTGGCCGCATTACCTACCGGATGAAATAAGGCAAAGCACGCGCCTCCAGCTTGCCGCCCGGCCATGGGCGCTTCTCGCCGTGGCCTTATACAATATGTAAAAAGTGCAGCACCAGCACGCAGAGCAATGCCCACAGCCCGGCAAACGCGTCGTCCAGCATGACGCCGAAGCCGTCCGGCAGCCAGTTTTCCGAAGCACGCACAGGCCAGGGCTTCCAGATGTCAAACAACCGAAAAAGCGCAAAGGACGCTACAAAAATTCCCGGCCCCGGCTTTTCAAAAGGGGAGAGTGCAATCCAGACGCCCAGAAGCTCATCAATCACCACCTCACCGGGATCTTTGCGGCCCAACAGCTGTTCCGCGCGCATCGCCGCAAGGCCGCCTGCAATAAAAATCAGCACCAGCGCAAGAACGCGCCCTGTGTAAGAGAAAGGCAAAAACACAAAAGGCGCCAGCAGGCAGGCTACAGCACTGCCCCATGTGCCCGGCGCTTTCGGCGCCAGCCCGGCCACGCCCAGCCGACAGAACGCCAGAACGCACATATCCTGAAAACGCATAACCTCTCCTCAAGTATTGTACGCTTCACCTGTGGATGATACAGGCGCGGCGCGTACTGACATTTTTTTGTCAGACGGTTGCGAGAAAAGCTAGGGCAATTGAATGAATCAAACAAAAGGCATTGCGCAGCGAACCAGTCAATCAGGGCAATCGCTTAACTACGCTCTGCTGTTGTGTACCTTCTGTAACAAACACCCTAATTGGGCAGCCTGTTCAGTCCAGGCAAGGAACAGGCTGTGATACCACAATGTAGGTTTGATGAAAAAAATAATCCGCCTCTATCCCCCCAGATAGGCGGCTTTGATTTCCAGATCCTGAAGCAATTCAGCGCAATACCCTTCGGCCACGATTTCGCCTGTGTCCAGAACGTAACCCCTGTCCGCCACCTGCAAAGCCAACTTGGCGTTCTGCTCGACCACGATAATGGTCAGTCCTTTAGAATTAAGCTGCTTGAGTGTACGGAACATATCGTACATAATCAGCGGGGCCAGCCCCATGGACGGTTCGTCCAGAAGCAGCACCGAACATTTTGTCATCAACGCCCGGCCCACGGCCAGCATCTGCTGTTCGCCGCCGGAAAGCGTATTGCTGCGCTGTCTGGCCCGCTCGGCCAGACGCGGAAACAACTCAAAAATATGCTCTATATCCTTTTTGGGAGACTCGCGCCTCCTCGTCCAGGCCGCCAGAGTCAGATTTTCCATAACCGTCAGATTGCCAAAAATATGCCGGCCCTCTGGCACCAGAGTCATTTTCAGCTTGTCCACAACATTATGCCCTTCCATCCCCAGCATGGACTTGCCTTCAAAGACAATCTCCCCGCCGGTTACTATGGGCGACTCTGGAGGAGCAAGACGCATGAGCGCTTTCAGTGTGGTGGATTTACCCGCTCCATTGGCCCCGATGAGCGTTACAATTTCCCCGCGCTCCACATGAAAGGATATACCGTGCAGAGCCTCAATTTTACCGTAGGCCGCCTTAAGAGCAGTCACGCTCAACATCAGATTACATCGTCTCCCAGGTAGGCGCTTATTACATCCGGATTGCTCTGAATCTCCAGCGGAGAGCCCTTGGCTATTGTCTGCCCGAAATTAATCACCATCAGACGCTGACACAGCGACATCACCATCTTCATCTGATGCTCAATCATCCAGATGCTGATGTTGAATTCGTCGTAAACCCAGCGGATATAACGGATAAGATCGTCTACGTCCGCCGAGTTCAACCCGGCTGCCGGTTCATCCAGCAAAAGCAGCTTGGGACGGGTCGCCAGAGCCCTAGCTACCTCCACCCTGCGCTGCAACCCATAAGGCAGATTTTTGGGCAGATCCTGCGCATAGTCCAGCATATCCATGCGCTCCAAAATATCCATAGCCCGCCTTTCCGCCATCCGCTCCGCTGCTCTGTATAGTCTGGTGCGCAAAATTGCGTCCAGAAAAGTATAGCCCAAGCGGTGATAACGGGCTAGGCGGATGTTATCCAGCACGGTCATGTCCGGCCAGAGCCGGATATTCTGAAAGGTACGCGCCAAGCTCAGGGCCGTGACCTGATGCGGCTTCAACCCGCGCGTGGGTGTGCCCGCGAATTTTATGCTGCCCGCGCTGGGAGTGTAAAACCCGGAAACCAGATTGAACACCGTTGTTTTGCCTGCGCCGTTGGGACCAATGAGGCCCACCAAATCGTGATCCCCAATGTCAATACTGAAGTCCGTAAGCGCCTGCAAACCCCCAAAACGTTGGGTCAAGCCTCGTATTTCAAGCAGTGCCAAAAGAATAACTCCTTTGACGGCTATCTAAAATAAATCCAGCGTCTCAGGCGCGGAAAAATATGCGTCAATTCCCGATTGCCGAAAAAACCCTCAGGCCTGAACTGCATAAGTAAAATCAAAATAAGGGGAATGATTACCCATTTCCAAATCTGGCTCACTTCGAGATCCGCCGGGAGCAGACTCATCGCGTGCAGGGTGCCGTTGAGCATGGGGATGAAAAAACGCAACATTTCAATGAGCAAAGTGAACACAATGGCCGCCAGCAGCACTCCGGAAAGTGACCCCATGCCGCCCAGATATACCATAACCAGCCCTTCGGTGGATTTCAAAATATTGAAAGCTTGGGCGTTCACATAGCCGTAAACATGTGCATACAACGCTCCTGAAAGCCCGGCCATACCGGAAGAGACCATGAAGGCCATGATTTTCACCCGGTTGGTGTTCACGCCCATGATCTCCGCCGCTACCTCATTTTGGCACACCGCTGCAATGCCCTTGCCGTAAGTGCTGGTCACCAGCCTGTACAACACGGTAATGCAAATCACTGTGCTGATAATTACCCAGATAAGCATCCAAGGAATGTCTATCACCCCGTGCATTGCGTTGATGGTCTTTTTCATGCCCGAAAAACCGCGCGGCCCGCCAATGACGTCAATATTCTCCACAATGGAGATAATAATGTAGTTGGCCGCGATGGTGATAATGGCCAGATAGTCATCGCGGGTGTGAAAAGAAGGCAGAGCCACGATCAGCCCGAACAGGGCGGAGACCAGCGTCGCCGCCAGCAGGACCAGCGGAAAAAGAAAGGGCGCGAGTTCCGGCGGCAGCAGCGGCCCGCCGAAAAATTTGCTGCTGGTGAACAAGCCCACGGACATCAAAGAGCCGACATAAGCGCCCACACACATGAACCCGGCATGACCGCAGGAAAACTCGCCCATGTAGCCGTTTACCAGATTTAAACTGGCCGCGAACACACAGTTAATGCCCATGAACATCAAAATGGTCAGGGTATAGTTATCCAGAAGACCGAGATGAGCAGCTATGACCAAAGCCACAGCGGCCAGAAGAAAAATTATATTGAGAGTTCGGCGTTGCATGAAAATTTTTTCCTATATCTTCGTCGTCTGGGGCAAACCGAAAATTCCCGTGGGCTTTACCCACAATATAAGCAAAAGTATGGAAAAAGCGAACAAGTCTCGAAAAGTGGACGGCAAAAAGGCAGCGACCATTATCTCCACAAAAGCCAGCAAAAAACCGCCCACAAAAGCACCGCGAATATCGCCGATGCCGCCAACAACCGCTGCGATAAAAGCCTTCCAACCGGTCATGGCCCCCATGTACGGCTCCAGTACCGGGTAAGACATGGCAAAGAGCATACCGCCCAACCCGGCAATGCCCGAACCCAGCACAAAAGTAAATACAATCACGCTGTCCAGCGGGATGCCCATGAGCGGCAAAGCGAATCTGTCCCAGGACACAGCCCGCATGGCCATGCCGATGCGCGTTCTTGTCACCACAAAATGCAGAATGAAAAACACCAGAAAAGCCGTGAGAATGACCCAGAGCTTGAGGTTGGTCACCGCAATGCTCCCAATCATATACACTTCTTTGTCCATAAGCTGCGGCAGAATTCGACGGCTGGCCCCCAACAGGGCCAAATTACCGTTTTCCAGCACCAGACCGCACATCAGAGCCGTTATGACAACATACAAACGGTGTGCGCCCTTGCGCCGCAACGGTCTATAAGCAATGCGCTCCAAAGCCACCCCCACAAAGGAAGTCAGAAGCACGACCAGCGGAATAGTCAAAATCAAGGTCAGCTCACGCGAAAAATCAAACCATCCGTCCGTCGCCAACAAAGTCGTGGACACAAAAAACGAAATATACGCACCCACCATAAAAATATCGCCGTGCGCAAAATTGATTAACCGTAACACCCCATAAACCAAAGTATAACCCAAAGCAATCAGGGCATAAAAACTGCCCCACTGCAGGGCGTTGACGCATTGTTGGAGGAATTGTTCCATGTCTACATTTTTTTGATAAATATTTGGGGCTATGCTTGGCTGAGAGGATTTTCCCTAAGCACTTTGAGTACCATTTTGTATAATTCCTTTTTTCTATGCTTAAAACGAAACTCACATTCCTTCAAGTGAAAATAAAAAGTATGTTCTTGCAGATCCCTGAAGCGTACCTGGTTTTGGCAAAAGCCAAAAACTTTCTATCCCGTTATTATGCAACTGTTTATTGTCAAACTCATTCTTCCCGTGTTCAATCCGAAAATGCTTTTGACAGCCCATGTCCATGAACCCATCATAACGCCACCCGTCAGAATGGATAATGCTTTCCGGTTCACGCGGCCACGGATAATGCCTTGCAGGGTACCTCAGAACAGTCTGGAACAATTCCCGCGTAAACGCGATTACGTTTGAATAAGCCGAAAACGATCCCGAAACAAACGAATACGACGGCATCTGGACGGGCAATTTCATCCGTTCCGTCACGTCCAATCCTGCGTGGGTGATGTATGATCTGCTCACGAATCCCCGTTATGGTTTGGGCAGGGATATCAATCAGGTGGCAGTAGACAAGTGGCAGCTGTATGCTATCGGTAAATACTGTGACGAGATGATCCCGGACGGAAGCGGGGGCGAGGAAAAGCGATTTACATTCAACGGCGTAATCAATTCACGGGAAGAGGCATATAAGGTTTTGACGCTGTTGTGCGGTACGTTCAGGGGCATGATCTATTTCGGCATGGGCAGTGTCATAGCTGTTCAGGATTCACCGCGGTCGGAGCGTATTCAAAGAATCCTTGACTCGGGGGAGGCTGGTCTATACATGCCTTGGCAAAACCTACGGCGCACATTGACAGCTGGCCGCTTTGCAGGTAATGCTTGTGCAGGCTGGACGGCGGCAACCACTGCCAACCCCGTCAGGTCCGAAAGGAAGCAGCGGCAGCAGATGTTGCCGGGTGTCCGGCCTGTCACCGCAACAGGGTTTCTGTTGCGGTCAGATATTTGTTGTCAAAATTCAAATTCGATTGTGAACTGTCCGACTATTAAGCGTTCCCTATGACGGGCACAGGCGGCAGGATTGGCCAACCACCTGTCCGCATCCGCTTCCGCAATCTGGGCAGGCTTTGGAACACGGCCTGAAATCGGCTCACGTCATCGGGACGCCACGCCCGTTCACCCCTGATACTCTCTTTGAAGCAATTTAGAAAGCTTTTGAAGTCAGTTAGGGTCGACACATGTGGATGATTTAAAAGCTGTAGATATTCTCAGCTAATCCTCCACTTTCAGAGCAACCAAAAAGGCCTCCTGCGGCAGTTCAAGATTGCCCATACGCTTCATGCGCTTTTTCCCTTCCTTCTGTTTCTCCAATAATTTACGCTTACGCGTGATGTCCCCGCCGTAACATTTGGCCGTGACATTTTTGCGGAAGGCTGAAACCGTCTCACGGGCAATAACCTTCTGGCCGATGGCTGCCTGAATGGCTACCTCAAAGAGCTGGCGCGGTATTGTGCGTTTGAGCTTGAGGGCCAGAGAGCGACCGTAGGCGTATGCCCTGTCGCGGTGAACAATGGTAGCCAGCGCGTCCACCGGATCGCTGTTGAGCAGGATATCAAGTCGCACAAGATTGGACGTGCGATAATCCAGCGGCTCATAATCCATAGAGGCATAGCCGCGCGTCACTGACTTGAGTCTGTCGAAAAAGTCATAGACAATTTCGGCAAACGGCAGCTCATACGTTGCTACAACACGGTTGACAGAAAGGTAGCGTAGATTTTTCTGCGTCCCACGCTTCTCTTCGCACAATTTCATGATATTGCCGACGTATTCATTGGGCACATGGATATCCATGCGTACATACGGCTCATAAAGGGCCTGTATCTTGACGGCGTCCGGCAGGCGGGAAGGATTGTCGATAGACAGATTTTTGCCGTCAGTTGTCTCCACCCTGTATACAACTGACGGCGACGTGGCAATAAGGGCCATTGCAAATTCCCGCTCAAGACGTTCCTGAACAATCTCCATGTGCAAGAGCCCCAAAAATCCGCAACGGAAACCAAAGCCGATGGCCTGCGATGTTTCCGGCTCAAAACTGAAGGCGGCGTCATTGATCTGCAATTTTCCCAGCGCTGCCTTCAGATTTTCGTATTCATCCGATTCTGTGGGGTACAAACCGCAGAAGACCATGGGTTTCACCTCCTTGAAGCCGGGCACTGGTTCTGTGGCCGGCTTATCTGCCGAGGTAAGGGTGTCGCCCACGCGCGCGTCGTTCAACGCTTTGATAGAACCGCTCAAAAAACCAACTTCTCCGGCGCCCAGCGAGCGCACATCAACAGATTCAGGGGAAAACACTCCCAGGCGCAGCACTTCATATTCCTTTCCCGTGCTCATCAGACGGATGCGGTCATTCACGCGCACAACCCCGTCAACAACCCGGAACAATATTACAACGCCCTGATAGCTGTTATACCAGGAATCAAAAACAAGCGCCTTCAATGGGGCGGAAGTATCTCCTTCGGGCGCCGGCAAACGGCGCACAATAGCCTCAAGCACTTCGCGCACGCCAAGGCCGGTCTTCGCTGAAACCGCCAGCGCTTCGGCGCAGTCAAGGCCGATGCCTACTTCAATTTCTGCCTTCACACGCTCCACATCCGCACTCTGTAAGTCAATTTTGTTAAGTATGGGTATGATTTCGTGATTGTTATCCAGCGCCAGATACACATTGGCGAGGGTCTGCGCCTCCACTCCCTGCGTTACGTCAACTACCAAAAGCGCACCCTCGCAGGCAGCAAGGGAACGTGAAACTTCATAATTGAAGTCAACATGTCCAGGCGTGTCAATAAGGTTCAGCTCATAGACAATGCCGTCAGCCGCTGTATAGGGTATGCGTACAGACTGAGCTTTAATGGTAATGCCGCGCTCCCGCTCAAGATCCATTTTATCCAGATACTGCTCGCGCGCCTCACGCACGCTGACAAGTCCTGTCAGCTCCAGTATGCGGTCGGCCAGAGTAGATTTACCATGGTCAATGTGCGCTATAATACAAAAATTGCGTATATGTTCCTGTTTCGCCATACCAAATAGAGCCTTTTTCGCTTAAAATTGCTCTTTGTGTCCAAACATACCCATTTTAATCTTAACTATGCCATAATCAAATGAAAATTTAAAAATATGTATCCATCAAGGTTCATTTTGGACAAATAGTCATACCCCCAAATTGGAGGATTAAAATAGGGGTAAGAAAACTCGTACAATTCGTACAGAAGGCCTTACCCCATATCTCTGACTAATACTGCATTAAGAGCCATTAAGCCAGTTCAAAAACAACAAAAATGACGGCAAGCGGGCTTTATCTTCTCGTTTTTCCTTCGGACACAAAAGCCGGCGTCTCAAATATCGCTTTCAGGGCAAAAAAAGCTGATTTCTCTCGGCAACTATCCTGCCGTTTCCTTCAAAGTAGCCTTCGGCTATACAGGGGGCGGATCAGGTACGCAGCCTGTATCAAACATGCTGGCGCCGGTGGATTTGCATGTCGTTCGTTCGCAGTATAATTCGCTCCTTTGCGACAGCGCAGCGGTGAACCATGCGGAGCTTATCCCGCGCTCAAAAGGGAATCAAAACTCGAAAGTTGCAAATTGGGATTGCGTCAAAGGGCGACCTCCATTGTTTGAGACGGCTGTGGTATCCGTTCACGTTTCGGATAGTAAAGATCGGGGCGCGTTCTATGGATATGTCCGAAGGCGGGTTATGATTTTACAGCTGACACTTCCCCTTACCGGGCCTGTGGCGGACTTACACCACCAAGTTCGTACGCCATGCCGGCGCACAACAAAAAAAGCTTGTGATTTCCTCACAATCTATTGATATTTCTGGAGCCAACTGAGAGACTTGAACTCTCGGCCTGCTGATTACGAATCAGCTGCTCTACCAACTGAGCTAAGTTGGCGTTAAGCAACGCGCGGCTGAATTCTTTACTCTTCAAAGCCCCGCCCTGTCAAGGCAGCAGAGACTGAAAAAATTCACTTTCGCAATGATTTGACACTAGTAATTAATTATTTTCGCTTGATAGAAATATCAAAAAACATCACAAAGGTAAAACTCTTAAGAGTAACGCGACGCAAGAAGCCGCATCATGCTGCGGACTCATCCGGCGCACTCTTTCGCGGCGCGGATAAATTCCCTGAACAAGGGGTGCGCCGCCATGGGGCGCGACTTGAACTCAGGGTGAAACTGACAGCCTAAAAACCAGGGGTGATCCGCCAACTCCATAATTTCCACAAGAGAATCGTCCGGCGCAAGACCGCTGAAAAGCATGCCCTTCTGGGCCAGTATTTCCTTGAAGCCGTTATTGAATTCATAGCGATGCCTGTGGCGTTCTTCCACAAGAGTCTTTTTATAGGCTCCGTTGGCTTTGGTGCCCGGCAATATTTTGCAAGGATAAGCGCCGAGCCGCATGGTCCCGCCCTTGTTGCTCGCGGCATCGCGCTTTTCCAGATTCTTTGTACGAAAATCAAACCATTCGGTCATCAAATAAATGACCTTGTGCGCGGAAAGGGGGTTAAACTCTTCTGAATTGGCGTCCTCAATGCCCGCAACATGCCGCGCGAACTCAATCACCGCGCACTGCATACCGAGACAGATGCCGAAAAAGGGCACACGTTTCTCACGGGCGTAACGAATGGCCGCAATTTTGCCTTCCACGCCGCGATAGCCAAAACCGCCGGGCACCAGAACGCCGGCGCAGCCCTTCAGCAGAGAGGCGGCGTTGGCGTCACCCACTGTTTCCGAATTAACATAGCGCAGTTTCACAGCTGTCCTGTTTGCGACGCCGCCGTGGTGCAGGGCTTCATGCAGGCTTTTGTAAGCTTCTTTCAGATCAACATATTTGCCCACAACAGCAATAGTTACCTGCCCCTGTGGCTTCGCGCAGTCGTGCACAAGCTTCTCCCAAGCTTCCAGGTGCGCGTTGCGCGCTGGCAAACGCAGCATAATCGCGACCTTCTGGTCAAAACCCTCTTCATAGAATTTCAGGGGCACTTCATAAATATTGTCCACGTCCACAGAGGCAAAAACAGCGTCCTGATCCACATTGCAAAAAAGTGCAATCTTGCGGCGCAGTTCCTGCGGAATGATCTGTTCGCAACGGCAGAGAATGATATCCGGCTGGATGCCGATGGAAAGCAGCTCCTTGACGCTGTGCTGCGTGGGTTTTGTCTTGTGTTCGCCGGCGCTGCGCAGATAGGGCACGAGCGTTAGATGGATGTTGAGGCAATTGTCGCGCCCGAACTCCGAACGCAACTGGCGTATAGCCTCCAGAAAAGGCAACCCCTCAATGTCGCCCACCGTGCCGCCGATTTCAATAATCGCCACGTCCGGCGCGTTTTCTCCCTCAGCGAGAGAGAGCACTATTTTCTTGATCTCATCAGTAATGTGCGGAATAACCTGCACAGTGGCGCCCAGATAATCGCCACGCCGTTCCTTGACGATGACGCTGTTGTAAATGGCGCCGGAAGTGGTGTTATTTTTGCGCGACATGGGCACGTCAAGATAGCGCTCATAGTGGCCCAGATCGAGATCCGTCTCCGCCCCGTCGTCCGTCACAAAAACTTCACCGTGCTGAAAGGGATTCATTGTGCCCGGGTCAACATTGATGTAAGGATCAAGCTTTTGTATGGTGACGGACATACCGCGCGTCTGCAAAAGCGCGCCCAATGAGGCGGCCGCCAGACCTTTACCCAGTGAGGACAGCACGCCGCCTGTGACAAAAATAAATTTTGTTTTCATGGCATCTTCCTCAACAAAAGGATTTGCGGTTTCGTTGTAAGCGGAGATGAAGCGTCCAGTATGAACGACGAGTTCATCCGTGCCCTTGAAGCTCTTCACTGCGCAAAGACTTCCGGGACAAAATACCGAACCGTATTTCTAGCATGTTGAGCCAGCTTGCGCTTGTCGGCGTGTAACCCTGACTCAATAAAGCGCCCTTTCCAACGTACTGTAGCTGCACTGGTATGGAGACGCTTTACGGTGCTTTGTACTGTCTCTCCCGCCATGCGGACCAACACTATATCCAAGCCGGCTGAACTATGCCGGATGGCTCTGTTCAGACACGAATATCAGATAATTGAAATTTTAACAATTAGACACTAGCATTGACTATGCCGCACAACTCATCTATTATTTCTTTTCATTACAGGCGATGGAGGCTTTTCCCGCATGGCGGTCAACGCGCTCGTCATTACAGGTTACGGTACAAATTCACATCTGGAAACCGCGTACACTGCCCGTCTTGCCGGTGCGGACAAAGCCGATGTGGTGCATTTTGCCGACATTGTCACGGGCAAAGCATGCCTTGCGGACTATCATTTTCTTATTTTTCCCGGCGGCTTTCTGGACGGGGACGATCTTGGCGCAGCGCAAACAGCTGCCATGCGGTGGCGCTATCTGCGCCACAGCGACGGCACGCCGCTTTTGAACAGCCTTCAGAAATTCATTGCGCAAGGCAGGCTGATTCTCGGCATATGCAATGGTTTTCAACTGCTCGTCAAACTGGGAGTACTGCCCGCGCTTGACGGCAAACTTTTTGAACGTCAGGTCTCGCTCGGACATAACGATTCCACGCGGTTTGAAGACCGCTGGGTGCGCCTGCTGCCGAACCCTCAAAGCCCCTGTGTTTTCACAAAAAACCTGCCCATGCTGACTATGCCCGTGCGCCACGGGGAAGGGAAGCTCGTCGCCCGCGACGCGGCCTGCCTGCAGCGTCTGCAGGACGAGCATCTCATTGCCCTGCAATACGCCGACCCGCAAACAGGCGAACCCACGCAGATCTACCCGCACAATCCCAACGGTTCTCCGTGGGCCGTTGCCGGAATTACCGACCCTACAGGGCTGATATTCGGGCTCATGCCCCACCCCGAAGCCTTTCACCACGTGACCAATCACCCCGGCTGGACAAGGGGAGAACTCGACCCTCCGGGAACTATGCTCTTTGTCAACGCAGTGCGCTACCTGCGTACCCTACAGTGACAACAGACTTGACAATCACGTTTTTTACGATTAATAATTTATTAAAGGGAATAAATGCAACTTGTTGAAATAACTTCTGTTTTAGAAAAAATTGCCCCCCTGTCAGCTGCCGTGCCCTGGGACAATTCAGGTATGCAGGTAGCTTGCCGCAGAACATCGGCCGCCTCGCTGGCCGTCTGCCTTGACCCCACGCCCACGTCTGTGCGCCGGGCACTCGACAGCGACGCACAGTATATCGTCAGCCACCACCCGTTGCTGCTCAAACCGGCACTCCCCAACCGCCTTGACGCTTACCATGAGGTTTTACGGCTTCTTTTCAATGCCGACGTGCCGCTTTACGCCGCGCACACGTCACTGGACGCCAATCCAGAAGGCCCCGCCGCTTGGCTTGCACGCGAACTCAATCTGGTTAACCTCTCCGTGCTGGAACCGACATCCCCCGCACCCGCCGCCGACGGGCTGCCGACGGGCTTCGGCCTTGCAGGCGACCTGCCCTGCGCGCACACTCTTAAAGCAATCATCAGCACGCTTGCGCGCCATATCAATCTTTCCAGCGCCATACTCTGCGGCGCGACGCCGGAGACCGTCACGCGTGTGGCCTATTGCACAGGCTCCGGCTCTTCCCTGCTTGCGGTCGCCCGGCGAGCCGGCGCGCAGCTCTTCATCACAGGCGACATCAAGTACCATACCGCGCTGACGGCTGAAATCTGTTTGCTTGACGTAGGCCACCACAGCCTAGAAGAAGAAATGATGCGCCGTCTGAGCCTCGTTCTTCAGCAGCAGCTTCCGTTGCTGACGGTTTTTTTCGTGCCGTCCGAGTCGCCCATGCGCCCGCTTGTTCTTGCATGACTCCAAGGAGGAAAACATGTCTGACGCTATCTATTTCAATCAAATAAAACAATTAGTTGAACTTCAAAAAGTGGATGACGCCATCTTCACCATACGGCAGAACATGGAACGCACGCCGCGCGAACTGGAAGAGCTTCAGCAACATTTTGAAAACAGCGAAGAACAACGACGACGCATTCTGGACAAACTTGAGCATCTTCAGGAGCAGCAGAAGCGTCTCGCACTTGAAATTGAAGACGACACGACCAGAATCAAAAAAAGTAAAAACAAGATTATGCAGGTCGGCAACACGCGAGAATATCATGCCATGATGCGTGAAATGGACAGCATGGAAAGAATCAACCGTTCCAGGGAAGAAGAAAAAACAACGCTTTTTGAAGAACTGGAAGCGCAAAACAACGCGCTGGCGAAACTGGACAGTAGCCATTCATCTCTGCAGGCGGAACTAAAAGTCAAGCGCGACGGTCTGGCAGAACGACTTGAGAAAGCGCGCGCGGAGCTTGACGAGCTGGACAAAAAACGTGTACAGGACAGCAGGGACATTCCGCAGCCGATTTTCAGACGATATGAGTTCATTCGTTCACGGCTGGAGCACCCGGTCATTGTTGCCGTCACGGAAGGCATCTGCTCCGGCTGCAACATAGCCGTGCCGCCGCAGACATATATTGAGATTCAGCGCGGCCAGCAAATTTTAAGCTGCCCCAACTGCCAGCGCCTGATCTTCTGGAACAAGCATTTTGCGGAAACTCCCGTCGCGGAAGCGGAAGCGGCAAAATCGAAAACGGTAACAGAATAGCGAACACGCAAGCGGGAGCCGGACAAACCGTCGCTGCGGGCCACACGCCCGGAGAGGAAAGTCCGGGCTCCACAGGGCAGGACGCTGGGCAACGCCCAGGGGGGGTGACCCCGGGAAAGCGCCACAGAAAACAAACCGCCGCGCCAAAAGCGCGGTAAGGGTGAAACGGTGGGGCAAGAGCCCACCAGAGGCGGCGGCGACGCGGCCTGTTAGGCATGCCCCGTCTGGAGCAAGACCAAATAGGGAAGGCGGCTTGCCCGGCCAGAGCCTTCCGGGTAGGTTGCTTGAGGGCGCGGGCAACCGCGCTCCTAGAGGAATGACGGTTACATGCGCCTGCGGCGCATGACAGAACCCGGCTTACAGTCCGACTCCCGCTTACCTTATGCTGTTTATTGTTCGCGTTGCCGCTTTTCCCCTAAGGAAACGATGCGGCAACGCGAACAATAAACAGCAGGATACGGATCAGGAATGCCCTCAACATCTCACACAGAAAAACCATGGGCACTGATTATGGCGGCCGGCCGGGGGAGCCGTCTTGCCGCCGCCATCGGTGAAGCGTACAAACAGTGTCTGTTATGGCACGGCGCGCCTCTTTACTGGCACGCCGCGCGCGCCCTGAGCCGTAGCGGCGCTGTGGCCGGCGTCGTTTTTGTTTTTCCCGAACAGCGTCTTGAAGACGAAAAACAGCTGCTGCGCAAATTGCACGCTAGAGAAGACCTGGGCATGCCTTGGCTCACGGCCGGCGGCGGCGAGCTGCGCCAAGATTCCGTACATCTTGGTCTGGCCGCGCTGCCGCCACGCACACGTTTTGTGCTGATCCACGACGCGGCCCGGCCATTTGTCAGCCCGGCTTTGGTGCGCAATGTCTGTGAGTCGCTACAACAGGGCGCGTTGGGCGTTGTTCCGGCACTGCCAGTTACAGACACTATCAAAACGGTAAAAGCGGACCACGTCCTCGCCACGCTACCGCGTGAACAGTTGGTCGCTGCCCAGACGCCGCAGGGCTTTGACGCGCGGCTTCTGCTCAAGGCCCATCAGCACGCCCGCGGCGCCAGCCTCGCCGCAACGGACGACGCAACCCTTATGGAAATGGCGGGGCATGCCGTCCGTGTTATCACGGGAGAGGCCAAAAACGTAAAAATCACCCGGCCGGAAGATCTTGCTCTGCTGGAGGACGCGCCCCGTCAGAGCCGCCGCATCGGCATGGGCTATGACGTTCACCGTTACGGCAAGGGACGTCCGCTGAAACTCGGTGGCATTGCCGTGCCGGAAGGTATGGAAGTTCTGGCGCATTCTGACGGAGACGTGCTGCTGCACGCACTCATGGACGCGCTTCTGGGCTGCGTCGGTCTCGGCGACATCGGCGCGCTTTTTCCAGACAGCGACGCCTGCTTTGACAACATTGCTTCATCCGTTTTGCTCTGTAAAGTGCTCGCCATGACGCGGGAAGCGGGAATGCATCCCGAACACGCAGATATGACCATTGCAGCACAAACGCCCCGCATAGACCCCTACCGTGAAAAAATACGCAACAATATCGCCAGATTGCTGAATCTGCCCAGAGAAAGCGTCAACGTGAAGGCAACCACGGAAGAGGGAATGGGCTTTATCGGCAAAGGCGAAGGCATCAAGGCCTGGGCCGTTGTCAGCGCGGTGACGGATTATGGATAAACGCCAGTGGTTTGATTTTTATGAAGACTTTGTTGAGCCGGCTTGCGTTTGCCGGCGTGTAACCTTTGATACTCTCTTTGAAATAATTGAAAAAACTTTGAAGTCAGTTGCCGCGGCCGACACATGTGGATGGTTTGCAACCTGTGGATGTTCTCAATAGCAAATGCTCTAAGAGTTCAGACTGTCGTGTTTTCTGTACGTCAATCCAGACGTTGGCCTCGGCAAGGTCAAGCGTGCCCTTATACAGCGCGCGGCCGCTGACGGCGCCGACAAGACTGGTCTCAAGCGTCAGCGGGTAAAGCTTCTGCACGTCGGCCAAGGTGGCCACGCCGCCCGCCGCAATCGCCGGAATGGGGGAGATCCGCGCCAGATGCGTCAATGCGGATATATTAACCCCGCTCTGCATGCCGTCCCGTTCAATATCCGTATAGATGACAAAGGCTGCGCCGTCCCCGACAAGACGCGGCAGTGCCTCATCCACGGTAAGACCTACCTCCGTGACCCATCCCCGGCTTTTAAGGCGGCCGGCCTCCGCGTCCAGCGACACGCCTATACGGCCGGGAAACGCGCGGCACAACGCGGCGAATGCCGCCGGCTCCTCCAGGGCCAAGGTGCCGATGATAAGACGCGTCACGCCCGCATCCAGATACGCCCGCGCTGTTTCCTCGTTGCGAATGCCACCACCGAGTTGCACGGGGACGCCGACCACGCGGCATATCTTCTGCACAATGTTCCGACTTTGCGCCACGCCAGCAAATGCCCCGTCCAAATCAACCACATGCAGCCATCTGGCCCCGCGTTCCTCCCACATCCGGGCAGCCTGCACAGGGTCTTCAACAAAAACGGTTGCTTCTCCCGCGCGGCCCTGTTTCAGGCGCACCGCCCTGCCCTGCTGTATATCCACCGCAGGGAACAGAATCATAAACCCAACTCTCTGACAGCCTTACGCATGCCTTCCGCCGCCAGAACATCCGCCGTAACCCAGACGCCGCGCCGCTGAATAAAGCTGCCGACCGTCAGCAGATTTTCCGTCAGGCCTACCTGCTCTTCCTCAAAAACAGAACGCCCCGCCAGCGCGCCTTCGGGCACGTTCAGCAGAAAAAATTCAACGCGCACATGGGCCGCCCTGGCAACACCGGCGTTGGAGCCGTCGCGTTCATTCCAGTTCAGCACCTGCGGGATCAGCAAAAGCTTTGCCCCCTGTTTTTTCCCGTACGCCACCCAAAGCGGCAGCGCCTGCGGCTGCTCTGACGTGTGGAAGCGCGTCATATCCGGGATGCCGTGCGTACGGGCAAACCAAGCGCACCCGCGTTTTGTATCGGCCGTCAGCACTTCGCGCAGCTTTTCGTCCAGCGAGAGCAGCATGTCGCGCGGAATGCGGCCCTGCTGTTCGGGAATGAATCCTGTGATAAGCTCGCTCGTGCTGACAGGCTGGGTGAAGGGTGCTACATAGATGATCTGGCCGAGCACCGTTGTGCTCGGCTCCCCGGCGTTGCGCGCCTGCCGGGCGCAGGCGAGAACGCCGAAGCAGCAAATAAGCGCAAGTATTGTTGTGATAAATCGAACACGCATCAGTCAAGACCTCCCTTGGTGCTTCGGATGGTTGTGCCTTGCAGCCGCACGGCCTGCCCAAGGGCGAGACCAAGGCTCTTCGCCGCTGATTCCAGCAGGTGGTGGCCATTTTTTCCATACAAAAACGCAACGTGCAGATTGCAGCGCGCACTGCTCGCAAACGCCTTGTAAAATTCCCGCCAGAGGTCTTTTTCCTCTCCGGCGAGCGTTGGCGGCAGAAGGTCGTCTCCGCGCCATTCCAGCCAAGGCCGTCCGGAAAGATCCAGCGTGACTTCACTCAACGCCTCATCCATAGGCACACGGCCATAGCCCACACGCGTAATGCCGCTCCTGTCGCCCAGCGCGTCCAGCAGGGCGCGGCCGAGCGTCAGGCCCACGTCTTCGGCGCTGTGGTGTGCGTCCACCGCCAGATCGCCTCCGCAGACAATCTGTAAATCCATGCCGGCCCAAAAGGCGCTCAGGGCAAGCATGTGATTGAGCAGGCCGATGCCGGTCTCAATGCTTGTCTTACCCTGTCCGTCCAGATTCAGGACAAGGGAAACACGGGTCTCGGCGCTCTCGCGCTCTTGCTCGGATACACGGGGTTTGCAGGCCTTCATGGATTCCTCCGTGGGGTTACCTGAAACAGACATATTGTACGTCATAACGGCCGCAGCCGCCGGGATCGGCTATATTGCTTCTCTTCCGCTTTGTCTTCTCCGGCATTCGACTTTACGCCGCCACGGCCGAAGGCGGATGCCACAAGTATGCTCACCTCATACAACATAAGCATGGGACAAACCATCAGTAGTTGAGAAACCACGTCCGGCGGGGTTAAAATGGCGGCAACGATAAAAATGGTCAGCACGGCGTACCGCCTGACTTTGCGCATTATGACCGCTGTGACCAGACCCATGCGTGCCAAGAAAAAGGCGAAAAGCGGCATTTCAAAAATCAGGCCGAAGGCCAAAATCAGTTTGAGCACAAAGTCCAGATAGTCGCTGATTTTCGGCATAATCACAATGGATTCTGTGGAAAAGCCCACAAAAAAACTGAATGCATAGGGAAAAACCACAAAATAGCAGAACGATCCCCCGGCGGTAAAGAAGAAGGCGGAAACCAAGGCGATGGGGATGATGAAGCGTTTTTCCTCATCGTACAGCCCCGGCGCGATAAAACACCACATCTGGTAAAAAATGACTGGGCTGGCCAGAAACAGGCTGCCCACAAAGGCAATGAACATGCGCGTGAAAAAGCCCTCCGGTAGCGTGGTGTATATGGCTGTGGAATTGGCCGGCAAAACGGCCAACAGCGGGTTGACCAGCGTGTCGAAAATGGGGTTCACCACCGACCAGCAGACAAAAAAGGCAAGCCCCACGGCAATGCAGCAGCGCACAAGACGCACGCGCAACTCGAAGAGATGTTCCATAAGGGTCATCTTCGAGGCGAGGCTTTTCTTCTGCCCGGCCGGAAGGTCATCCGCGCGTGTCGCCAGCGTGTCTGCGGAAGCCGGCTGCACGGCATCCGTCACATAAGGAGCGGACGGCGGTGGCCCACCCGCGGAATCCTGAGCGAAACCGACCGGACTGTCGCTGTGTGAAGCGGCGCTTTCAATGTCATCTTCGCTTAAGGGGGCGTCCGACCGCCATTCCGGCCCGGAAAAAACGTTTTCCGTAAAGTCTTCGGCGGCGTTCGCATCGGATGCTCCGCCTGCGTCAGACGCGTTTTGCTGCAGCGCGTCTTTACTGCTCATGCTGTGCCGTCGCCGCCTGCGGAAGGGCGATTCGTGTTCGCTTCCAGGTCTGCTTTTGCAAGGACTTCAGCGAGCGGGCTGCCTGCCAGCGGCTCCGCGACGGACGCGGCAGCGCTTTCTTTTTTACGCTGCATCTCTTCTGCCTCTGCCGCCTCGGCATTGAGCGTGCGCTGAAAATCTGTGGAGACGCGACGGAATTCACCCAAGGCCTTGCCCAAAGAGCGGGAAATGCCGGCAAGGCTTTGCGGGCCGAGCACAATCAGCGCCACAACAAGAATGACAAGAAATTCCGTGCTGCCTATACCGAACATGGCCTTTCACTCCCACTCGATAGTGCTTGGTGGCTTGGGGGACACGTCATAGACAACACGGTTGATCCCCTTGACCTCATTGATGATTCTTGATGAAATGCGCCCAATAAGCTCCGGCGGCAGGCGCGCCCAGTCCGCCGTCATGGCGTCCACGCTGTCTACCACGCGCAGGGCCACAACATGCTCATACGTACGGCCATCGCCCATAACGCCCACCGTGCGCAGGGGCAAAAGTACGGCAAAGCCCTGCCAGACCTTACGGTACCAGCCTGAGTCGCGCAGTTCCTGCTGCACGATGTCGTCCGCGCGGCGCAGCACGGCAAGACGCTCTTCCGTCACTTCGCCGAGCACGCGAATGGCAAGGCCAGGACCGGGGAAGGGATGCCGATGGACGATAAAGTCCGGCATGCCGAGTTCCGCCGCCACCCTGCGCACCTCGTCCTTGAAAAGTTCGCGCAGTGGCTCAATAAGTTTGAGCTTCATGGTTTCTGGCAGGCCGCCGACGTTATGGTGGCTTTTGATAACCGCGCTTGGCCCCTTACGCGACACGGATTCAATAACATCCGGGTACAGTGTGCCCTGCGCCAGAAAATCCGCCTTCGGCAGTTTTCTGGCTTCCTCGTCAAAAATTTCAATAAAAGCACGGCCGATGATTTTACGCTTTTGCTCCGGCTCTTTCACTCCTTTCAGACGGGAGAGAAAGCGCTCCTGCGCCTGCACAAAAGTGAGATTTATGTCAAAATGCCCGCACAGGTAAGCAATGATTTCCTTGCCTTCGCCAAGGCGCAAGAGCCCGTTGTCCACAAAAATGCAGTGCAGCCGGTTGCCTATAGCGCGGTTGAGCAGCACAGCCGCCACTGTGGAGTCGATGCCGCCGGAAAGAGCGCAGATCACATGCCTGTCGCCGACGCGTTCAGCCATTTCCCTGACGACACTGTCCACAAAAGAAGCCATTGTCCAGTCCGGTACGAGCCGTGCCGCCCGGAATAGGAAATTACGCAACATGCGATCGCCGTCAGCACTGTGGTGCACTTCAGGATGAAACTGCACGGCGTAAATTTTGCGGTTCTCGTCGGCGATGGCCGCGACTTCCAGTGTGGACGTACTGCCCGTCACCACAAAGCCAGGCGGCGGCACAAGCACCTTGTCGCCGTGGCTCATCCAGACACGGGTGGAACTGGCGACGCTGATCCCATCCCAAAGCGCGCAGGGCGCTTTAAAATGCATGTCCGCCGGACCGTACTCCCTTGTCAGGGATATGACCAGTTCGCCCCCCAGATGTTGCGCCAGGAGCTGCATGCCGTAGCAAATGCCGAGAATGGGCACATTCAGCGCGAGCAGGCCAGGGTCAAACACGGGGGCGGCTTCTTCCCCCACGCTGGCTGGCCCGCCGGACAGGATAATGGCGGTGGGCTTCATCGCGGCCACTTCCGTTGCACCTGTCACGCAGGAATGTATCTCGGAATACACCCCGGCCTCACGCACCCTACGGGCGATAAGCTGGGTGACTTGGGAACCGTAGTCGATAATAACAACTTTGCTGTGGGGCATGGCCGCATCCCCTGATGCATCACGTTGCGCACAACGTGCTTTTGACGCATTATAACTTGCTGCAATCGCCTTTGGTCATTGTGCAACAGGCGTTCAGAACGCTAGTTGTCTATGCGGTAATTGGGGGCTTCCTTAGTGATGATGACGTCGTGGACGTGGCTTTCCCGCAAGCCTGCGGCGGAAATTTCGCAGAACGTGGTGTTGTGGAAAAGGTCTTCCAGATTTTTTGCCCCCACATAGCCCATACCGGACCTGAGGCCGCCCGTCAGCTGATACACGGCTTCCATAACCGGCCCACGGTAAGGCACGCGGCCCACAATGCCTTCAGGCACCAGCTTTTTGCTGCGTTCCTGAAAGTAACGGTCGCTGCTTCCCTCTTTCATGGCGTCAATGGAGCCCATGCCGCGATAAATTTTATAGGTGCGCCCTTGGTAGAGAATGATTTCGCCGGGGCTCTCTTCTGTGCCGGCAAACAGCGAGCCTATCATCACCGAATGCGCGCCCATGACCAGTGCCTTGACAATATCGCCGGAAAACTTGACGCCGCCGTCAGCCACGCAGCAGCAGTTCATCTCTCGCGCGGCGCGGCTTGCGTCCATCACTGCCGTTACCTGCGGCACGCCCACGCCGGCCACAATGCGCGTTGTGCAGATGGAGCCTGGCCCGATGCCCACTTTCACGCTGTCGGCCCCGGCCTCTAAAATGGCGCGCGCGCCTTCATACGTTGCCACATTACCTGCGACAAGCTCGCAACGGGGAAAGCTCGCCTTGACAGCGCGGATGGCGTTCAGCACATTCAGGGAATGCCCGTGGGCGGAATCAAGCACCAGTACGTCGGCCCCGGCTTCCAGAAGCTGTCCGGCCCGCTGTTCACTGTCCCTGCCGATGCCTATGGCGGCACCGACGCGCAGGCGGCCCTTGTCGTCTTTGCAAGCGTTGGGGTATTTTTGCACCTTGTCTATGTCTTTCATTGTGATCAGGCCGCGCAGGCGCTTGTTTTCATCCACGACAAGCAGTTTTTCTATGCGGTGTTCGTGCAGGTGGCGCTTGGCGTTTTCCAGCGAGGTGCCCATAGGCACGGTGACAAGTTTGGAACTGGTCATTACGTCGGCCACACGCACTGCCTGGGCGTCTTCCACAAAACGGACGTCCCTGTTTGTGAGAATGCCCACAAGGCAGTCATCGTCCACCACGGGCAGGCCGGAAATGTGGAAATCGGCCATGACTTCCAGCGCCTCTTGAACGGAGCTGTGCGAAGCAATCGTCACCGGGTCAAGAATCATGCCGCTTTCGCTTTTTTTCACCCGTTCGACTTCAATCCGCTGTTTTTCCACAGACATATTTTTATGAATGATGCCTATACCTCCCATGCGCGCCATAGAGATAGCCATGGCCGATTCCGTCACGGTGTCCATGGCGGCGGAGAGCAGCGGAATGCGCAACGGAATGGAAGGGGTGAGCCAAGTGTTGATGTCCACCGCGTCGGGAGTTATTTCAGAATGCCTTGGGACAAGCAGAATATCGTCAAAGGTCAGCGCCTTGCCGCGATTTGTAAACATGCCCCACCATAACCTGACTAATATATTTATTTAAGCTATAATTAATCAGTATATCTTATTACCGATTGCCTGTCAATGCGTGCATCTGAAGCGCCCAAGGTATTAGCCGCCCCCGAGTCAAGAATCTTTGAACTGACGGTATCGAATGCTATCCATAGTATTCTGCATCATTGCAGGGAATTTTCCAGGTGCCATGTTGATATCCGCACTATGGCTCCCAATTATAATGGGCGCCAAAATATGGCGGCAGGTCATGAATAGAGCATAGTTCATCGGACTGGACATTGCCAAGAACGCTTTCAAGTTTTTCTGGCTGACGACAAGTGACGCAAAATCTCCAACAAGAAGCTGAGCCGCAAAAAAATATGAGCGGAATATGACGGAATTGATCAATAAAATGGAATGAATTCAGTGGAGATTTTCAGGCTATCTTACAGTGAAGGCAACATCTTGTAACCTCTCGAGTTATCGCGACCCTTAAGCCAGCGGAGTGATTTTACGTCCATACCAATGCGAATCGGGGTTTGATGAACTACGGTCGGATCATCTGGGAAACCCAGACCGAGGGCAAATATCTTCAAAAGACCTGTCGATTGATTGGGAGCCATAGTGCGGATATCAACATGGCACCTGGAAAATTCCCTGCAATGATGCAGAATACTATGGATAGCATTCGATACCGTCAGTTCAAAAAATCCTTGACGCAGGAGGCGGGTCTATACATGCTCTGGATGCCGTGCAATTATGTCTTGCAATTTGTTTGGAAGACGAATATGACAAATATGAAGATATTGGCATTTATGTTGTTTCTGCCGGATAAGGCAATACGGCTAGCTGGTAAAAATATCCACAAACCACACACCTTGGGAGGCAGTATGAAATCTTTTCATCTTCTTGTTCTTGCTACGGCTCTTGTTTTAGGCTATGCCGCCGTCGCGGCCGCAGCCCCGTTGTGCAACAAAAAAATTGAAAGCTTTGATTTTGTCGTGGACTATTCCGGTTCCATGATGGTGCAGCACAAGCAGTTGAAACAGGATAAAATCATTGTGGCCAAAACCGCGCTCACGCGCGTCAACGCGGCCATTCCTGCGCTGGATTACAACGGCGGCCTGCACACCATGTCGCCCAACAGCACACTGATTCCCCAAGGCCAGTGGGATCGCACTTCTTTGGCGGCCGGCATCAAAAAGCTGCGTTCCGGGTTCCAAATTTTCGGACGCATGACCACAATGGGCGACAGCATCCAGAAGTATGAACCCTTTCTCTCCAGCATAAAGCGCGACGCCGCTCTCATTCTCGTGACCGACGGCGACAACAACCGCGGCACGGATCTGGTTGAAGTGGCCCGTCAGGTGTATGCGAGCCAGCGCAATCTTGTTATTCACATCATTTCTTTGGCTGACACGAAAAACGGCGAAGCCACCGTCAAGGCCATAGCGGCCATGAATCCGTCAAGCGTGCTGGTGCGCGCTGAAGAACTGGCCACAAGCGATGCCGCTGTGGAACGCTTTGTTCTTTCCGTCTTCTGCCGTGACGCGGACGTCATCGTGCTGCGTGGCGTAAACTTTGCTTTTAATGCCTACACATTGGACAACAAGGCCATCGCCATTCTGAACGAAGCCGCATCTCTCATCAAGGCCAACCCTAACAGACAGGTGCGTCTGACCGGCTGGACAGACTACATTGGATCCGACGCTTACAACCAGAAGCTCTCGCAAAACCGCGCCAGCGCCGTGAATGGCTATCTGTCCAAACAGGATGTTCCTTCAAGCCGCTTGACCGTCATCGGCAAGGGCAAATCCTACAAGTACGACAACAAGACTGAAGAAGGCCGCCACATGAACCGCCGCACCGAAGTTTCCTTCGACTAAGTGGTTACCGGCGCGGTTGAGGAACGCCATGCGCAATTTTCTATTTCTGATTCTTCTCAGCTTTGCTCTTGTGACCGGCTGTGTCTCTTCCGGCGCCAATGACGCTGACGCACCAAAAACTGCCGCAGCGCTGGGCAGCGCTGCGGTAAAACCCACGCCGGCGCCCGAAACACCCCCAAAAGCCCACAAAGCCACAAAAACGTCTGCCAAAACAGAGGCGGAAATTCGTGCCGCTCTAGAAGTGACGGCACACAAGCTGACAGCCCAGGCGGCCAGAACCGTCATGCCCCACAAATCTTCCAAAGAAGTAAAGATGGAGGGCGAAGAGTATGTGGCCGCTTATATTGAAGTGGACATTGTAAACGTCGCCATGGAAATGCGCCCCGGAACGAACGCCGGGCATTATGTGGGCGCCATACGGTATCAGGAGAACATATACGAATGCCGCGGCCCCAATAAAAATGCAGCCCTTTCCGCGCCCTGCAAACAGGTGGGTAAGCGCAACATCACAGAACTGATCAACTTTGACGGCAAAACCTGGCAATTCTAGGGCAATGATACCTGGGGGCGGCCGCTATCCCCGCACCACTTCCGGAGGCAGATCCCTGATAATGCGCCTGGCGCATTCCCCGGGGCTGTCTGCATGCACTGCGCAGTGAAACGGCGCCCAAGCGTTATACAGATCTGCGCGTTCATAAAAAAGGTCGGCCAGCGACTCTCCCGGCGCAATAGCGAGTCCGCGGTCGGGTTTGGCAGCAACGCGTTTTTCTATGACGACAAAGGGCGCGTCAAGATACACAAGCGGCCCGAGAGCAGTCAGGTGGCGCATGGCGGCATCTCTGTAAACCACGCTGCCGCCGGTGGCGATGACGGTGCGGTTAATACGCAGAGAGCGGATTATCTCGCATTCGGCGTCAATAAAGGCGTCCTTGCCGAGCGCATCGGCTATTGTCTGCAGCCGCGCGCCGTATATAGCTTCTATTATGGAGTCGCTGTCCAGAAAAGCCCAGTCCAGCGCACGCGCGATCGCCTCCCCCACAGTAGATTTACCGGCACCTGCCATCCCGATGAGGACAATACAGGGTGCGAGCTTGCGCGGCGCAGTTATCAATGAGTCTATCGGCATAACTTCTCTGCCTCTGCATACTCCCTGCAAAATAATTGCGCCGGATGCAATAACCCTTCTCGAATCATACGGGAATTTGCAAAAAATTGTGCACAAGCGCACTGCCCCTGTCAAGATGACTATGGAATGCCGCCAAGGCAACGTATCTAAATTTTGGCTCTACGCAAACGGCTCTTTCCATCAGACTCAGAACTTATCCGTAAATAAGCAGACATCCCCCAGAAGTAATATATGCTTTTCTTCAAAGGAAAATAATCGCCATTCAAGAAGCGGAAATACTCTCTCACACCAGTACACAAGCACGTCAAGGATAAGCAAACAGACTATGCGTGCTTTACCTTGGGACAAGGATTGTTGCTTCTTTTTGCATACTATTGCCTAACACAAAGACTATGGCTAGAAAAAAATCCCTGTCGGGTAAAATAGGGACTTTGTCAGCAGTCTGAGTGTAACGCTGTTGCACTTTTCCTTTCAATATATCCCGTAACATCTTATCTCACTCGTGAACAGCGAAAAACTGTTTACATTTTGCTGTGCGCATACTACGAGAGAGGGCATGGAAAAAAACGTTCTGCGCCGTATACTCACTCTGACGGCTGAGGGCAGTCTTTCACCGGACGAAGCTCTGGAACAGACATACGTCGACAGCGTGCGCGCCACGCTGGCCGAACTTACAACCGGCATCACGCTTGACCCGGAGCGCGGAACGCGCACCGGCATCGGAGAAGTGGTTTTTGCGCAAGGCAAAAGCGAAGACATGCTTTTGGCCGCAGTAGAGGGTCTTTCCCTTGCCGGCCCGGCTCTCGCAAGCCGCGTCAGCGCGGCACAGGGGCTGAGCCTGACGTCGCGCTTTCCTGAGGGAGATTATTGGCCTCAAGCCGGCCTTTTTGCAGTCAACGCCCCGGCGCGCTTTGCCAACGCCATACCGCCCCCCTGGCCGCAGAGTGGCGACATACTGATTGTTTCAGCCGGTGCGTCAGACATGCCTGTGGCGCTGGAAGCCTTCGGTTCTCTGGCATTTTTAAACCGGAATGCAGGCCTTGTGACGGATGTGGGCGTAGCTGGCCTGCACCGGCTCACGCCGCATATTGCGGCGCTACGCAAGGCAAAGGCCGTTATTGCTGTGGCCGGCATGGAAGGAGCGCTGCCCGGCGTGCTGGCGGGGCTGACAAAAGCTCCGGTGATAGCCGTGCCGACATCTACAGGATACGGTGTGGGCGCGGACGGCTTTGCGGCTCTCTCAACCATGCTGTGCACATGCGTGCCCGGCGTTGCTGTGGTAAATATTGACAACGGATTCGGCGCGGCGGCCTTTGCGGCCAAAATATCCCTCACTGGTTAAAAAGCAAAAAATGCAACACGCTCTTATTTTCTGCATGAACCATGCTTCCATTCTGAGGAATCCACATGTGGAACACGCAATAAAACAACCATGCCACAACTGATGAACGACTTCACATGCCCGAACACAAGCCATTGGGCTGGCGATGGCGGTCTTCAACACGACCGGATGTAGGCACCGCACCTTACCTTGATACGGCAAAAGACGTTGTTGGGCGTAGCTGCCCACACAAAATGACCGCAACAAGAGTTTATATCGCTAACATAAGCGACGCCAGCAGATGTCAATTTGTTTTATGTCGGCGTTTTGTTTTACGCTCGGACTTGTATGAACCTTCGTCAGACGTGGCCTTCCTGTGCACCTCAAAACGCTCCGGCACAAGGCTCTCGATCGTATATCCGGCCAGCGGCTTTGCGCCGTTCAACAAAGCCAGCTCTTCGGCCGCCGTTTTTTCAAATTCGCCTTTACGCGCTGCAGAAACAGGCTCGCCGCGCGGGTTGACAGCTTTGACAGGGTTGATAAATCTGCCGCCTTGTCGCAAGCGGAAATCCAGGTGCGGGCCTGTCGCCAGGCCCGTACTTCCCACAAAGCCTATCACCTGGCCCTGCCGCACGTGCAACCCTGTTTGCAGTCCCCTGGCATAGCCGGAAAGATGGCCATACATGGATTCCAGCCCGGCCATATGCTTGATGATAATCTGATTACCATACCCGCCGGACCAAGCCTTTTGCACAACAGTGCCATCACCAACGGCTTTGACGGGCGTACCGGTCGGAGCGGCGTAATCCACACCTTCATGCGGGCGGTTCACCCCAAGAATGGGATGTCTGCGGTGCATGGTAAATCGTGAAGTTATGCGGGTAAACGCCAAAGGCGCCTGTAGCAAGGTTTTACGCAAATTTTCCCCTTTGTGGTTGTAATACTGAGCTCTGTTGTTCCCGTCGCGGAAAAGAAAAGCTTCAAACAGTTTGCCCTGATTGATGAAAGTGGCTGCCAAAATGCGGCCATAACCCCTGTATTCGCCTTCACGCCAGCGTTTTTCAAGCAGAACGGCAAAAGAATCTCCTTCCTGAAGATCACGTATAAAATTTATTTCAGCTCCGAAAAGTTCCGCAATCTGTAAGGCGAGCTGAGGGCTTTCACCAACATCGGCCACGGCCTGAAAAAGATTGTCATTGATAACGGCTTCAACAACAGAAAGCAAAGTAACATATTCTATAGCTTCCACCCGCGCCACAGGGTTTTCAAGGCCTTCGACCACCAGACGGCGGCGCATGTCTATTTCATACTCAAAACGTTTGACGAGGCCGGTGGCCGCATCTGTAACGACAACATAGGAACGCCCTTCACGAAACGCCAGCGGGGGAAAAACCTGACGCGCCGCGCTTATATATGGGTACACATTTTTGCCGGCCGTTTCTTCCAGAATTTTGCCAACAGTGTCGCCTTTTTCCACAACACCTTTGACAATGGCTTCGTTGCCGCTTTGCGGTGTTGGCTTGTTTACAGATTTGACCGCAAGGACGGTTTGTTTCGCATTATCTTGTTTCACCGTTGTTGGCGGAACAAAATCAGACAGTTGAACTTCTCTGACAGCTGGTTCCCAGCTTGTTTCAAAAGCTGAATTTTGACCTGCAGACACAAAAAAAAATAAACCCGCAAGAAAAAAAAGCAGGGGGGGGGAAATTAAAGGCCTTCTCATTAAAATCTACTATATTCGTAACAAAGCCTCATGTCCATCTGACAGCAATGCACGCAAAACCAGAAGGTTGACTACAACGACACAAACACAGCAAGACTTGTTTCCAAAAAAAAAAAAGAGTAAAAACATTTTTTACTTTACAAAACCAAACACAGGCAGCAGCCACATATACTTATGTTGACAGACACATCAGACAGCAATGAAAAAAATCCGTTTGACACATTTTTATGTAATGCAAAAAACGCTTTCCCTTTGGCTGCAATCACAGAAATAGCCAACAGCAATCCCGGAGAAGCCTATAACCCCTTTACGGTCTGCGGACCTGTAGGTGTCGGCAAAAGCCACCTTCTACAAACGCTGTCCACAGTTTTTAAACAAAAAAGCCTGCCCGGACAAATCATTTACAGCAATGCTGCGCGGTTTTGCTCTGAAAATACACACTGGGCAATGCGCCCAGAAATTTTCTGGCGACAATGCAGCGCGCTGTTACTAGACGATCTGCAGGAGATCACAGAACAAAAAAAATACCAGCATATTTTAACTGTTCTGCTCGAGTCCTGCCCCAACTACACGGAAGGGCAGGGCAGGCAGATCGCCATTGCCTGCTCCGGCAGGGCAGGCATTCTGAAATTGCTGGAAGAACGGCTATGTTCGCGTCTAGAATGCGGCATTGTTATGGAATTGACTGAACCTGACATGGAAGTACGCTTGCGTTATACGCGCGCGCTGTGCAAGCAAAAAAAAATAAACTTAAGCCGTGAACAGTGTCTTTTTCTCGCACAACGTTGCACAGGCTTTCGCCTTTTGCAAGGTTTTCTGCTGAAAATAAAAGCCTTTATCAGCATTCACAAAAAAACCCCCACAGTGGCGGATATGGAAAACATCGTCCATACAGGCGGAATATACAAACCTATCAATTGTCAAAAAATACTAAACAAAGTGGCCCATGCCTTCAATCTGCGGGCTGACGACATTTTGAGCGAAAAACGCCGTCCGGATATTGTCACTGCGCGACAAACAGCCATGTATCTCTGCAGACAAAAATTACACCTTTCCTATGAGGAAATCGGACAGGCATTTGAAGGCAGAGATCACAGTACCGTCATCTATGCTGTAAATAAAATTAAAAAAATTATCCCTGCGAACAAAGATGTGAACAAAATTGTCACAGAAATGGAACAAAATTTACAATAAAAGGAGCTTACTCTGAAAAAATATGGCCTTTTGTGCGCGACGTTACTTGCTTTCACCTTGAACCGCCATAAATTTCTTTTTAATTTCAGTATGCTATTAATGTAAGGAACAAAAAAACACACAATAATAATAAGGAAAAATACTATGAAATTTACAGTTAACAAAGAAGAAATTATTGAGGGTCTGCAAAAAGCCGGGGCAATTATTCCTGCCAAAACAGGCACTGCATATTTGCGGTCTTTATGGCTCAAGGCCGAACATGACAGTCTTTTTGTCATGTCTACAAACGCCGATATTGAATTTACAGGCCGATATCCTGCGGATGTTTCTGAAACGGGGATTATCGGCGTGCAGGGACGAGCTTTTGTTGATCTTGTGCGTCAGCTTCCTCCAGGAAAAATAAGCATAACCCTTGATAATAATGCCGGAAATTTGCTAATGGAACAGGGCAGGCGCGTGTATAAGCTTCCTGTTAACAATGCGGAATGGTTTCAAAATTTTGTTGTTTTTCCGGAAGAAAACGCCGTTGCCTGGTCCGGTGATTTTTTGCGGGAATTACTGGAAAGGGTGGATTTTTGCATTGAAGATAGTAACGATGAGGGACTTGCCTGCCTGTACATGAAGCCGGTTGGCAACGGGCGCATAGATGTGTGCGGCTTGAACGGGCATCAGCTTGCGCTTGTTTCTTTTCTTCATGATGATTTGGCGACGCGTTTGCCGGAACAAGGCATTTTGATTTATAAAAAATATTTGCAGGATGTGAAAAAATGGCTTGGCGCGGACGACATAGAATTTAATTTCACAGACAACCGTCTGTGTTTGCGCACTATGGACGGTAAAGAAATGTTAAGTCTGCCGCGTGCCACATATGCATACCCTGACTACACTATTTTTATAGCAAAACTTTCTGATGAAAACGCAAGTCTTGTTACCGTGGACCGCAAGGAAGGCATGGAGGCTTTGAGCCGTATTTTGATTTTTAATACGGAAAGCGACCGTTCCACCTATATGGATTTCATGGAAAATGAAGTACAAATGACAGCCCAGGGGCAGGATACCGGTTCAGCCAGTGAAAGTCTGGAAGTGACTTTCAAAGGAGATATCGCACGGATAGCCTTTCCCACGCGTAATCTTGTGGATGTGCTTGGGCATTTTGTTTCAGAAAAGGTAGAATTGATAATGACGAGTGCGGAAGGCCCATGCGGCGTTCGCGGTGTAGAAGATGGCGATTATACAGTTATTATTATGCCGATGAAAATTCTTGATGATGTGTATTACAGCGAGGAAGAAGTTTGATGACAGAGGAATATTCTGATAGCGGAGCGTACAATGCCGCTTCCATCACCGTTCTGGAAGGGCTTTCCGCCGTGCGCAAACGTCCGGCAATGTATGTCGGCTCAACAGACGCGCGTGGTCTGCATCATCTTGTATATGAAGTGGTGGATAATTCCATTGATGAGGCCATGGCCGGTTTTTGTTCGCGTATTACGGTCATGCTGCACGCCGACAACAGCGTTACCGTGCGTGATGATGGACGCGGCATACCTGTAGACATACATCCAAAGGAAGGCGTGCCTGCTGTGCAGGTAGTGATGACAAAACTGCATGCCGGCGGCAAGTTTGACAATGCAAGCTACAAGGTTTCCGGCGGACTGCACGGTGTCGGTGTTTCCTGTGTGAACGCTCTTTCTGAAACATTGACTGTTACTGTGCGCCGGGACGGCAAGCGTTACCGTCAGCATTACGCGCGGGGCGTGCCGCAGGATCAACTGAGCGTGATAGGTGAAGATGTTGACGGCCATGGCACAACAGTTAGGTTCAAACCGGATGAAGAACTATTTGAAATTCTTGAATTTTCTTATGAAACTCTGAAAAAGCGTTTTGAGGAACTCGCCTATCTCAATAAGGGTCTGAATATCGAATGCGTGGACGAACGCACAAGCGAAATTCATACTTTTCATGCAGATGGCGGCATACGCCAGTTTGTGGATTATCTTAATTCATGCGAACAGGGCGTTCATCCCATTATTGCCGGTGAAGGAGTGCTGGACAACGTGACGGTGGAGTTTGCTCTGCAATATAACGCAGGTTACAAAGAAAATATTCTTACTTTTGCCAACAATATCCGTACGAAGGAAGGCGGTACGCATCTTGTTGGCTTTCGCACGGCCTTGACGCGCGCCATCAATGCATATGTAAAAAACCAGCCGGATCTGACAAAGAAACTGAAAGGCGTGGCGCTGTCCGGCGACGATGTACGCGAAGGGCTTGTCTCGGTTATCAGTGTGAAATTACCGCAGCCGCAGTTTGAAGGACAGACAAAAACAAAACTCGGCAACAGTGAAATTGCGGGTCTTGTGGCAAATGTAGTGTACGACCGTTTGAATGTATATTTTGAGGAAAACCCTAAGGATATCAGATTAATTATTGACAAGGCAGTGGACGCCGCGCGCGCGCGCGATGCGGCGCGTCGGGCAAAGGAACTTGTGCGGCGCAAAGGAGTGCTTTCAGACAACGCTCTACCCGGCAAACTCGCTGATTGTCAGAGCAAAGATCCACAGGGATCGGAACTGTTTATTGTTGAGGGCGATTCAGCCGGTGGTTCGGCAAAACAGGGACGTAACCCAAAAAATCAGGCTATTCTTCCTCTGCGCGGCAAAATTTTAAATACTGAACGCACCCGTTTTGACCGCATGCTGGCCAACAAGGAAGTTAAAGCCCTTATCACGGCAATGGGCGCTGGCATCGGCCAGGATGACACAGATTTGAACAAGCTGCGTTATCATAAAATCATTATTATGACAGATGCTGACGTGGATGGCGCGCACATACGCACCTTGCTTTTGACCTTCTTTTTTCGTCAGTATCAAGAAATGGTGGAACGCGGTTTTGTGTATATCGCGCAGCCGCCGCTTTACCGCGTGCACAATTCGCGTATGGAAAAATTTATAAAGGACGACGCTGAATTGAACGCGTTTTTATTGACGCGCGTCAGCGATGATGTAAGCGCGGTTGCACGCAACGGCAAGCTGTTTACCGGCACTGATCTTGTCGCCTTGATGCGGCAGATAGAAAAATTGGAGGCACGCGCTGCGGACGCGGAAATAGCCGGTGTTCCACGCAATCTTTTCCTGGCTCTAACCACTTACCCTGTGCGGGTGGAAGCCGGCATGCTGGAAGATCAGAACAGTGAATTCATAGCTTGGCTTGAGGAAAGCGGTTATCAGCTGACGCTGGAGCGCGAACGTAGTGAGGAAGATGATGAAGAGCGACTGTTCGCCGTTTTTGAAAATGCCGGCACTCATCAAACGCGGCGCGGCATGGAATTTTTTACGTCACGCATGTATAAACAGGCTTGGCAAACATTTGCCGATCTGCGCGATGCGTGCGGCGGCCTTGCATTTGGCATGCGCCGCAAGGAGGGAGAAACAAAGGCGCAGGATGTTTTTACGCTGTTGCGTCTTGTGCTGGACGAAGCCCGCAAGGGCATTAACATTCAGCGCTATAAGGGCCTTGGCGAAATGAACCCCGACCAGCTTTGGGAAACGACTATGAATCCGCAACATCGTGTGCTTCTGCAGGTTTCTGTGGAAGACGCCAATGAGGCTTCCGACGCTTTTGTTGAATTAATGGGCGATCGCGTTGAGCCGCGCCGTATTTTTATTGAACGTAATGCTCTGGCGGTTCAAGATCTGGATATTTAGCATCGCCAGCATCCCACATCTACATTTGATATTTTCAGCATTTCGAGGAAAACGTGTCAGACAAACCGCAAGTCAGCATAGAAAAAGAACTTCGCAAATCCTATCTGGAGTATTCGCTCTCGGTCATTATCGGACGCGCCATTCCGGACGCACGCGACGGACTGAAGCCTGTACACCGGCGCATTATGTTTGCCCAACATGAACTCGCCAACAACTATAACCGGCCGCATAAAAAATCTGCGCGTATTGTGGGTGATGTGATAGGCAAATATCACCCGCACGGCGATTCCGCAGTTTATGACGCCCTAGTGCGCATGGCCCAGGATTTTTCCATGCGCGACCCTCTGGTTGACGGTCAGGGGAATTTTGGTTCTGTGGATGGCGACGCCCCGGCGGCAATGCGCTATACTGAGGTGCGTATGTCGCGCCTTGCCCAGGAATTTTTGAACGACCTTGACAAGGACGCGGTGGATTTCAGACCGAATTACGACAACACCCTGCTGGAGCCCTCTGTTTTGCCGACCAAGGTTCCCAATCTGTTGCTTAACGGTTCTTCCGGAATTGCCGTGGGCATGGCCACCAAGATTCCCCCTCACAATCTGGGGGAATTGTGCGGCGCGTTGCAACTGCTGCTTGATAACCCTCAATGCAGCGTTGACGATCTCATGGAATTCGTCAAAGGGCCGGATTTCCCCACCTATGGCTTTGTCTATGCCGGCAAGGCCCTCTCGGACGCCTACCACACCGGCCGCGGCACGGTGAAAGTGCGTGGTCGAGTTGAGCTGGAAGAGCGTAAAAAGGGCGCACAGTCTATTGTTATTAAAGAAATTCCTTTTGCTCTGAACAAATCAAGCCTTGTGGAAAAAATCGCCGCTTTGGTCAATGACCGCAAAATTGACGGCATTGCGGATTTGCGTGACGAATCTGACCGCAACGGCATTCGCATTGTCATTGATTTGAAGCGCGGGGTTATTGCCGATATTGTCATCAATTCCCTGTATAAATTCACGTCGCTGGAAACAAGCTTCGGCATCAATATGCTGGCTGTGGCGGAAAACAGGCCTCAATTGCTGACCCTCAAAACTGCCTTGGGCCATTTTGTCGACCACAGGCGTGAAGTGGTTATACGGCGCACACGTTTTGATCTTGAAAAGGCGCAGGCGCGGGCGCATATACTGGAAGGCCTGCAAATCGCCATAGACAATATTGACGCGGTGGTTGCGCTTATCCGCGCTTCTGCAAGCCCTGAGGAAGCCCGTCTCAGCCTCATGCGCGCGTTTTCTCTTTCTGAAGTCCAGGCCAAAGCCATTCTGGAAATGCGTCTGCAGCGTCTTACCGGCCTACAACGCGAAGAATTGCAAAATGAGTATAATGAACTTTTGGGCAAGATCGAATTTTTCAGATCTGTGCTGGATAATCCGGAAGTACTCCGCAACGAGCTCAAACGGGAGTTGCGTGAAATACGCGAAACATTTGCTACGCCGCGCCGCACGGAAGTCCTGACAGAAGCGTTGACCGGCATTGATATTGAAGATTTGATACCGGATGAAGAAGTGGTGATCACGCTCTCTCGGCGCGGCTATATGAAGCGTACCAATCTTGAAAATTACCAGCAGCAGAAGCGCGGCGGCAAGGGCATAACCGCGCTGCTTATTTCTGAGGGCGATTATGTACAGGAATTTCTGACTACAACAAACCATCAATATCTTTGCCTGTTTACCAACAGGGGACGCATGCTCCAGCTCAAGGCACATCAGGTGCCCGATGGCAGTCGTACGGCCAAGGGCGTGCACATTAACAACATTTTGCCGCTGGAAGAGGGTGAATGGGTCACAACGGTGCTGGCCCTGCGCGAATTTGCCGACGACAAATATTTTCTCTTTGTAACGCGACGCGGCATGGTGAAATGTTCCGCCGCTTCACTCTATGCGCGTTGCCGCAAAACAGGCATCATGGCTGTGGGGCTTCGGAAAGACGATGAGCTTGTGGCTGTGCGCCCCATACGCATGGACAGCCATATTGTACTCGCTACGGCCGACGGTCTTGCTATACGTTTTGCCTGCGGTGATTTGCGTCCGCTGGGCCGTGTGGCTACGGGTGTCAAGGGCATTGCCTTGCGCAGAAAAGATTGCGTGGTGGCCGTGGTCGTCCTGAAAGAGCCTGATCAGAGCACGGAAATCATGTCCATTTCTGCTAACGGTTATGGCAAGCGTACCAGTGTGGATTTGTACCGTCTGCAGTCGCGTGGTGGCAAGGGAGTGGCCAATTTCAAGGTAACCGCAAAAACAGGCAAAGTGCTGGGTGCCATGCCTGTGCGGGACAATGACGGCCTTGTGCTGCTCACTTCAGCGAGCAAGGTTGTGCGCATAGGAGTGGACGAAGTGCGTAGTATGGGGCGGGCAACACAGGGTGTTATGCTGGTGCGTCTGGACGGCGGCGCGTGCGTTATGGGCTTTGACCGTGTGGATGAGGGTGGTCAGATACTAAAAGCCGATGACGAAAATGTGTCGCAGATCGTCGTTGACGGCTTCACCGATATGGATCGGGGAGATGCGAACTGATATTGCGGTCGGCGCTGTCCCGTTTTGTTTGCTTTTCACATTAGCTCTTTGGGCGGCGATGACATCACGTTCACTCGTTCGAAAGTGCGACCTCGCCCAGCAGACTTCTGGACAGTGAGCTGGGTAAAATTTTCATGGCCTTGCAGCGTGTCTGCGCCGTCATAGACAATCGCATTGCGCATTTGCGAAAAAAATTAAATAGCATGTTGTGTGCTGGAGATAGTTTTATGATACGGCATGAATGCGGCCTTTTTGGCATTTACGACCATGAGGACGCGGCGCGGCTTGCATATTTCGGTCTTTACGCCCAGCAGCACAGGGGCCAAGAAAGCGCCGGCATTGTCACGCTAGACAACAACACGGTATATGAACACAAAGGCATGGGCCTTGTGCCTGATGTCTTTTCTGAAGCGGATTTGCGCCGCCTGCAGGGCCGTATTTCCATCGGGCATGTACGCTACTCCACCACCGGCGTTTCTGAACTGCGCAACGCCCAACCCTTTCTAGTCCGTTACAGAGGTCAGACCATTGCTGTGTCCCACAACGGCAATCTGATTAATACGCAGGCTCTGCGTGACGAACTGGAAAATGCGGGCAGCATTTTTTCCACCAGCAATGATACTGAGGTGTTCGTGCATCTGCTTGTCCTTGCTTTGCGAGAACATGAGTTGCCTAATGCCGTGCGCGAGGTGTGCGCCAGAGTGCGAGGCGCGTATTGTCTGCTTGTGCTCTCCGGTTCCACCCTTATTGCTGTCCGTGATCCGCAGGGGTTTCATCCTTTGGCGCTGGGGCGTCTTGACGCAAGCCCTGTTTTCGCCTCGGAAACCTGCGCCTTTGATTTGCTGGAAGCCGAGTATCAACGTCCTATTGCGCCGGGTGAGATGTATATTGTGGATGAACGGGACGAGCGTAGCGAGCGCTTGTGCGATCTGTTGCCGCAGAGCCCCAGTCAGTGTATTTTTGAGCTCATTTATTTTGCGCGGCCTGATTCCTATGTCTTTGACGAGCAGGTCTACCTTTGCCGCAAGCGCATGGGTTGGCAGCTTGCCTGTGAATCGGCGCCTGATGTGGATTTTATTTTACCTTTTCCGGATTCTGGCGTTTATCCGGCAGTGGGTTTTGCCCAATGCGTTGAGTTGCCCTACGAACACGCTATGATACGCAATCATTATGTTGGACGCACTTTTATTCAGCCAAGCCAGAGCATGCGCAATTTCGGAGTTCGTGTTAAAATCAATCCCGTGCGTCCCATGATACACGGCAAGCGCATATGTATAGTTGATGATTCAATCGTGCGCGGCACAACTATGATAACGCGCGTTAAAAAACTGCGCGAACTCGGCGCGCGTGAAGTGCATATCCGCATCAGTTCCCCCCCTGTAAAATTTCCCTGTTACTATGGCATAGATTTTTCCTCGAAGGGGGAATTGATTGCGGCCACACATTCCTTGGAGGAAATAATCAGACGGCTTGATGTGGATTCTTTACATTATTTAAGTGTTGACGGGCTGTTGCATGCTGTTATGCAGTCAGATAACTATTGTCTTGCCTGTTTTACTGGCAACTATCCCCTGCCCTGTGAGGAGTGCGGCAAATATCGTTTTGAAACCATTTGCGGAGCTCTTCCCGGTTGATTTTATCCGGTTTACCGTCAAAGAGGGGACGTATGTCGCGGGTGACGCGCATTAAAGGGTTTGCGGATATGTTTCCGCCGGAAAGCGATGTCTTTACACGCATGCAAGATTGCGCGCGAGCTGTGTTCTCCCGGTATGGTTTTATGGAGTTGCGCACGCCTGTGCTGGAATTTGCCGAACTTTTTTCGCGCTCCATCGGTTCGGAAACTGATGTTGTACAAAAAGAAATGTACACTTTTTCTGATCGTAAAGGGCGTTCTTTGTCGTTGCGCCCGGAAGCCACGGCCGGCGTCATGCGCGCTTTTCTTGACGCCTCGCTGTTTAGTCGCGAGCCGGTGAGCCGTCTTTTCACGATGGGCCCCATGTTTCGGTATGAGCGTCCCCAGCTTGGTCGCATGCGGCAGTTTCATCAGATTAATTGCGAGTGTCTTGGGTCGGACAGTCCTGTGGCTGATGCGGAACTCATTGCCATGCTTTTGCTTTTTTTAGCAGATCTTGGCGTAAAAGACCTGACATTGAAGATTAACTCTTTGGGCTGCGCCGAGTGTCGACCGCGCTACCGAGCCGCTCTTGCTGCATATCTGGCGCAGGTTGATCAGTCAACTTTGTGCGCGGATTGCGGTCGGCGCGTTCTGACAAATCCCTTGAGAGTGCTTGATTGCAAGCATCCCGCCTGCAAGGCTCTGACCGCGCAGGCCCCCAAAATACTTGATTGCCAATGCCCTGACTGCGGTCGGCATTTTGATGCGGTTCTTGCATTCTTGCGCGTCCAGGATGTCGGATTTGAGCAGGATCACCGCCTTATGCGCGGCCTTGATTATTATTGCCGTACCACGTTTGAGGTTGTGAGCGGAGCTATTGGCGCGCAAGCGGCTGTTGCAGGCGGCGGCCGTTATGACGGTCTTGTTAAAACCCTTGGAGGGCCGGACATACCTGGCGTTGGTTTTGCCTGCGGCATGGAGCGACTGGCTTTTTTACTTGACAAAAAGCAGCGGCTCCGACCGGATTTTTATCTTTTGGCCTTGGACGCCACTGTGCAGCTCCAGGTTTTTGTGCTTGGGCAGAAACTACGCGCAGCCGGGTTGTCTGGTCTGCTCAATTTTACCCCTGCTGGCTTCAAGAGTCTTATGCGGCAGGCAGGTCGATCTGGTGCGCGCTATTGCTTGATAATCGGCCAAAATGAAACTGCTGCAGGTCTGGTGACTGTTAAAAATATGAACAATGGGGTGCAGAACGCCATGCCCGAGGCTGATGTTTTTCACTTTTTGCAGGCGGGAATATTTCATGACTGAATCTATGCCGGAAGACATACAACCTGCTGATCTGCAGCAGGAACATCAAAAATTTATTCAGGATGTGGGTGGCTGGTTGCGCACGCACTGTTGCGGTGCCCTGACGCTGGATGATGTCGATCAGGAAGTCTGTCTGATGGGTTGGGTGCAATACCGTCGGGATCATGGGGGGCTTATCTTTGTCGACCTGCGTGACTGTTTTGGTTTGACACAGGTTGTTTTCAGCCCTGATACAGCCTCGGGCGCTCACAACAATGCGCACATCCTGCGTTCGGAATATGTGCTCGCTGTGCGCGGCAAAGTGCGGCCGCGTCCGGCAGGCATGGTCAATCCAGCTATGCCAACAGGGAAAATTGAGGTTGTGGCCATTGACTGGAAACTTTTGAACACTTCAAAACCCCCCCCTTTTTCTGTTGAGGAACGCTCAGAGACAGGGGAAAATCTGCGCCTTGCCTGGCGCTATCTTGACCTTCGCCGTCCCCGCATGCAGGCAAATTTGCGACTGCGCCATCTGGTGGCCCAGACAGTCCGGCGTTTTCTGAATGAAAACGCCTTTGTGGAAGTGGAAACACCCATGCTTACAAAATCAACTCCTGAAGGAGCCCGGGATTTTCTTGTTCCCAGCCGGCTGAACTTTGGTCAGTTTTATGCACTGCCGCAGTCTCCACAATTATTTAAACAATTACTTATGATTGGTGGTTTTGATCGATATTTTCAGATAGTCCGCTGTTTTCGCGATGAAGATCTGCGCGCTGACCGACAGCCGGAATTCACGCAAATTGACATTGAAATGAGCTTTGTCAATGAAAATGCTGTGATGTGTATGGCTGAAGGCCTCATGGCGCGCGTTTTCAGCGACGTTCAAGGGATTTCGCTGAAACGGCCCTTTCCCGTCCTGTCTTGGGATGAATCTATGAACCGCTATGGCGTTGACAAACCGGATACGCGTTTTGGCCTTGAACTGCACGATATTACCCATATTGTGTATGCTTCAGCTTTCAAGCTTTTTGCCGCCGCAAAGCTTGTCAAGGCGATGAAAGTGACTGGAGGAGATGCCTTTACCCGCAAGGAAATTGATGAGTGCACGGAATTTGTAAAAATTTATGGTGCACAGGGTTTGGCCTGGATCAAAATTAAATCTGGTGAATGGCAATCACCCGTTGCAAAGTTTCTCTCCGAGCGTGAGCGCTACAGCATTGCGCAAGTACTTGATCTGCAACAGGGCGACATCGTTTTTTTTCAAGCCGGAGAACCTGCCGTGGTCAATGCGGCTCTGGGAAATTTGCGTCTCAGGCTTGGCGAGCATTTGCATCTTGTTTCTGAAAACAGTTTTAATTTTTTGTGGGTGACGGATTTTCCACTCTATGAATATGACAATGCGGAAAAACGCTATGTCGCCCGTCATCATCCTTTTACGGCGCCTGCGCATGGACATCTTGAGCGTATGCTCAGTGACCCCGAAAATGCCCGCGCCCGTGCCTATGATCTTGTACTCAACGGCAATGAAATAGGCGGCGGCTCCATACGCATTCATTCTGCCGATGTGCAGCGGCGTATGTTTGCGGCGTTGGGTTTTTCTCCTGATTCTGCGGAAAAACGCTTCGGTTTTCTCCTCCGCGCTTTGGAACTTGGTGCCCCACCGCATGGCGGCATTGCCTTTGGCCTTGATCGTCTGGTCATGCTGCTTGCAGGTGCCTCCAGCATACGCGACGTCATTGCGTTTCCTAAAACGCAAAAAGCTGCCTGCCTGCTTACGGATGCGCCGTCGGGCGTTGCCTCCGGCCAGTTGTGTGAACTTGGGCTCAGATTGAGAGAACCGGCTGCCGAGACATGATTCTTGACATTCTTACATACCCAGACCCGCGTCTTGCGCGTATGTGCGAGAAAATATCTGAAATTACGCCGGAAATCTGCGCATTAGCCGATGACATGCTTGAGACAATGTATGCGGCGCGTGGCGTTGGTCTAGCTGCGCCGCAGGTTGGCCATGCAATCCGCATGCTGCTTATAGATCCCTCAAGAGGGGGTGCTCCGTCAGCGCCACGGATCCTTGTGAACCCGGTTCTTGAGCTTTCAGGTGAGGATGTGGCAAGCGAGCAGGAGGGATGCCTTTCCGTGCCTTTGGATTATCGCGCAGATATTGTGCGTAAAAGCCGTGTACTTTTAACCGCAACAGACATTGACGGCAACAGCATTGTTGAAGAATTGCTTGATTTCCCCGCTATTGTTTTGCAGCATGAATATGACCATCTTGATGGCGTTCTTTTCATTGACCGCCTTAGCCGCTTGCGCCGTGTCCTGTTTGACGGTAAAATGAAAAAATGGCTGCACCGCAAAAAGCGCGCATAGTTTTTATGGGCACGCCGGAGTTCGCGGCCCGGATTCTCCGGGGTCTACTTTTTTGGCCAAAGGGACGTGTTGTAGCTGTGTATACGCGTCCTGACCGTCCTGCAGGCAGGGGACATAAAATTGCCGTCTCTCCCGTTAAAGTGCTGGCTCTTGCGTCATCTCTGCCCGTAATACAGCCATTGCACTTTAACAGTACTGCGGCGTTTGATGAACTGGCCGCTTTCGCTCCAGATTTTCTTGCCGTTGCGGCGTATGGTATGATTTTGCCTGACAGGATTATTGCCGTTCCACGTCTGGCGCCGCTCAATGTGCACGCCTCTTTGTTGCCGCTGTATCGCGGCGCGGCGCCTGTCCAGCGGGCGCTTATGGAAAATTGGCATGATGGTGCCGTGACCGGCGTTTCCGTTATGCATATGGTTTCACAGCTTGATGCCGGCCCGGTGTACGCCGTGCAGACTGTTCCTATTAGCGATTCAACGGCTGGGCAAATGCAAGATCTGCTTGCGCAAGAAGGCTCGCGTCTTTTGTGCGCAGTGATGGATGATTTGCTTTCTGGCCGGGCAAATCCTGGGAAGCAGGATTCTGACAAGGCATCTTATGCTGCAAAAATTCGTAAAAAAGACCTGATAATTAATTGGAATCTGCCTGCGCTTGCCGTGCACGCCCATCTTCGCGCACTTGCGCCGTGGCCGTCGGCCAGGGCTCTTTTCCGTTTTGTAGGGTGGACTGATGACTGGTCTTTGTTGCTTTTTCCCGGTTTTCCGGGTGATCCGCTCACAGGCGAGACGCCAGGCGTACTCAGTCATACTCGCCATGCCCTTGCTGTCGCCTGCGCTGACCGCTGGTATGAGCTTGATTTGGTCCGTCCGGAAGGCTCCGCCACAATGTCTGTACGCGATTTTGTCAACGGTCGTCTTCGCGGCATGCCTTACGGTCTGTGCGGAGCGGCTCTCTCTTGACGACCTTTCATGATTTTCTGTGAAGTTTTTACATTCTGCGGAAGCACGCCCATACGTTCCAACAAGCCCTGTAACTCTTCCCTGCTCGCGTAGTTCAGTGTGATGTGACCACAGTGTTCGTCGCCGCTGATTCGTGCGCAGCAAGCAAAGTGTGTGCTTAAACTATTTTGGAGCGTCCGCAATTCCGCAGTTTTTCTTTTCCTGCTACCTGCTCTTTTATCCATGGTCACCGTGCCGTCGCCTATAGATTGTTTCCAGGGCAACCTGCCGGTTTTATGCCATGCTGCAACGGCTTCCTCGGTTTCTCTTACTGTGAGCTGGCGTGTAATGATGTCTTCCCGCATGGCGTCTGCCGTATTCGCATTGTCAATGCTGAGCAGACAGCGGGCGTGTCCCGCGCTGATACGTGCTGTGCGCAAGTCGTCCTGCGCTTGGGGAGAAAGCTGCAGCAGGCGCAACGCATTGGCAACTGCGGGCCGGCTTTTGCCCAAGCGTGCAGCTGTTTCTTCTTGTGTCAAGCCCATTGTTTCACGGAGCGCCTGAAGCGCCCGTGCTTCTTCCATCGGATTTAAATCTTCTCGTTGCAAATTTTCAATCAGTGCTGCGGCCATTGCTTCCTGACCGGACAGGATGCGCACAAAAACCGGCACTTGTTTCAAACCGGCTGCTTGCGCGGCACGCCAGCGGCGTTCGCCGGCCACAATCTGCCAAGTTTTGCCGTCGGGCATCGGCCGCACAAGCAGAGGCTGAATAACACCTTGAATTTTGATGGAATCAGCGAGTTCTTTGAGCGCTTGCGCATCAAAATATTGCCGCGGCTGGTCGGGATTGGGCGTAAGTGCTGTAATAGGCAGCAGTTTGACAGAGGTGTTTTCCTCCAGTTTTGCTCCAGCTCCTGCCAACAATGCGTCCAGGCCGCGTCCGAGGCCTTTGTTCATGCTGCTCTCCTTGTTTCTGACAATACCGTTTATTTATTACAGGATGGTTTGTTTTTTTGTGGGGCGGCGTAAAACAACTTCTTTTGCCAGACCAAGATAAGCTTCAGCTCCTTTTGATTTAATGTCGTAATGGATGATTGATTTGCCGTGGCTTGGCGCTTCAGACAGCCGTACATTGCGCGGAATTGCTGTTTCAAACAAATGGTCAGGAAAACACCGGCGCACTTCGTTTTTGACTTGGCGCGTCAGCCTGTTGCGGATGTCATACATAGTTAAAACAACGCCCAGCAAACAAAGATTCGGGTTTAAACGCTTTTTGATCTGTTCGTATGTCTGGAGCAATTTAACTATTCCCTCCAAGGCAAAAAATTCACATTGTAATGGTATGAGCAATTCTCCTGCCGCACAAAGCGCATTGAGCGTGAGCAGTCCAAGTGATGGTGGACAATCAAGAATGATGTAGTCGTAGTAGTTTTTTATCTGTTTCAGACATTCATCCACATAGAATTCGCGGCCAATTTTGTCGACAAGTTCAAGTTCGGCACCCACAAGATTGGTACTGCCAGGCAGTATGTCGAGATAGGGCGGGCGAACGGATGCAATGCTTTGACGCACGTTTTCTGGGGAATAAAGAGTGCTGTACAAATCATCGGTGAATTCTTTCTGGACAAGGCTGACGCCGCTGGTGCTGTTTGCCTGGGGGTCGCAGTCCACCAGCAATACTTTTTTTTCCATAACTGCCAGAGCGGCGGACAGATTGATTGCAGTCGTTGTTTTGCCGACGCCGCCTTTTTGGTTGGCAATTGAAATTATGCGCGTCATCCCTTCTCCGTTTGTATTGCCGTCACGAAATGTTTCACATGAAACATCCGTTGCGAATATGTAATTGCGAAAATCATAAAACAGATATTACATAAAAGAGTCGGTGCACATCCGTCAAGATGAAAGATTAAAACAAAGGGTCATGACGCATGCCGCTGTTGCCTTGCAGGTGTACCTCTGGTAGGATAATGTGATTGAGCACATTTTACCCGGAGCATCTGTATGGCTAAAAAAAACGTCTCAGCGGAAAATGCGCGCGCTGAAGCTCTTTCCACCGCCCTTGCCACCATTGAACGCAAATACGGCAAAGGCGCTGTGATGAAACTTTCTGACGAGGCCCACGTCAACATTCCCGTCATTCCCACAGGCTCTATCGGTCTTGATCTGGCGCTGGGCGTGGGCGGCATACCACGCGGCCGCATTACAGAAATTTTCGGCCCCGAATCTTCGGGCAAAACCACCCTTACGCTGCACATCATTGCGGAATGTCAGAAACTCGGCGGCGCATGCGCCTTTGTAGATGCCGAACACGCTCTAGACGTAGCATACGCGAAACGCCTCGGCGTGAACACAGACGATCTGCTCATCTCGCAGCCGGACTACGGCGAGCAGGCTCTTGATATAGCGGACATGCTGGTGCGCTCCGGCGCAGTAGATCTTGTGGTGGTAGACTCCGTGGCCGCGCTCATCCCCCAAGCGGAACTGGAGGGAGACATGGGCGAAACCCAAGTGGGTGGTCATGCAAGGCTTATGTCGCACGCCATGCGCCGGCTGACGGGAACCATACACAAATCACGCACCTCGGTGATATTTATCAACCAGATACGCATGAAAATCGGTGTTCAGGGTTACGGCAGCCCGGAAACAACCACCGGTGGCAACGCGCTCAAATTTTATGCCTCGGTGCGTATGGACATACGCCGTATCCAGACTCTCAAGGACAAAGAGGAATCCTTCGGCTCGCGTACCAGGGTCAAGGTGGTTAAAAACAAAGTGGCTCCGCCCTTTCGTAGCGCGGTGTTCGATATTCTATACGGCCAGGGCATTTCGCGCTCCGGTGAACTGTTGGACATCGGCATTGATGCCGGCATTATAGAACAAAGCGGCTCGTGGTTTGCCTTCGGCGCGGAAAAACTCGGTCATGGCCATGAAAAAGTGCGCGCGCTGTTGGACGCAAACGAAACCTTGCGCCTTGAAATAGAAAAAGTCGTCATTGAGCATCTTGGCATACACCCCGGGGCATTCGCACCGGCGGCAGACAGGGACACCGCCGCGCAAGCGTCTTTCTCGGCAGTGCCGGACACTGATTAAATTAACGGAACAGCCATGCTCACCGCTAAAGAAATACGCCGCCGCTACTTGGACTTTTTCCATCGCCTCGGACACGAAATAACGCCCTCAGCGCCGCTCATTCCGCCCAATGATCCAAGCCTGTTGTTCACCAATGCGGGCATGGTGCAGTTCAAAAAAATCTTCCTGGGCGAGGAAAAAAGGCCTTGCAGGCGCGCCGTTTCCTGCCAGAAATGCCTGCGCGTGTCCGGTAAGCACAACGATCTGGAAAATGTGGGACGCACGGCCCGCCACCACACATTTTTTGAAATGCTGGGCAATTTTTCCTTCGGCGACTATTTCAAACGCGAGGCTATAACCTGGGCATGGGAATTTGTTGTCGGCGAACTTGAGCTGCCTAAAGACAAGCTATGGGTGACGATATTCCGCGATGATGATGCCGCCGCTGGCCTCTGGCAGGAGATCGCCGGTCTGCCGCAGGAGCGCATTGTGCGCATGGGCGAAAAAGACAACTTCTGGACCATGGGAGACACAGGGCCTTGCGGCCCTTGCTCTGAAATCTATATTGATCAGGGCGCAGACATGAGCTGCGGGCCAGACTGCGGCATCGGCAAATGCGATTGTGACCGCTTTCTGGAAATCTGGAATCTTGTCTTCACTCAGTTTGACCAGAGCACGGACGGAAGCCGCGCGTTGCTTGCCTCGCCCAACATAGACACTGGCATGGGGCTGGAACGCATAGCCGCCGTGTGTCAGGGTCAAAAATCCAATTTCGACTGTGATCTCTTCCAGCAAATTATTCAGCGCGCGGCGGAGCTCGCGGGCGTGGCTTACAGCTTCAGCACGCCGGACACGAACGATGTGGACACGGCGTTGCGCGTCATAGCCGATCACAGCCGCGCCGCGGCTTTTCTCATAGCTGGCGGGGTGCTGCCTTCCAACGAAAACTGGGGTTATGTGCTGCGCCGCCTCATCCGGCGCGCCCTGCGTTTTGCCACGCTCATGGGTGTGCATGAACCTTTTTTGTACAAAGTCGCCCGTACAACAACCGCAGTTATGGGCGACGATTACCCGGAGCTGAGGCAAAACGCGGGCTTTATTGCCCGCGCCGTGTTTGAAGAAGAGCAGCGCTTTTCTCAAACACTTGAAAAAGGCCTCTCCCTGCTGGAAGAAGAACTTCAGCGTCTTGCCGCTGCGGGCTACGGGGAAATTTCAGGGGATTTCTGCTTTCAACTGTACGACACATACGGCTTTCCTCTTGACATTGTTACTGACGTGGCGGGCAAACGCGGTTTTACGGTGGACGGTGCAGGATTTGAGACCAATATGCGCGCCCAGCGCGAACGATCCCGCCAAAGCCGCAAAAACGACATGTGCGCTCTGGACGAAAAGAACCGGAGCGCTCTGGACGCAGCCTTTGCCCGTCTGAAAGACGACGATCTGCAAAGCCACTTTGTGGGTTATGAATGCCTGACAGTCCAAAGCCGCATTGTGGCGCTGCTCGACGCGGACGGTTTGCCCGCGGGCTGTCTGGATCATGGGCAGAAGGGTTTTTTCGTTGCCGGGCGAACACCTTTTTACGGTGAATCCGGCGGGCAGATGGGCGACAAGGGCCTTGTTCGCTCCGCAACCGGGCAGGCGAGGGTGATCAATACCCGTCATCCATCGCCGGAACTCATTGTACACGACATTGAAGTGTTTCGGAACACGCTTTATGCTGATCAGGAAGTCATCCTGCATGTGGATGCAGACGAACGCACTGCCGCTGCCCGTAATCATACCTGCACACACCTGCTGCACGCGGCTTTGCGCCGGACGCTCGGAACACATGTCAAACAGGCAGGCTCCTTGGCGGACAGCCGCCGCGTGCGTTTTGATTTTTCCCATATCACGGCACTGACTCCGGAAGAACTCGCCGCAGTGGAACGGGACGTCAACCGCGCCATACTGGCAAACCTGCCGCTCACAACGCGGGCAATGCCGCGGGAACAAGCTCTGGCCGCAGGGGCTATGGCGTTGTTTGGCGAAAAATATGGAGACACGGTGCGCGTAGTCAGCATAGGCGACAACGATATGCCTGAATCTGTAGAACTGTGCGGCGGCACCCATCTGGCCTGCACGGGACAGGCAGGAATTTTTCTCATCACGGCTGAAACAGGTGTAGCTGCGGGAAGGCGCCGCATTGAAGCCGTCACCGGTTGGAACGCCTACAGTGTCGCCCTGGAACAGCGCGCTGAACTGAACTCCCTCTCCGCCATGCTCAAATCCCGACCGGGGCAATTGACAGAGCGCGTGCAGGCCATGTCCGCGGATATCAAAACACTGCGCAAGGCTTCTGACAAAGCGGCCGCAGCCACTGCTTCCGGCGCGGACATAGTCAAACAGGCAGAAGTCGTCAACGGCATAACCCTGCTGGCGGCACGGCTGGACAACGTGCCGGTGAAAGCCCTGCGCGAAATTATGGACGACGTGCGCTCGCGCCTGGCGGAAAAAATCGTGATCTGCCTTGCCACAGTGGAAGACGGCAAAGTAGGGCTTCTGGTCTGTATTTCAAAAGACTTGCACTGCCGCTTCACCGCGCCCGTCCTGATTAAGGATGTGGCGGCGTTCTGCGGCGGTTCTGGCGGCGGCCGTCCGGATATGGCTCAGGCAGGCGGCACGAAACCGGAAGGACTGCCCGCGGCTTTTGCCGCCTTAAAACAGATCGTCAATAATATTTCATTGTAACTCCCAGCATATTTTGAGGATATGAAAATATCTCCCAAGACGATAAATAAGGCATGCCTTGCCGCGCCCCTGCAGATCCATCAAGATACAGTTTTGTCATTGCCGGGGCACAGTGACGTCGGCATCCATAAGATTATGACAGACTGGGCACGATTATGATAGGCATATCCAAACTCTACTGCGGGCAGGCGGAGGCCTCGGACGCGTTGCGTTACGGCCGCGAATCCTGCAAATTGTCCTCACATCTGCTGCAATTTTCCAAAGACAAAAAACCCGTCATTGTCTGGAACATGACGCGGCGCTGTAACCTCAAATGCGTACACTGCTATGCGCACGCCACAACAATGGAAGGTGCGGACGACATCGATACAGAACGGGCAAAAAACATGATTGACGACCTCGCGGCCTACGGCGCGCCGGTGATGCTTTTCTCTGGAGGAGAGCCGCTGGCCCGCAAGGATCTGACGGACCTCGCGCGCCACGTGACGAGGAAAGGCATGCGCGCTGTTATTTCCACCAACGGCACGTTGATTACACCGCAAAAAGCGCGTGAACTCAAGGAGGTGGGGCTTTCTTACGTGGGCATTTCCCTTGACGGTCTTGAAGATGTGCACGACCGTTTCCGCAGCGTGCCCGGCGCATTTAGAAAAGCGCTGGACGGCATTGCCAACTGCCAGACAGAAGGACTCAAAGTGGGCTTGCGTTTTACCATCAACAAAAGAAATATCTCTGAAATTCCGGGTATCTTCCGCTTGTTGAAAGAAAAGGACATTCCGCGCGCCTGTTTTTATCATCTTGTCTATTCTGGACGAGGCTCGGATTTGATCAGAGAAGACCTAGACCACAATGCAACCCGCAAAACGCTTGACCTCATCATGGACGAAACACGCGCCCTCTTTGACGCCGGTCATCCCAAGGAAATTCTGACGGTGGACAACCACGCCGACGGCCCGTACGTGTGGATGCGTCTGGCCCGTGAAGACAAAAAACGCGCCGATGAAGTCTACACTCTTTTGCAGTTCAATGGGGGCAACAGCTCAGGTCACGGCATAGGCTGCATCTCCTGGGACGGCAAGGTGCACGCAGACCAGTTCTGGCGTGAGCACGTTTTCGGCAATGTGCTTGAGCGGCCTTTCTCAACGATATGGGATGACCCGTCAATTGAGCTTCTCCACAAACTCAAGAACAAAAAAGCTTATGTCAGTGGTCGTTGCGCAAAATGCCGGCACCTGAACATCTGCGGGGGCAATTTCAGGGCCAGAGCAGAGGCTTTTTACGGCGACGCGTGGGCTGAAGACCCGGCCTGTTATCTCACAGACGAGGAAATTTAGAACATTCATTCCGCGAATAATCATGTCCACCTGTGACAAGGTTTGCAAAACAGTATGACCACGACTTTTCATCGGGGGCGGCGTTTGCGCAAAACGCCAGAACTACGCGCCCTTGTGCGGGAAACAGCACCGTTGCTGGCTGAAGATTTGATCATGCCCTATTTTGTGCTGGAGACAGACAGCACCGCCTTTCGCAAACCCATTCCATCTATGCCCGGCCAGTTTCAGCTCTGCCTGCCGGAACTGGAAAAACAGATGGAAAAAGCAGTGGATATGGGGCTTGCGTATGTGCTCCTGTTCGGAATTCCAGCCCGCAAGGATGAGCAGGCTCACGGCGCATATGACGAAAGCGGAGTGGTGCAACGGGCCGTGCGCCGACTGAAGGCCCGCTGGCCGAAACTTTTTGTCATCACAGACGTGTGCCTATGCGGATACATGAGCCACGGCCATTGCGGCCTGCTTGCCACGGACGGCACGGTGCAAAACGACCAGACCCTGTCGCTGCTTGCCAAAACGGCCGTAAGCCATGCGGCCGCCGGGGCTGATATGGTGGCTCCGTCAGATATGATGGACGGCCGCATAGCCGCCCTGCGCGCCGCCTTGGATGACAACTGCCTTACAGACACGCCCCTCTTGTCCTATGCCGTCAAATACGCCTCTGCCTATTACGGGCCCTTCCGCGAGGCAGCGCAGTCATCTCCGGCCGCAGGCGACCGCAAATCGTATCAGATGGATCCCGGGAATGCCCACGAAGCTCTGATTGAGGCGCGTGCGGACATAGCCGAAGGCGCTGACGCCCTTATTGTCAAGCCCGCCGGGCCCTATGCCGACATTTTGTACAGGGTGCGCGAGGCTTGCGACGTGCCGGTCTGCGCGTATCAGGTCAGCGGCGAATACGCCATGTTGCGCGCGGCGGGCATGCAGGGATGGGTGGATGAGCAGGCTGTCATGATGGAATCTCTGCTGGGTTTGAAACGGGCCGGCGCGGACATGATCATTACCTATTTTACAGAAGCGCTGCTCAGGCAAAGGCTGGTGCGCTGATGCCGGATACACGCGCTCCGGCGGCGCGTTTACATGCCGTCACGGCACACGAGCTTGAAGACGGCATCCCCCGTTGCCGCCTGATAGCGTGGGAAATCACCCGCTCCTGCAATCTGGCGTGCCGACACTGCCGGGCCGAGGCATACAAAGAGCCGTACGAGGGTGAACTTTCCACAACAGAGGCACGCAATCTTATTGATACTTTCCCGGAAGTGGGCAATCCCATCGTTATTTTTACGGGCGGCGACCCCATGATGCGCCCAGACGTGTATGAGCTTGTGGCCTATACCCATAACAAAGGTCTGACCTGCGCCTTTTCCCCCAACGGTACACTGATCGACGCAGACAATGCAAAAAAATTGAAACAAATAGGGGTAGACCGCTGCTCCATATCCATTGATGGGCCGGACGCGCAAAGCCACGACGCCTTTCGCGGCGTGTCCGGCGCCTTTGCCGCCTCGCTGCGCGGCATTGAACACTTGAAAAACGCGGACCTGCCTTTTCAGATCAACACTACCGTGACTCGTGACAATCTGGCGAGCTTCAAAAAAATTTTTGCTCTCTGCGAGCGCCTTGAAGCCGCCGCCTGGCACATTTTTCTACTGGTTCCTGTGGGGCGTGCCGCAGGACTGGCGGATCAGGTCATCACGGCAAAGGAATATGAAGACGCTCTGCACTGGCTCTATGAGTTCCGCAAAACAACAGGCATGCACTTAAAAGCCACCTGCGCTCCGCACTATTACCGCATTTTGCGGCAGCGCGCGCATGCGGAAGGACTGCGCGTCACCTCGGATACATTCGGCATGGATGCGCTCACGCGCGGCTGTCTGGGCGGCACAGGCTTTTGCTTTATCAGCCATACCGGGCAGGTGCAGCCCTGCGGCTATTTGGATCTTGACTGCGGGAATGTCAAGACAAGTCCCTTTCCAAAAATCTGGAGGGCAAGCGGATACTTTCGCCAATTTCGCGACCAGACATGTTACGGGGGGAAATGCGGGCAATGTGAATACCACAATGTCTGCGGCGGCTGCCGTGCGCGGGCTTACAGCATGTACGGCGACCACCTTGCCGAGGAACCGCTGTGCAACTACATGCCCACCCGCTGATCCGCCGGAGCTGCGCACAAACAGATCACACACGCTGAGGCCGGGGAACGTCATGCCGCATACAACAAAAATACGTGCGCGAGGCGAAAAGCAGCTTGCTTTGGACAGCACGGATCGACGACTGCTGGACATCATACAGACAGACTTCCCTCTGCTTTCCCGACCCTATGCTGAACTCGGCAAACGCATCGGCATATCGGAAGAAGAGGCGATTGCCCGTGTGCGGGCCATGCGCGAGAAATGTGTTATCCGGCGACTAGGGGCCAATTTTTGGTCCGCCGGGATTGGCTTTGTCTCGACACTGTGTGCGGCCAAAGTGCCGCAAGACCTTCTGGAGTCGTTTATTGCCGACGTCAATGCGCAACCCGGCGTAACTCACAATTATCTACGCGACCACAGCTATAATGTGTGGTTTACCTTGATCAGCCCTTCGCGTGAAGAAATTCAGACCATACTGAACGGCGTCAGCGAGCGCACAGGTGTGCCGGTGCTCAACCTTCCAGCCACGAAAATTTTCAAAATTCGCGTGGATTTTCGTATGACCTGAATCCGCAGGAAGTTGCAGCAACACAGAAATATACCAGTATAATTGTTTATTATTGTGGTAATCCTTCATTATGACAACTTCCTTATATAAGGAGATTTTGGACATGCTTCATCATATTGCTCTCTTTTCTCAAACACTGTTGTTCATTACGCCATATTCTTGTGGACGGGCGTGGTGTTCCCGATCGTCCTACCAAGGCGAACAGACATGACGTAAGCTGGCGGCAGCAATAATGTTGTTGGCAAGTTACGAGATGGGGTCATGCCTCGCGGCGCAGAGAAAAGTCAGCGATAGAGGGCAACCTTATATTTGACTTTAAAATAATATTACTTTGATTCTTGTTCATATATAATTACCTTTTCATTTTCAGACAAAAACATAAATCAAAAATTTCAGAAGTAACTCGCTCACATTTTTGCTTACTGTAACAAGTAACAGTAATGACAATATTGTTGTTAAGACTAGAACTGACATTAATATTATCAGGACTACGTAACGAAGGAGAATTTTCTAAAGGAATGTTGATAAGTTAAAGGTTTCTATCTTTTTTGTTATACTCAAAGCCTTCAGATATAATTATTTTAGCACTCATTATATTTTTTAAAAGAAAAGGAAGCTGGGCGCTTGCCTTGATTGACGGGTTTACTGCGAATGTTTTTTGGCGGATCGGGACTAGGACTCCGATGCAATCATCGAGCATGCAAAGCTCCAGGGGATCTCCCAGGTTATCCCGCTAAAAAAGAATCGTAAAATACAGTGTGACTATGACAAAAAATTTTATAAAACCAGGCACTTGGTAGAAAATATTTTTCTACATTTGAAACCATGGCGCGAAATAGCAATCCGATACCTGAAAAATACAGCATCATTCTTGTTGCCATGCAGATTTTGCTGTGGATATATTATCAGAAAAATTCTTCACAGCCGAAAAAAGCCATGCTATCGTAACACTCTGCCCCGGATATTTTTGGGAATACACATTCGCGGACAATCGTCGGGCGCAAGTTCGACGCGCCGCCGGAGGCGGCGCGGAAGCGAGGAGATCGGCATGAAACTGGAGCAAAAACTCCTAGAAATTCCCAGGATCGACAGCATCCCCAATCCGCAACCGGCAAAAGCCGGCGGCAGGCTTTTGCCGCTGACTCTGCTGACTCTGCTGCTTGTCGGCGGGGCCGCCTTCTGGCTAACCCGCGACGGTGAAACACGCGAACAGTGGCGGCATCAGGCTGCGGAAGCAATCAAGAACGCCACGGATGGAACCCCGCTGGCCGAGCTGAATGACCTTTTGCGGGGCGGATCGCCCCTCCCGCCTGTCGGCGCGTCGTCAGGGGCTTCCGGATATATTGTTCATGGCACGGTTGCCGCGCCGATAGATGCAACCCTGCCGCCGCAGGGTGCCGCAGCGGCCGGGCAACAGGCGCAGGCCGTTATTCCGAAAGTAACGGCGGATAATATTGTCCGCCCTGACTTTATAGAAGACCTTGCCGCCTGGCTTGTATCACAGTACAAGCCAGGATTGCCCACAGGAACGCTCGCCGTCAGCGCGCAGAGCGCCAATCAGCGCTACGGCGAAAAAATGACGGGGCTTTCCGGCGACGGTCAGGGCGGACGGGCCGGCATACTGCGTTACGTCTTTCATCCGGCCATGATTCAGGGCATGTATGCACTGTATGTCGACAGCTTTCTGGAGGCTGTTCAGCGGGAAAGCGCGGCAATAGCGCTGCCGCCAGAGCAATGCCGGCAACTGCTGCTGGCAGTTGCCGGGCGTAGCGTTCTGCTGGCCGTTGCCTTGGAAGGGGTGGCCTCTGTGCCGGATTTGGATGAGCAGATCAAAAAACTGGAGTGGATATCGCAGAATGTGGTCAGCGTGAACTCACAGATGACCCAGGTTGTTTTTGATCTTGACGAGCTGCGTGAAAACAGGGCGGCGCAATCCAGAATTGACGAGCTGCAGGCGTGTGTCACCACTCTCGCCGCCCGCTACCGCAAGGAGCTGGAAGACAGGGAAGCGGCCCGCCGCGCTCTTGTTGCCGCTGTCCGTGTTGCCGCTGTCCGCAAGGGCGGAGGCCAGGCATTTGATGAAGATTTTCTGCTCTTCCTTGCGCACTGGGTAGACCGTCGCCTGCGCACAGAGCCGCAGGCTCTGGCTTCGGTGTGGAGCGCGGCGGGCGTTTTGCGTGACCTGGCAAGGCGTTGCGCCCAGATAGCCTTACAGCAGGATACAGCCGACGGCGCGTTGCCCGCGCCTGTTCAGATTGGTGGCCAAGGCCGGTGAAAAATTCCGCACTGCTCTTTGTCGGCGGCGTACGTAGCGGCAAAAGCGGTCTCGCCGTGCGATGGGCGGAGCGGCAGGCGCAGCGTCGGCTCTTTCTTGCCACATGCAAACCGCAGGATGCGGAAATGGCTGAACGCGTTGCCGCGCACAGGGCTGAACGCGGCGTCGGCTGGCAATGTGTTGAAGAAACGATGAATCCGCAGGGTGTCTTGCGCGCTCTTGCCGCAGCCCGCTCCGACGACGGACCGGGCGTATTGCTGCTCGACTGCGTCAGCATGTGGGTGGCCAACATGTTGACCGCCGGTCTGACGCGGGACGTCGCACTGGACAAAGTCGCCGCCCTTGCGGCTTACCTTGTCGCCGTCGGCATTCCTATCGCCCTTGTCAGCTCGGAAACAGGCCTCGGTCTTGTGGCACCCACATCTTTGGGACGTCAGTTTCAGAACGCCCTCGGCCGCGCCAATCAGATGCTGGCAGGCGCCTGCGGTACGGTGATCTTTGTGAGCTGCGGCCTGCCCGTCGCGCTCAAGGGCGCGCTGCCGGAGGAACTATGCTGAACATCAGGCGTGTGTCCGCACGCGCGCTTGCCTTGCTGTGCCTTATAGCTGTGACAGCTTTAAACCTGCCGCGCGCCGCCTCCTGCGCCCCGTTCGCTGATCCGCGCCAAACCCCGGCGGAAATCGCCGGAGTCATAGACGCTGCTGACGCCGAGGCCTTCGAACGCCTTGTGGATGTGGACTCCATTCTCAATGCGGCCCTCACGCTCTTTTTACGCGAGGCGCAACAGCCGGAAATTGTAAATGAACTGCCGCCGTTGCTGGCGCTGATGTTTTCCAAGGCCGCAGCGTTGGATACGGAAGGCAATGCCCTGCGCACCCTGCTTGTTCATGAGGCGAAAGCCTTTGTGATCAACGGCGTCGCCTCCGGGGCATTTGCCGGGCGCTCGCCATCGGGCCCGCCCGCCCATGGCCTGCTGGCGCCGCTTTTTGCCGATGCATCCACAGGACGCAAAGAAATAACCGATATCGGTCAGCCGACGCCGCACAACAGGGACTGGATCGTCCCCTTTGTGGTTCGCGATGTGGGCAACGGTGAAAGTTATCCCGTAATAGCCCGCATCAGTCCGGTAAATATCGGGTTTCGCATGACAGGTGTGGAGAACCTGCCGGAGCTTATGCGCCGCGTCAACGAGGAACGCAAACATCAGGAAGAATAGCGGCAATTATATACAATCGCGTCGCTCCTGCAGATGTAGCCGCAGCTTGTCTGCGAGCATGCACATTCCGCACAGTGCTGCCGCGACGGCGGTCACCACAAATACTCCCCTGTAGCCGAAGCCCGCGTGGACGACAAGGCCGCCGATCAGCGGGGCCAGCATGCCGCTGGCGTCAAAGGCTGTCATCATCGCGTTTGAATTGATGGACCGAGTCTCCGGCGTGGAACGGTCATACACAACTGCAGCCATCAGGGGATAGAGCAGGCCAAGCCCGAAACCGTACATGCAGGTGAGCGGCACAAAAGACCAAAGCGGACCCCAGGCAAGTCCCAGCATGCTAAAGGCCAGATCGGCGGCGCACAAGGATATTACGCTGTAGCGCGGCAAGGTATCAAGGCGGCGGCTGCCGATTAGGCGCACCAGAATGATGGTCACGGTATAGATGGAAAAAAACCATGCCGGATGTGCGCCGGTGACGGAACACAGGCCCTTTATAAAAAAGATCGCCAGAATGGTCATGATGCTGAAAGACAAACAGCCCAGATACACGAACATCAAGCCCGAATGGCGCACAGCATGCCAAATATCGCGTCCGGGAACGCTGTTCAGACTGCCTGATGGCATCTCCGGAGTTTTCAGACGCGACGAGAGAGGCATCACCATCACGAGAGAAAGCAGTCCCAAGACGGCCGTCATGGCGAAAAGACGTGGTTCTGCGCCGCCGTCGCCGAGCAGAGGCAGCAAAACATGTTCAGACATCGCCGGAATAATCGAATACGGCAGAAGCATGGTCAGGGAAAACAGCGCAAAGCCGCGCGCGCTCTGCCCGGAGGGAATGCAGCTGACCAGCACGGAAACAACGCAACTGGACTGCACAGCAAGCGCAATGCCCTGAATAATGCGCAGCAGCAGCACCTCGCCGATGATATGTTTGCCCGCTATCCAAGGATAGCACAGCATAACACAGATCAGAACGGCTGTGGAAAGCGCAAGAGCAGGCAACCTGCCGCCTCTCAGCAGCAAAAAGCTGGCTGGCGGCCGGCACAGCAGCACCATGGCAAACATTGAGGAAATCAGCGCACCGCGGTAGTTGGGACTGACGGCAATCCCCTCCAGCCATTGTTCAAAACAATAAAAAACAGCGATGTGGCTGTTGCTGCACATTGCAAGACAAAAAAGTAAAATAAAATCGCGGCTCAAGAGTGCCTTGGGCGGCTCAGAGGGGGTACCGGCTCTTGATGCGCCGACATGCGGGGCAGAGGGGAAAAACATGCGCGCCTCAATTGCTTTCGGCGATCACGCGTTTAATGATATTCGCCGTTAAGAAACTTCGTGGCATAAAGCTGAACAGACTCTTCATCCACCATGAGCATATCCATCTGCCGGGTCATGATGAGCAAACGCCCAAGCTGATCCAGCCGCGGGAGCATTTCAAGCTTGGGATATTTTCTGAATCGCGCGTACGCTCTGTCCCCTGTCACGTCGACAGTAAAGCCGAGTTTAGAAAGAATCAAAGCTATGCACTGTACGCGCTTGGCGCGCTGTTTATTGCCGGCGCCGCCTCCGGCAAACTCAAACCGTATGTAATTCTTGCTGAGAGTATCGCCGCACCAAGTGTCCAGAATGGCGTAGTGATAGCCTATACGTGAAGAAAAATTGAGATAACGGTCAGAGACAATGGCATAACTGCGCTCGCCGAAACGCGCTCCATCCTTCTGCTGATTGTCGCCTATCATGCTCCGCCCCACGACGGAAAGAAAACCGCGCATGTTCACCGGACGGGGACCTTTTGCCTGCACGTCGGGATGGGTCATGCCGTTGATCACCTGTCTGAAGGGCGCGCTCAAAATATCCGCCGGACCGACAGATCTGTACTCAGGATGTTGCAAACCGCCGCCTAGGTCAATAATAAAAAGATCAAGGGGTACGTTACAGACAAGACGGCTTGACGCGCCAGCACTGCTTTCAGACAGGCTGTCGGATATCTGAAACATTTCTGTATAGCTCTTTTCGTGCGCGTAACGCATGACATCATGCAGAGAAAGACAGTTTTCCGGAGAAAAAAGGGCAGAGTTCGGGTCTGTCAAATGCAGAGGGAAAAGATGCGGCGCCACACGCCGCAACAAACACAAGACTGGCGTATTGATATTGGGCTGCCTCGGGCTTGAAGCAAGGGCTAAAAGTTCAGGAATTTCACCATGAAAAATACGTCCAGAGAATGCGTCAACAGTGACGAGCTGCCCCGCCGTGAGGCTGGATGTCGCACCGGGTACATTCATCAGGGTGGGAACGCCGAATTCGCGGCAAAGAGAGGCCATATGCCCTGTGAGGCTGCCTGTTTCAGCAATAATTGCTGAAGCGCGCTGTATGGCGGTCGTCACACTGGGCGAGGAATGGGCGAGCAGCATGACGCCGCCTTCAGGAAAGTGTGTTATATCTCCACCCGGCTTAAGCGGCGTCACAACTCCACAGCCAACACCCCTTGCCGCCACATCAGCTCCTGAAAACAAGGGGTTAACGTTGTCGAGCGTGGCGGCGTCCAATTCCGCCGTGCTGTCAATACCCATAGGCCGGGTTTGCAGCAGAACAACAGCGCCGTTTTCGTCTATCGCCCATTCCATGTCCTGAGGAAACTGGTAGTGACACTCCAGTTCAAGCGCAAGGGCGGCTATTTGCTCCACCTGATCGCGCGTCAGGCAGGGGGCGTCGCGCAACGCTTCCGGTACGTCCACAATATGGGGTAACCTTTCAGCGCCGGATTCGGCAAGCGTCATCATGAATTTTTTATGGGCGACAATCTCGTTAGTCACGTGCTTTGTAGCTCTGGAAACCAGCCATACGTCCGGGGTACTGACACCGTCCGCAACCATTTCACCAAGGCCCCAAAGGCCGTTGATCATAACGCAATTTGAACGCAAGTCAACAGGATGTCTGGAAAAAGCCACGCCGGCGCTTTTTGCGTGCACCATTTCCAGACAACACACTCCCATACCCGTCGCTTCCAGCGGATAACCGTGCATGCTTCTGTAGGCCAGAGCGTGCTCAGAAAAAAGACTGGCAACAACTTGCTTAAATGCCGTCAAAAGCCTGCGGCGGGAAACCCCCATAATGCTTCGATACTGTCCGGCAAAAGATTGAGCGCCATCTTCAGCAATCGCGCTGGAACGCAACGCAGCCAGAATAGCACCGTCACCACTGCCGAAGGCTTCATCCCACGCTGAAAACAGGGCATCCGCCACGTCAGGGGGCGTTTCTACTTCAAGAATAAGTGCTTCTATCGTTTTAGACGCTTCACGAGCCGTAGACGGCGTTTCGGGATCAATAGCGCGCAGTTGGTCATAAATATTTTTGAACAATCCCCTTGGGCGCAAAAGCAGCATGCTCCCTGCCTGTACGGTTACGGCAAAACCGCGCGGCACGGGCATGTCAAGCATATTGCGCAATTCACCCAGATTGGCGTTTTTGCCGCCGACGCTGCAAGCCATGCTGGCGTTCACCTTGGAAAGCGGCAATACCAGCGCGTTAATGTCGTCGTGCCCATGCTGCTCCAGTTCGCCGGCAATGCGCCCGGCTATGGCGGCAACAGCAGCAGTCAGGCCGTTATAGCGGCCTGCGGCAATGTTATTGAGCTTCTCCGCCATGCGCTCACACTGCAAAATAGCTCTTCTGGCTTTCTGGCGGACCCAGGAGATTTCCATCGGTCGCTCACCGCGCTGTGTCGCATCCATATCCGCTAGAAGAGCTGCCAGTTCTGCGTTAGCCTGCAAAAGATCTCTGAAAGAATCATAGCGCCGAACAAAGGCGGTCATGGCCTGCTCACGCGAGATTCTTGGAGCAAGACAGAAAAATTTTTTTAACGTTTGAACCGCGTTCATACTGTATACCCTTTTGCCCGATCCAGCGCGTCGCCAGAAGAAACAACAAGGTACCGCAGAGCCGGGCCGCGCCCTTCCTTGCGCACTATACCAAGCCGGACAAAAGCCTGCAGGTCATACAGTGCCGTGCGTACGGATATATTATCGCCAGCAAGAGCGCGATATTCCTGGCGACTGACGCTGCCCAAGGACATGATGCGCGGCAAAATTTCTTTTTGACGCGGATTGAGCTGCACAAATTTCTTGCCCCAATCGTTGTCCTGTGCGCGTTGCGCCGCAGCCAGACCTGGTTTGTCCGCATACCATTCCCCCCCTTCATGCGACATTGCAGGCGCATCATCCCCAGATTCTATGGGAATATTTTCCGCAAGAATTAAATTTTTCTCACAGAATGTCAGGGCATTCGTCAGGATATTTTTCAGCTCCCGCACATTGCCGGGCCAGTCGTATCGCATAAGCCGGGCCAGAGCGCCGCGGCTGATTTTCGGGATAGTCCGCGACATTCCCGGCCTTCTCGCAGTGACGGCTTCTGCCAGAAAATGCATCAGCAACGCGGGGATGTCTTCCTTGCGATTGCGCAGAGACGGCGTACGAATGGTAATAACGGCAAGGCGGTAATACAGGTCTTCGCGAAATGTGCCGCCCGTATTTTCTCCGGTGAGTTCCGCATTGGTGGCCGCGAGAATTCTGGTGTCAAAAGGCACGTCGTAATCAGCTCCCAAAGGACGTATCCGCCTTGTGGCGAGTGTGCGCAACAAAGCCTGTTGCACTTTCGGCGTGGCATTGCCCACTTCGTCAAGCAAAAGCGTGCCGCCCTCCGCTGCAAGAAAAGCGCCTTTCCTAGGGTGTTTGGCTTCAGTAAAGGCGCCCTGAACATGACCAAAAAGCGTGTCCATCAACAAGGCTTCATCCAGTGCACCGCAATTGATGGCGATAAAAGGCCCGTCCGCTCGCTCGCTTGCTTGATGAATGGCTTCAGCAACAAGCTCTTTGCCGGTGCCGGTTTCCCCCACAATCAACACGTCCGCTTTCACTTGCGCCGCTTTCTGCACCTGGCTTTTCAAACTCTGTACCACTGCGGAAAAACCAACCAGACCATGGGATGGCACATTTCCCGGCTCAGGGAGATCCTCAACCGGTTCCCTTTGAGACAACGCTGTCGCTTCAGCCTGCCTGAAAAGTCGATGCTCCATCGCCCCGTGCAGCCGCTCCAGCAGAATGTTGGAAGCTCCTTTTATCTTCTCCAGCGCCGGCAACAGAAGGGGCAGAACAAGCGGATCATCTCTGTTTTGTTCATTGCGGCTTTGCAGCTCGACGGCGAGCGCATGCAACTGTTTGTCGGCTGCACGGGTAATTCTGGCCAGGCATATGCCCAAAAGCAACATTCCTCCAAAAAAACAGAAGGCATAGACGCTGAACAATTGTGTGCCGGTGCGCGTTGCCGTAAAACTGCTGTCCAACACGGCAAGGCCGCCTATGACGTTCCGTTCGTCATCAGTGTCGGCAGGGGTTGTGACAGGTACATAATTTACGCCCTCCACCCGCAACTGGCCGTCTCCCCACAATGCACCTGTTTCCGGCAAAGAGATACGGCCAACACGACGGTTTTGTACATTAATCACCATATCCCAGTAGTTCAGATAATCCGGCGCAGGACGAAAAGCCTGACTGAAACCAGGACGTCCAAAATCTCCACGAAAGCCTGCCCGTACGGTGTCGGAGCTCAGAGGGGTTTCACGCTGCTCAACATTCGGCTTTTCCGACTGAAAGAGCATCCAGCCGTCTCTGTCAAAAAAAAGGCTGCGGACATTGGTGCTTTCTTTTCCATCTCCGGCGGCCCCATCGGAAGAAAAGGCGGAAACAACGTCACGCATGGCCGCCAGATCAAGCGAGAGCGCCAACACTCCTTGAAAATTCCCTTTCGCGTCATGAACAGGCGTGGAAAAACGCAGGACGTGAAAAGTTAAACTCTGCACAGAATTACTGACCGGTACAAAGGCATAGCTCACTTCCAGGGGCTGCCCCACGTTTACACGGCCGGGAAGTCTGGCGGAACCGACATTGTGAAAAGGGCCGGACAACGTGCGCATGGTAACATCCGGCGGCACAGTAATAATATCGCCCATGTAGTTCAGCAAAAGATATTTGTTTTCAGGCGCAAGCCCGATGAAGGCGATTTCACGGTAATGAAAATTCGATGAACGTATCTGAAGTTTGAGACGTCGCACCATTGACTGCTTATCAAGCGCGCCCGCAGCCAGAATCAAAAGGTGATTGCGCGCTTCCGCGAGCAATTGCTCTAAAGCGAGAGCCATGATGCGCGTTTGGAACTGCGCATTGCGCGCCACGGTATGATTGACGATATTTTCGACAATACGGCCGTTTGTATAAAAAAGAAGCAAGAGCACAAATGCCAGAAGAGGCAGACCGAGCAGAAGCATCTGGCTGAGTATGCTGCGATTGACAAAAAGGGAAGCGGTTTTTAAAGAATTTCCCGCAATAACAGGCAAAAAAATACGCATAATGTTTCCTGTCGCGCAAAAAACACGCAAATATAGCGACAACTCTACTTTGGGGCCATTTTTTTTGCAACTGCTTTTTTACAATTAATGTCTCTCTGTCAAAGATAATCGCGCAATGGCACAAGCCTTGCTATAATACTGTCGAAAAAACTTAATGGAGGGAACCATGAAAAGAATGCGCAGGCTTTGGTTATGGATTACGGGCTGCGCGCTGCTGTTGCCCGTGCTCATGCCTTCAATCGCCCTCGCGGCGGAGAAAAAGGCCGATGTAGTTATTGTGGCCGATACGCGCCAAGTGGACGGCATTTTGTATATGTGGGCGGAAATGTACAACGCAAGCCATTTATTTTTCGCTATGGTAACAATGATCAGCATTCCCGTTCTTGGCGTCATCCTTGGCTTTATAGCTGACTTTTTTATGACCAAGATCGGTATTGATCTCGAACACCGCGAACTGGCGGAAAAATAATCCAGAATAAGGAGATACTTAATGGAATGGCTTTATATGTTGATGCCCATTTCCGGCGTAAATATTTTTTGGCCCGGTTTGATCATTCTCGGGCTGGGCGTCGGCATTATCGGCGGGTTCTTTGGTTTGGGCGGTGCGTGGATGGTAACTCCGGGTCTTAACATTCTCGGCTTTCCCATGGCCTTTGCTATCGGCACGGACGTGGCGCAAATGGCTGGCAAATCTTTGATTTCAACCATGCGTCACGGCAAATTCGGCAATGTTGACTATCTGCTTGGCCTGGTCATGCTTATGGGCACCGTTGTGGGCGTGGAAATAGGCGCGCAGATGGTCATGTGGCTTGAACGGATTGGGCAGGTGGACAAAGTGGTACGCTGGCTCTATGTGGTGCTGTTGATCCTTCTCGCTTGGCTGGTCTTTCACGATGTGGCCAAGCGCAAGCAAAAGGAACGCGAGGCAAAGGCAAAAAATCAGGAGCTGGAACAGGGCGCCACAGGCCTTGATTGGGCCTCCAAGCTTCAGGCCATCCACGTTCCGCCCATGGTTTACTTCAAACGGGCTGGCGTGACCTGCTCGTTCTGGCTGCCCATTACTGTAAGTCTCTTCACAGGCTGGCTGGCCGGCATTCTTGGTATCGGTGGAGGTCTTATCCGTATGCCAGCTCTGGTCTATCTGATAGGTTGCCCCACGCACCTCGCCGTGGGAACCGACCTTTTTGAAGTGGCCATTTCCGGCCTCTACGGCGCCGCCTCCTATACCTATAAGGGCCGCACCGAGCTTGTCGCGGCCATTATCATGCTGTGCGGCGCCGCCATCGGCGCACAGATCGGCGTTGTCGCCACAAAATACGTCAAGGGTTACGGCATACGCATCGTCTTCGGCCTCGCTGTGCTGGGCTGTCTGATGTCTGTTTTGCTCAAACTGCTTCAAGCTGAATTGCCTTCAATCGCAGGTCTGCTCGGTACGCTGGCTACCATTGAGGTACTGGCCTTTGTGAGCGCCATTTCCGTCTACATCGCCGCCCGTATGGTTCAGGGCGCCAAGGCTGAACTCGCCGCCAAGCGACAGAAAGCCGGCAACTAGGAGGAGACAAGCCATGAAAATACGTACATTGCTGATATCGGTCCTGGCCTTCTCCTTTGCCCTCGCGGCCTGTGATTTTAACGGCGACGTGGAACAGGGGCGCGCGGTGGCCTTTGACCCCGCAACAAAAACAATGACCATTGTGGTGGACGCAAACCGCAACAGCGCCAATCCCAGCTATACCGGCGCGGTCATCACCTACAAGCTGCCTGTCGAAGCAAAGGAAATGGGGCCCAAACCCATAGTGGGCGGCCTTCTGAAGATCAATCTGGACAAGTCGTTGGTTATTTTTGACCCGATTTCCAATGCCCCAAAAGAAATGACTGTGGAATTCACTGATGTGGAAAAGAACATCGGTTCCAAGCACCCCAAAGTGGCAGGCAAGACTTTTCCGTTGATAGACGAGGAAAAAGGGAGAGTCACCATCTATGCGTCTGATTTAAAAGCGCTTATAACCTTTAAGCCCCAGCGGCTTCTGTCGCCGGAAGTCTGGACGGCCGGAGATATAATGCGCGTCGCCTATCATAACGACGACAAAATACAGGCCATACGTGTGATGAACGTTTCAAAAACAGATATCTTCAAGAGATAGACTCTGTCGTTGTTGTCTGACCGGAGCGGCCTTATCTGCTCCGGTCAGATTGCTTTTGCGCTCCCGTAGAATATTCGGAGACACTCCCATGAACAGCTACAAACAATCTCTCTATATCGGGCTCATTCGCATCGTCGCCAATCTGCTCATGTTCGTCGCCGTGTTTGTCAGCATGCATCAGGCCGCACGCGGGATGTGGTCGGCAGATATCGCTTTTTGCATATGGTTTTTCAGCATTACCATACCGCTGTGGACCACCGCCTTTCTTTTGACGCGCTTTGTTAAAAAACGCTTCCCCGCAGAACAGGAAAGTCTTGTTAATCTGCCGAGGCAGGGTCCGAGCCTTGTGCGTTGGAGAGTGCTTAAATCCTCACGGACGCAGGTTCTCGCGCGCTGACACTGAAACAGCGCAAACCACCTTTCTCCGCGCACAAACTCCCCGCGTCCAGATTGTTCGCATCATCTTTTGTTTGTCCCCGCGCGAAGGGGGATGTATATTGCAGCATGGCTGTATGTTCCGACAATACTCTTTGGCAAACCTGTCAGGCAATCCGCAAGCGACAGCGTTTTTTCGGACGGATCAGCGCTGTTTTTATCGCAGCAACACTGTTTTGTCTTGCTGACGGCCTGTATTCTTCCGTACGCGTCGGCTCTGACGTTCTGGAACTTCTTCCCGGACAGAGCCTTATGCTTTCCGGCCCGTCGCCGTATAAAAATCCGTTCAACAGTGATGTGCAGGTTCGCATCATGCCGGAAGATCCTTCGTTGCATTTTGTTCTGGACGGTTTTTTTGCCAGTTACTGGTTCGGCAGCGCCATGTGGCGCGGTTCTGTTCAGGTAGATGCCGCGGCTCTGCCGGGTCAGCATGATTTGCTCATCCACTTCAGGGGCGCGTCCCCGAAAAGTGCGCAAAAATTTATGGTCATCGTATGGGAGGACATGGCGGCGCAACGTGCGGGCGCGGCGTCTGTAACGCAGCGCCTGACAGGATTGAAGCCTGTTTGGCCCGGCGTTTTCTGCGGTGTTGTGGCCCTTGTTTTTTGTACTGTCACCTATATATGGGGCAAACTTTATCTCAATACGCTGGCAAAACTGGGTTTTTCTGAAATTTTACGTGTCGTTCAAGCTGTTGACGGATGGCGTGTCTTTTGTCTCAGTTACGGCCGGACAGTGCCGCGCGAAGGAGCATTGCGCAGAGTGCTCACGATGAACAGCCGGCCAGTGGGCGAAGCCAAAGTAATCACGCTCCACAAAGAGACGCTTGAACTCAGTCTTCCGCCGGACGCCAAGGTCAGTATCGGCCATATTGTGGAATTGTGGCCCGCAAACCCATAAAACCCGGATCAGTGGCGTTGTTTTACAACCAATGCCATAACTTGCTGAGGATCACATGCCCCATACTCTTGAATGGTCCCAGGCATACACGCATCGTCTGTCCAAAAATAACGCGCGCGCCGTTGCGGCCCGTCAGGCAGACTTGTCACAACGTCTTGCCTATGAAACGGCTGCCGGCGCATTGCCCTTCCTGACCATGTCTTATCGGGAAAAACTCGTTGTCGAATTGCCTCTTGTGCTCCCCCGTCTGAAAATCTGCAAGCATATGCTCGTGCTGGGCATAGGAGGTTCGGCACTTGGCGCGCGGGCCATACAACGCGCTTTTGCTCCGGGGCAGGACGGGCCGGAGCATCAGGGCCCGTGGCTGTGGATTGCCGACAATGTCTGCGCGCAGACCTTTGACGCATGGCTCAGCAAACTCAACCCGGCGGAAACAGTGGTGGTGTGCATCAGCAAATCCGGAGGCACCATTGAGACACTGGCGCAATATTTTCTTGCCTGCGACTGGCTTAAGACAGCTTTCGGTCGGAACTGGACGCAAAGGATGATCGTAATCACCGATAAAACAAAGGGTTATCTGCGCGAAGAAGCGCTACGCCACGCCCTGATATCTCTGGAAGTGCCGAATTGCCTGGGAGGGCGTTACTCCGCCCTCTCCGCGGTCGGTCTTTTACCTGCGGCTTTTCTCGGCATTGACTGGCAGTCTCTGCTGGACGGAGCGGCCGATGTGGCCCGCCCGCTCACGCAAAATCCGTCAAACATCGGCTCACACCCCGCTTTTGCTCTTGCTTGTTGGGCCCATGAGCTGGAAGTTCACCAATACTCACAGCTTGTTTTCTTCTGCTACATTCCCACATGGTCCGCATATGGTCTGTGGTTCGCGCAACTCTGGGCGGAAAGCCTCGGCAAAAAAAGTATGGGAACCATGCCTGTTCCGGCAACAGGCGTGACTGACCAACACTCAGTTAACCAGATGTTTCTGGATGGCCCGCGCAACAAGGGGTGCCTTTTTTTGACAAGCCGCGTTCAAGCCGCCGGCAGAAATTTCGGCACGGATCTCCCTGAACAGTGGGCCTGGCTGCGCGGCAAGGCTTTCGGCAGCCTGCTCGAAGCGGAATCTCTCGGCACGCGCATGGCTCTTTCTGAAAGCGGCGTACCGCTTGTCCATCTGGAAATGCATGATACAAGCCCGAGGGCAGCCGGCGCGCTTATGATGCTTCTGGAAGCTGCAACTCTTTTTACCGGATGGCTCATGGACATCAACCCCCTTGATCAGCCAGCGGTAGAACTCGGTAAACGCCTTGCAAACGCCCGGCTTGGCGCAACCGGATACCTGCAGGAAGAAGCCGATCTGTTCGCCTTTCTGTCTGCAGCAAAAAAAGAACAGCATTTTTAGTCCATGATCGTTAAAAACAAATCGGCCATGGAAGACACTTCCCCCGACCGGCGGGAACCTCATCAAGGCGCAGCAAGCATGCTTGACACAGGTAAAGATTTGGCCTTGAGCTATGCCCGCAGCCTCTCGTGGTTCTCTCTGCTGGTTATTTTGCTGACAACCCTTGGACTTTCATTTTTTATTTCTAATTCGGCACGCGAAACACTGCTGACGCGCCAAGAAGATTTTATCCGTTATCTGGTCGTTAACCTCAATCATCAGATGTTCCGACGTTTCATCCTGCCCACTGTTTTGGCGCACGGGCACATTGCGCTACGCCAGCTGGAACAGTACGAGCGTCTTGACAAGGTTGTACAATCCGTCATTCAGGGCCTGCCGGTAAAACGGCTGCGCATCTATGATTTTATGCACCGCGTGGCCTATTCTTCTGACGCGGAAGAACTGGGCAGGATCGGACTTGCGCCGCCAAATCTTGATGAGGTTCTGGCGGGAAACACGCCCAAACCTCAAATTATTTCCGATATCCCGGCGTGGCAGGCACCGTTCAGACTGCCGCTACGTGAAAACGCCTTTGTGCTGCATGCGCTTTATCCGTTACGCGGTGAACTGGATGAAGGCCGTCAAACGCCGGTCATGGGCGCATTGGAACTGACACAGGACATTACCGGAGACTACGAGCAGGTATTGGCCTTTCAGGGCATTATTGTGGTTATGTGTCTGCTCTCCTCGGTAGTGCTGTTTACACTGCTGCTCATGTTGATACACCGTGCCGAACGGGTACTGGCCGACCGAATGCAGAAAAACCGGCTGCTCGAAATTGAACTGCACAGCAATGAAAAACTGGCAAGCATGGGCAGGGTGATAGCCAGCATAGCTCACGAAATACGCAACCCTCTGGGCATCATCCGCTCAAGCGCAGAACTTCTGCAAAACCGCATGGACAAGATCGACGCGGCCACTGCGCGCATTCTGGGGGCGATCTATGACGAATCCCTGCGCCTGTCCCAAACAGTCAACGACTTTCTGGACTACGCCAGACCGCGCCGCCCCAAACAGGATATGGTGGACGTCAATCTGGTTTTGGATCAGCTTCTGGCTTTTCTGGAAGGGGAACTGTGTCACCACGGCGTGACGCTGGAACGCGCTATAGCGCCGGCGCTTTTTGTGCGTGGCGACAAAGATTTACTGTACAGGGCCTTTTACAACATACTGGTCAATGGTCAGCAGGCCATAGACGGGCTGGGCTTTCTGCGCATCACGGCCGATCTGGACAACCTGGGCCGCGTGCGTCTGGAATTTCTGGATTCCGGGCCGGGCTTTGACCCCGCAGCGCTGCCCCAACTGCTTGACCCCTTCTTTACTACCAAGGCCGCGGGCACCGGCCTTGGCCTGCCTATTGTACAGTCCATTATCCTCAGCCACGGTGGGTTGATTGAACTGGAAAACGGGCCTGCCGGCGGGGCTCTGGTACGCCTGCTTTTGCCGCACGCGCCACCGACGGCATCGTAGCATTAGAGCATTGCTTTGAAGAGAGCAACCGTCCTAGGATTCCCTTCGTCTCTTTCTGTTAGGGGCAATCATTTCAATACCTAGGTCTCTTTCAGCCTGCTGTCAGCTTTGTCACTGTCGTAAGCCTTGTCACCTGTCAACCGGATAGGCAATTCATTTGCATTGCTCTTTTGCAGGTTTGTCATTGATTTTTACAAAGTCAAGTGTTGTGTGGCGATTTTTTGAACAACTTATTCCCCAGTGATATGTACCATTGCCTTTTTGTGGTAATAAGGCGTTTTTGTTTGTGCAAAAAAGCTGCCCATATCGAGCAGTATTTTCAGTATATTTTCATGCAGGAATAGAGTCAGGGAAAAATTTGATAGTTGATAACCTCTCTGTTTTCATTATACTGTATTCTAATTCTTAATTGTTCATCTAGAGATAATTTATTATATCTGCTTTCTTCAAGTTTTTTAATTGTTTTAGGGAGTCATGTGTTTTTGCGAATATTTCCTTTAGAGATTGTACACGGATGCTTCGGCCAAGGATTCACTGCAAAGTCAAAAAATACGCGACTGCTATTCTCATTCTGATAGAAAAAGATAGACTTCCTACAGACAGGGCATTTTGTATTTATACATTGTCCAGAACTTGGATTTTTCACATGAGTGGTCAAACCTTGCTCTCTTAAATTTTTTAATAATACTAATGACAATTCACTATGATTTGAATATTCAATGAAGTTAAAGAATTTTTTGCCTTATTTTCAATATAGACAGTAGATATACCATTGCTTGAGTTGAGACATACATAGAGTTCTCCATTTTCATTCTAGAAGATAAGAGGATGGATTTGTAAATATCATTTTTCAACAAACGACGATTTCCCAAGTACCAACATAACTTTGCCAAAAAGTAGTGGATGATTTGAATAAATTTGGCAATACGTCGTGAAGGATCTTAGCCACATCGATAGATTCCTTGCTGGGTACAGTGATACTGTGACTGATGGTATCCGAGCTTACATTGAACAGCAAAGCCATGATGCCGGCGATTTTAGAATTAAAGCTGAAGATCAGCCATCATAGCTTGCACGGACGTGGGCGGCTTTTAGCCGCAATCGCCCGCTTTAGCGGTTAACCGATGCCACCGCCTTTAGACGGTGGAGTATTCACTGAATCCAAAAAATCTTGAAATATGCGATTCATCTTCCCAAATGCTATCAATATGGCGTATTGTGCCAATCCTAACTATTTGCCCAGTTGGCATATTTAGTCTCCTGCTATAAATATTACTCATTCAAGAAGCGTCCATGCCTCCGTATTTCGAGCGCCTCTTATAAAAAGAGGCGTTGCGCATACCATGTTGACGGCACAATTCCGGCGTTGGCGTCCCGCTCTCAGTTCAATATCGCCAGAATCCGGCTGTCTGCAAATCGTGCCTTTTCATGTGAAAACTCCCGCTTGCCCGGTATGGGAAACTCTATTTCTGATTGCTGCTTTTTTTTGGGAGGGTTAGTGTCCAGCCTGTTGTTACTGCAGAGATTGAAAAAGTTTCTACAAGGTCGTCAGTGTTGTTCCCCAAGGGCAGATGGGGCAGGCCGATGACGAACCCGCTCTGTGCCTACGCTGCTGCGCGGCGGCTTCAGTCTTCTGTCTGTTTTCTTGCGCTGTATGCCAACGCATTGTCCAGACAGCAGAACACTGCTGACGCGAGGTCTCTGATAAACGAGTTCGAGCTTGCCTGACGCGCGGCAATACGGCATACTCTGCCTTTAGGCAAGGTATTTAGACAGACGCGGGTTGGCATGCGGCCGGAACTTTTGCTTCTTGACATAGGCAATACATCCATCAAGGTTGGCCTTGCCGACAAAAGCCGTGTGCTGACATCGTACAGTCTGCGTACCGACACAGGGCAGACGGCTGACAGTCTGGGCCTGACGCTCCTCTCTGTGCTGTGTCACGCTGAGGTGGCCGCTTCCGGAATTCAGGCCTGCGTGGCGTCGTCTGTCGTGCCGGGTTTTGACCCGCTGTTGTGCGAGGCGGTAGCCCGATATGTAAAATGTCCCTTGTACAGTGTGCTGAAAGATATGCCTGTTCCTCTGGAAAACCGCTACAAGCGGCCTGCGGAGGTCGGGGCGGACAGATTGGTGGGCGCGTATGCCGCGCGCAGACTTTGCCCTGACGCGCTGTCTTTTGTTGTGGTGGATTTCGGCACGGCCGTCACTTTTGACTGTGTGTGTGGTTATGAGTATCTGGGGGGGCTGATTTTTCCCGGGCCGCTCACGGCAATGAGCGCGCTGGCGCGCGAAACGTCCAGATTGCCCAGAGTTAATCTGGACATCAGCGCCAAAGAGCCGGCCCCCGGCCGGGACACGGAAACCAGCATTCGCCACGGGCTGGTGTTCGGTTTCGTCTGTATGGTGGAGGGATTGACGCGGCGGCTTGTGCAACAGCTGCAAGAACCGTGTCTGGTGCTGGGCACGGGAGGTTTTGTGGCCGCCATCGCACGCCTGAGCCCTGTTTTTGATCAGGTGCTGCCCGATCTTGTCTTGGAGGGTCTGCGGCGTCTTTATTACGAATCGTCAAGTGTTTTGCCAAAGCGATAAAAGGCTGTTTTGAATCGTGCCACATATTTCAACATTCCTGCGGGCAAAGGAGCTTCAACATGAGCACTGTCGCAACTGTATTTGGTCGTGAGATTCTGGACTCGCGCGGCAATCCCACTGTGGAAGTGGAAGTGACGCTGGAGTCGGGCATCAGTGCCCGCGCAGCCGTTCCGTCCGGCGCTTCCACCGGCACGCGTGAAGCACTGGAAATGCGTGATGGCGATAAAAAACGCTATGGCGGCAAGGGTGTGACCAAGGCCGTGGAACACGTCAACAGTGAGATAGCCGACGCTGTCGCCGGGCTTGACGTCTTGCGTCAGGTGCAGATCGACAACACGCTCATTGATCTTGATGGCACGGACAACAAATCCTGCCTTGGCGCCAACGCCATGCTTGGTGTCTCTATGGCTTGCGCACGGGCCGCGTCCACTTTTCTCGGGTTGCCGCTCTATCAGTATTTGGGCGGCGTGAACGCCAAAATGTTGCCCGTGCCCATGATGAACATTATCAACGGCGGCGCGCACGCGCCCAACAATTTGGACATTCAGGAATTTATGATTATGCCGTTGGGGGCGCTGACCTTCCGTGACGCCCTGCGCATCGGCGTGGAAATTTTTCACACGCTCAAGATGATTCTGGCAAAAGACGGCCATGTCACGAGCGTGGGGGACGAAGGCGGTTTCGCGCCCAATCTCAAAAATCACGACGCTGCCTTTGGCTATCTCATTAAAGCCATTGAAGAAGCCGGATACAACCCCGGCAGCGAAGTGGCGCTCGCCGTTGACGCCGCCTCTTCTGAATTTTTCAAGAACGGCAAATACGTTCTTGCTGGTGAAAATGCATCGTTCAGCAATGCTGAAATGACTGAATGGCTTGCTGAGTTCACACGCAAATACCCGCTGATTTCCATTGAAGACGGCATGGCCGAGGGCGACTGGGACGGATGGGGCATGCTCACCGCGACGCTCGGCGAAAAAGTGCAGCTCGTGGGTGACGACGTTTTTGTTACAAACCCCGCCATGTTGGCTGAAGGCATTTCCGAGGGCGTGGCCAATTCCATTCTCATTAAGTTGAATCAGATAGGCACTGTCACTGAAACGCTGGATACCATTGAAATGGCCAAGGAAGCTGCCTATACCACTGTAATTTCTCACCGTTCAGGTGAAACGGAAGACAATTTCATTGCGGATCTGGCCGTGGGCGTTAACGCCGGGCAGATCAAGACAGGCTCACTCTGTCGTTCAGAGCGCATGACCAAATATAACCAGTTGTTGCGCATTGAAGAAGAACTTGGTGACAGTGCCGAGTACTTCGGCCATATGCTGGCGGAATACTATTCGCTTGGCGGGGCCGGAGAGGGAAACGCCATTGAATGATTTTGATTGACGGTAAAAAGACCGCGTTTGAACTGCGTGAGGAACTTGCGGCGAAGGTGGCGGCCGGCCGCCACGCCGGCCGCCGGCCGCCGGGGCTGGCCGTTATTCTGGTCGGCGAGGACCCGGCTTCGCAGGTGTATGTGAATAACAAGGAGCGGGCCTGCCTTGCGGTCGGCATTGTTTCCTTTGCCTTTCACCTGCCTGCGGAGACAGGTCAGGACGAACTGCTGGCCCTGATAGCCGAGTGCAACGCGCGTCCGAATGTGGACGGCATTCTGCTGCAGTTGCCGTTGCCGCCGCACCTTGACGCGCAAGCCTGTCTGCTGGCCATTGATCCGGCAAAGGATGTAGACGGCTTTCACCCGCAAAATGTGGGGCGTCTTTCCATAGGGTTGCCGGGCTTCGCGCCCTGCACTCCCGCCGGTGTTATGGAACTGTTGAAGCGTTATGACCTTTCCCCCGCCGGCAAAAAGGCGGTGGTTGTGGGCAGATCCAATATTGTGGGCAAACCGCTTGCCATGCTGCTGGCGAGGCCGGGCGCCTACTCCGACGCCACAGTGACGCTGTGCCATTTACGCACGGCGAATATTGCGGGCGAATGCCGCACTGCGGAATTTTTGTTTCTCGCTGTGGGCCGTCCGGGTTTTGTCACGGTCGACATGGTGCGTGAGGGCGCTGTGGTGATTGACGTGGGCATCAACCGTACGCCGCAAGGCCTGCGCGGCGATGCGGATTTTGAAAGCGTGAGCCGCAAGGCACGGGCCATCACACCTGTGCCAGGCGGCGTTGGCCCTATGACCATCGCCATGTTGTTGAAAAATACAGTCCAAGCTTGGCAGGATCTGGCATAACTGAGGTTTTTATGTACAGAAACGCGAAAAATGTCGGGTATTACATAATCGGCAAGGGTGCGCTTTCCCAACTGGGGGATATTCTGGCGTCGTTGCGCGCGGCGGACAGAGACGCCCCGGCCCTGTTTTTTCTTGACCATTATTTTAAGGGGAAGGATCTCGCCGCCCGGCTGCCCGTGGAAAGCCGCGACATGATCCTCTATGTGGATACCGGCGAGGAGCCGACAACGCAAAGCGTAGACGGCTGCACCGCCGATGCCGTGGCTTTTTTGAACGGGCGCAAGCCTTGCGCCCTGCTGGCGTTTGGCGGCGGCTCCACATTGGACACATGTAAATGCGTGGGCAATCTGCTGACAAATCCCGGCAAGGCCGAAGACTATCAGGGATGGGAGCTTGTCAAAAATCCCGCGCCGTATAAAATCGCGATTCCCACGCTTTCCGGCACCGGCTCTGAAACATCGCGTACAGGTATTATGTGCAATAATGCAAAAAATCTGAAACTCGGTATGAACAGCGATTTTACCATGTTCGATCAGGTGCTGCTTGACCCTGATCTGACGGCGAGCGTGCCCAGGAATCAGTATTTTTACACAGGAATAGACACGTGGATGCATTGCTTTGAGAGTATTTCCGGTTCATATCGCAACGTGGTTGTGGACGCACTGGCAGCCAAGTCCATGGATTTGTGCAAAAAGATTTTTCTTTCCGATGACATGATGAGTGAGGAAAACCGCGAGACAATGATGATTGCCTCGTTTTTGGGCGGCATGGCTGCCGGTTTCGTCGGTACGGTACACCCTGTTTCCGCGGGTTTGAGCATGGTGCTGCGCGTGCCTCACGGCATTGCCAACTGTTATGCGCTTTCTGTGCAGGAAGACATTTATCCTGAAGAATACAAAGATATTATGGCAATGATTTTACGTCAGGGCATTGATTTGCCAAAGGGCATCTGCCGTTATTTGAGTGGCGCGCAGTACGACGCCTTGTATGAAGCCAGCATTGTGCATGAAAAGCCTTTGGCAAACCGGCTCGGCCCTGATTTCAAAAAAATTCTGACCAGAGAAAACGTCATCGAACGCTTCAAGCGGATGTAGCATAGAATTTTTTATTGCAGGTTCAGTGAACGTCACGCACTGAACCTGCAATAATTATTGAACGAGTTTCAAGGGGATATTTGTGGAGACTAAAATCAATTTCAGCGGACGTTCCATCCGCTACACGGAAGAGGAAATCGCCGTGGTTGTGGAAGCCATGCGCTGTGCCGACCCACTGACGCAGGGTCGACACATGCGTGAGTTTGAGCGCTGTTTTGCACACTACCAGAATGTTGCCGAAGGTTCCTGCTTCACTGTCATGAACGGCTGTTCCGCCCTGGAAATATCGGCCCAGCTCTGCCGCTTCAGGCCTGGCGATGAGCTGGTTATTCCGGCGCATACTTTTACAGCTTCGGCTTACCCGTATGTGAAACGAGGCGTCCGTCTTGTCTGGGCGGATGTGGACAGGCGCACCCGCGTCGTCACTGCGGAAAGCATTGAAGCAGCGCTGACGCCCAATACAAAAGCCGTGGTGGTTGTGCATCTGTACGGCTATATCGCAGATATGCCGGAAATAGCGGCCCTTTGTCGGGAACGCGGGCTTATTCTTATTGAAGACGCGGCTCAGGCTGTCGGCGCGGAAGTGGCCGGCAAAAAGTCCGGCAGTTTTGGCGATATGGGCATATTTTCCTTCCATTCGCACAAAAATCTCACTACGCTGGGTGAGGGGGGCATGCTGTATGTGCGTGATCCCGCGCTGGCGGCTGTGGTACCGGCGCTGCGTCACAACGGGCACTGCGATTATGCTTTTGAGCGGCCGGACTACTGGAAGCCGGCCATGGGCAACGTGGACATCCCGACGCTGGACGGCGAGGCGCTGATGCCCAACAATTATTGTTTGGGCGAGGTGGAATGTGCCCTTGGCGCCAAACTGCTGGAGCGGATTGATCAGATAAATGACGAAAAACGGGTGAGGGCTCTGTATTTCATTGATGCTCTTGCCGGTTTTCAGGAGTTGGAATTTCACCGCGTGGATTCCCGCCGCCACAACTATCACCTGCTGGCGGCGCGTATGACAACAGGCCCGGATATGCGGGATCGCTTTATTCGCGCCATGGCTTTTGAAAAGGGAGTGAAATGCGTTGTACAGTATATCCCGCTGAACCGTTATGGTTTTTACCGCCGTCTCGGCTACGGTGAAGCATCCTGCCCGTGCGGCGATGATTTTTTTGACAGTATGGTGTCCTTCCCCTTTCAGCACTGGCTGAGCAATGAGGATCTCAATTATATGCTGACGGCGACGCGCGAGGTGCTGTGCTCTTTGCACGGGGCTGAAAAATAATATCAAAATTGCTTATCTCCTCCCCCGCGACGAATTATGGCAGATCAGACCGCGGCTGAAGGCGCTGTATTTGTGAAAAAATGTTGTATAGTCATTCCGGCCGTGAAAAAAAACGCGGTCATTCCGGACCAGCTTGTCAAACGGCTTGCCGGCGTCATGCTGATTGACCGCGCCATACACACCGCGCGCGCCGTGGCGGCCGGAGGGGATGTTTTTGTTGTCACGGACAGTCAGGAGATAGCGCTTGTCTGTGAACGCTCGGGTGTTGAATGCCGTCGCAACAGCGCTCTGCGTTTCACCAGCCTGGACATAGTGGCTGAACTGCGCGACGCGCTCGCTGAGCTGGCCGAACATTACGAACACTGTCTTATTTTACGCGCCTCCTGTCCCCTGCTGACCTGGGTGGATGTGGAAGACGCATGGAAACAGTACTGTGAGGCGCAGGCCGACAGCCTTGTTACGGTCAAAAGCGTGCGGCAGCGTATATGGAATGTGCGCGGCGGCAGCCTGGAGAGTCTGCTCGACGACGGCATCGGCGAAGAGCAGGTTCTGGTGGAAAGCCGAGCGCTGATCATTGTGCGCCTCAACCTGCTGCAAGGCGGCGGAACTGGCCACCCCAGGATTATTCCTTACTTTCTCAATGAACGGGCCATTGAGATTCAGAGTTACCAGGACTGGTGGATATGCGAACGCCTGCTGTTGCGGCGGCATCTGGTGTTTGTGGTTGCGGGATATCCGGCCATCGGCATGGGGCATGTTTTTCGCGCGCTTATGCTGGCCCATGAGATAAGCAGCCACAAGATATCCTTTGTCTGCACACGCGGAAGCGAGCTCGCCGTGGAAAGTATTGCCCGCAAGGATTACCGCATTGTGCGTCAGGGCCGGGAGCCTCTGGTCGACACGGTGCTTGCGCTGCGGCCTGATATGGTGATCAACGACATATTGAATACTGATGCGCCGTATATGGGGCGGCTTGCCTCAGCCGGCGTGTGCTGCGTTAATTTTGAAGACGAGGGACCCGGCGCCGATATGGCGAATCTTGTTGTCAACGCGCTCTATGAAAGCGCCGGGAGCACAGAGCGTCTGCGTTGCGGACCGGACTATTTTTGTCTGCGGGATGAATTTGTGGGCGCCTGTCGCAATGTGCTGCGGCAGCAGGTTAAAACCGTGCTCATCACGTTTGGCGGCACAGACTTCAGAGATTTTTCGCGCCGTGTGCTTAGTGTTATTGAGCCGGTCTGCCGGGCGTACAATATAGCCATCCGCCTTGTGGCCGGGCCGGGGTACGCTCACAAGGAGGCTATGGAATCCCATTTGCGGGAGCTTGCCAACCCTCTTGTGGAATTTACCTGGGACACCAATGTGATGAGCCGGATGATGGAAGGAGCGGATCTGGCCGTCTGTTCCGCCGGACGCACCGTGTACGAGCTGGCGCACATGCGCGTGCCGGCCATGGTGGTGGCCCATCACGAACGCGAAGTCGGCCACGCCTTTGCCCGGCCGCGCAACGGTTTTGCTTTTCTTGGCATTATGGACAGCATCAGCGACGCTAAAATCCGCAATGTGTTTCTGGCCATGCTGAAATACAAAAGGAGGGCGCGTTTTTTTGAACGTCAGTCACGGCGCGATTTTACCGGCAACAAGGCGCGTGTCATTGCTCTTATGATGCATGCCGCCGGATTGGCGGATAAATAGCCCTGTTGCCGGCACTGCCGGAGGATATCGTCATGCCGACAGGCAAAATTGTGGCTGTTGTTCAGGCCCGCTTGGGCTCCGGCCGTTTGCCCATGAAATCTCTGCTCTGCCTGCGGGGTCTGCCGCTTGTTGACTGGGTGACGCGCCGCTTGGGGCGCGCCAAAAATCTGGATCAGATTATGGTGGCCGTGCCGGATACTGAACGTGACGAGCCGCTGCTCGACCATTTACGGCGGCACGAGGTGCCCTGTTTTGCCGGACCTGAAGATGATGTGCTTGCCCGTCTTGTTCTGGCGGCCAAGGCCGCGGACGCGGATTTGGTAGTGCGTGTGTGCGCGGATAATCCACTGATATGGGGAGAGGCCGTTGACCGTCTGATTGAACACTATGGTCGCGTCGACTGCGACTATGCCTATAACCACATCCCCCGCGACAACCGCTGGCCGGACGGTCTGGGGGCTGAAGTCGTTTCCCGCGAGCTTTTGGAAGAGATGGACGAACGGGCCGACAAACCCTCACAGCGCGAACACTGCCTGAATTACATTTGGGACAATGCGGCCGTGTATCGCATTTCCACCTTTGATCCTGCCGAGTCTTGGCTCTGCCGCCCGGATCTCAAGCTGGATGTGGATCGGCCGGAGGATTTCCGTCGTCTGGCGCTTCTGCCCCTTGAGTACGACATGGACGCCCGCGCCATTGTACGGGTTTTTGACGACCCGCAAAACAGGAAGTCTGATTTCAGAGCGTTTCCTGCTGATATTTTGCCTTGACCGCAGCTATTTTTTCTTCCTGGCTGGTCATGTTTTCCAGAATGTCCCCGCTTTGCCGCTGTACCTCTTCAAAACGTGTGAGCAGGTCGGCTGATCGCGTGTGATCGGCATATACAGCCGGGTCGGCCAGCAGGTTTTCCACTTCGCTTTGTTCTGCAATCACGCGGGCCAGCAGTGCTTCGAGTTCTTCATAGCGATCTTGCAGGGGTTTGATCTCTTTGTGCAGCGCGTTGCGTTTGCCGGCCGCCTCGCGTTTGAGGCGCTTTTGTCCCTCCCATGAGAACGCCGGAGCTGATTTGCCGTCGGTTTGCGGCATGGCCCGCACAGTCTGGCGAGCCCGTCGCGCTTCGTCGTAGGCGGCAAAATCGTTGTGCCGGGCAATGCCGTTTCTGTCCAGTTCCCATACTTCGGCGCCCACCTGCGAGAGCAGGTATCGGTCATGGGCCACCATGAGGAGCGTGCCGGTATATTTTTGCAGGGCATTTATCAGAGCCTCACGGCTTTCCAGATCCAGGTGATTTGTGGGTTCGTCCAAAAGCAGCGTGTTGCAGCGTTTCAAAAAAAGGCTTGCCAGCACGAGGTGGCTTTTTTCGCCACCGGAAAGGGCGCTGATCTGACGGTCAAAGTATTCCTGCCCGAGCAGAAAGAGCCCGAGCACGCTCATCAATTCTTCCTCGGTTGTGTGCGGGTCTGAGAGCCGGCGTATTTCACAGAGCACGGTTGTGTCCGGCCGCAGTGTTTCCATCTGGTGCTGGGTGTAATAGCCAAGGCGTATCTGCGAGGCGGAAACAAGATTGCCACCGCTGCGCTTGTGAACGCCTGCCAGCAGTTTGAGCAGCGTGGATTTGCCGCAGCCGTTGTGGCCCACCAGCGCCGCGCGCTGGCCGCGGTACAACGTAAATGTGAGCGGCGGCCAGAGTTTTTTGCCGTCAGCAAAATGAAAAGCCATGTCCACGGCGGCCAGCACAATTTTTTCGGAATGCGGCGCCTCGGGCCAGGCAAAATTGAGTTCCTTGCGTTTGGGTTCAGGGCGCAAATCTTCCAGTTTTTTTTCCAGCTTTTTTGCCGTCTTCTGTCGCGATCCGGCCTGACGGGCCTTGGATGTCTTGGCCCTGAAGCGATCTACGAACGCCATTTTGCGGGCTATTTCATTTTGCAGGGCGCGGGCTTCGCGTTCGCGCTGCATGTTGTATTCTTCCTGAACGGCAAGGAATCCGGTATAGTTTGTTTTGCGAAAAACGGGGCGGGAAAGGCCCAGATAAAGAATGTGCGTTCCCGCCTTGTCCATGAAAACGCGGTCATGGGCCACAAAAACAAGCGCGCCCTTGAAATCCAGCAGAAAAGTTTCGAGCCACTCCACGGCGTCCATATCCAGATGGTTGGTAGGTTCGTCCAATAAAAGCACGTCAGATCCTGCCGTGAGCACACGCGCCAGTTTGGCGCGCTCCCGCCAGCCGCCGGAAAGGCTGCGCAAGGAGTGCGCCCATTTGTTTTCAGCAAAACCTAGGCCGGAGAGCACGGCTTTGGCGCGGTGTTCAGGGTTATAGCCGTACAGTGTCTCCATCTCTGTCTGGCGGTGCATGAGTGTGGCAAGGCGCTCGTCGTCCTTGTTGTCGGCAGCGGTTTTCCATTCTTTCCAGAAATTGTTCCAGTCGTGCAGAACATTCAGCACATAGCCGAGCAGTGGCTCGTCCAGGATCTCTGCCGTAAATTTTTGCTCCACATAGCCCAAACGGCAGTTTTTTGGCAGAACAACCCTGCCTCCGTCAGGCGATTCCGCTCCGGCGATAAGGCGCAGCAGGGTGGTTTTGCCCGTGCCGTTTGGCCCGCAGACGCACAGCCGGACGCCGAAATCCACCTCAAGGGAAAAGGAGCTGAAAATATCCTTGCCGTTGAAGGCTTTTGAAAGTTCCTGAATGCTGATCATAAAAATCCTTCGCGCAGATAACCTTCTACGGTTTCCGCCAGACCTTCGGTCAAGCTGACCGCCGGCGTCCAGCCGAGTTCTGTTTGTATGCGGGAGGAGTCGCACAGCCAGCCAGCCTGCTTCGCCTCACGGTATTTGTCGAAATTCCAGACAGGGGCGCGGTCTTGCGGGTCTGTCAATCTGACGTGTATACAGCCGAAGGCGGTGGAAAGCGCGGCAGTGGCGGCCATGATGGGCAGGGGCATGCGCAGCACGCGCACAGTGCCGGGCTTGCCGGTTATATCCCTCAACGCCCGGCCCACAGATATGCAGAATTCGGCCATAGTGTGCCGCGCGCCGTCATTGACGTGGTAGACGCCGTTGGCCTGTGCCGCGCAGCAGCACAGAACGGCTTTTGCCATGTCTTTGGCGTGCACAACGGAGACGGGAAAAGTCCGGAATGCGCCGGGACTGACGGCAATACCCTTGGCGGCGCCTTTGAAGACAGGCAAAAGGCCTTTGTCGCCCGAGCCGTAAATGATCGGCGGGCGCAATACAACAAGGCGGTCGTCGAGCGCCAGCCCGAGCGTCTGCTCCGCCATGAGTTTTGACCAGCCGTAAGCGGAGACTGGCGCGGGCGGAGTTGCGTCCGTCACGCCGGGAGCGAGGCCGCAGGGACCTGTGGCCGCAAGGCTTGAGACAAGAACAACTCGTTCCGGCCGCTTGTTCCCTGTTGACCGGCGGCCCAGCGCTTTGGCAAAGACTGAGGCGGCAAGGGCGTTGGCCCGCAGATAGTCCTGCCAGCCAAGGCCGAAGAGCAGGGCCGCCAAGTGGACGACCACATCCTGTTCTTCAAGGGCTTCAGCCAGCCCGGTGCCGCTTTGAAGATCAGCCTGGACCGCGGCAACGCCCCGCGGCAGATGCCCTGTGCGGGAAGACGCCCGTGTAAGGCAGGTGACGCGTGCGCCGGCAGCCTGAAGCAAGGGCAAAAGATGACGGCCCATAAAACCTGTTCCGCCGGTAACGAGCACGTTTTTGCCGGCCAGATGATCATTGTTCATGGCGATGTTCCAGAAAAATTTCCCCGCGTCGGCTTATGCGATTTCTCGCCGGTAAATGCGGTAGCGTTTTGTGATTATACCGGAAAAATCTTCAAGCAGGTCATTGATGGCCGTATTGTCCTCCAGCACCCAGGAGCCTTCCACCCATTGAAAGTCCGGATTTTCGCGGGCTTTTTCCAGCATGTAATCCAGAAGCAGCAAGGGCAGGCCAAGCAGGCGGAATTCCTTTTTGACGCCGAAAAGAATTATTCTGTACCCGCTGCGGATCTGCTCCCTTGTTCGCCACCAATGCCAAGGCGTGGCGACGCCCAGCCTGCCGTTCAGGCGTTTGAGCAGGGGGTTCATGTCCGGCAGCGCCACCATGCCGGCGGCCGGTTCGTCGTTATGGAAAAAGAGGACGAAAAATTCCGGATTCAGTATCTCCTTGAGTTCCTTGACATGCTGCCCGGCTTCGGCTTCGGAAAGAGGCGAAAAGCCCCAGTTGTCTGCCCAGGATTCGCGGTAGAGGTCAAGCATGATGCGTATGTCCGCGGCAAGGGTCGCTTTTGAGGACGAGCGGCGTGTGAAGCGCGCCTCGGCTTTGATGCGGGTTATTTCATCCCGCAGCCGATCCTGCAGAGAAAATCGCGTGCGCTCAATAAGCCAGGCAAATAAATCCTGTTCTTTGCGCAAAAGCCATGTCTCCAGCATTTCGGCATACCGGGGCGGGTTCCAAGGCATCATGATTGTCGGGGCTTTTTCAAAGCCGTCCACCAGCAGGCCGCAGGTGTAGTTTGTGGAGGGGTTCAGCGGACCGCGCATGAAGGCCATGCCCGCGCGGGCAAGGCTGCCGCGCGCTGTTTCCAGCAGAGCATGGGCGGCCTGTCCGTCGTTTTCGCATTCGAAAAAGCCGAAAGCCCCGCACTGCTCTCCGGCAAAGTCGTTGTATTTTTTATCCACAATGGCAGCTATTCGTCCCACGGGTCGTCCGGTGCGCAACGCCAGAAAAAGCTCCCTGTCTGCAAAATTCCAAAAGGGATGTGCGCCCGGCGTTAAAAGCGCACGCTCCTGATTTTTAAGGGGCGGCACCCACAGCGGGTCAGCCGCGTGGACAGCAAAGGGCAGGTTGATAAAACTTGTGAATTCCTGTTTGGAACATACCGGAATAATTGATAGCGTCATGCCATTGCCGGGTGTTTGCGTTGTAGGGCTGACCCGTTTTGCAAGGTTCCGCGCAGTTCTTCCATACTTTTGACGCCGATTTTTTCGCAGGCTGCCGGCAGTTGTGCCGCCACAGTAAAGGCGCAGTCCGGGCGCATAAAATTGCCGCTGCCTATCTGTACTGCGTGCGCGCCCGCCAGGATGAACTCCAGCGCGTCGTGGGCGTTCACAATGCCGCCTACGCCGACAACGGGAATACGCACGGCCCGCGCGACCTGCCAGACGCAGCGCAATGCCACAGGCTTGATGGCCGGGCCAGAAAGACCGCCCAGCACATTGGCGAGCTTTGGGCGGCGCAAGCGCAGGTCAACAGCCATGCCGAGCAGGGTATTGATGCACGAAACGCTGTCCGCACCCGCGTCTTCCGCGCTTTTCGCCATGAGCGCTATGTCCGTGACGTTCGGCGAGAGTTTGACCATAACATGCTTGCGCGGCGCGGCCTTGCGCACAGCGCTCGTGACGGCGGCGGTAAGCACCGGATCTTGGCCGAAAAGCACGCCGCCTTTGGCGACATTGGGGCAGGAGACATTGATTTCCAGGGCGGCCACACCGTCTTCCACGTTCAGGCGGGCGGCAAGATCGGCAAATTCATCCGTGGATGCGGCATAGATATTGGCAATAATCGGCGTATCCCGCCAGGGCAGGGACGGCAGTTTGTGCGCGCAAAAGTCTTCCACGCCATCGTTTTGCAGCCCTACCGCATTGAGCATGCCGGCTGCTGTTTCCACAACGCGCGGGCAGGGGTTGCCTTCACGCGGGAGCAGCGAAATGCCCTTCACCACAATGCCGCCCAGACTTTTCAGATCGCCGTAGGGCGCAAATTCCAGCCCGCAGCCGAATGTGCCGGACGCCGTGAGCACCGGGTTTTTGAGGGCAAGATCGTGAGTTTGCCCGCGCAGGGTGACTGAGATATCCATAAATTTTACAATTTTACCTGATCAGCCCAGAATACAGGCCCCTGACGGCAAGCCTGCACAAGACCGCCGCGTTTTTCCGGAGTCGGCCAGGCGTCGCTTGTTCTGGTCATACATCCAAGACACGCCCCCACACCGCAGGCCATGGTGTTCTCAAGCAAAATCTGCGTGCGCGCCTTGAGTTCCCTGGCGAAGTTGCGCACAGTTTGCAAAAAGGGCAGCGGACCGCAGGCCAGCACAAGGCCGTTTTGTTCCGCGCAGTCACGCATGCGTTCGTTCAAGGTGAAGATAAAATTGTCCAGTTCTCCGGGCGTTGTTTCGCGCAGGCTGTCCAGCGGTATGTATTCGTGGATGTTGTCAACAGGGTAGCATTTCAACGGTTCGCGATGACCAAAAAGCATGCTTGTATTCCACGGTTTGGGATGCGCATTGACATAGCCCACAAAGGGCACAATTCCCATGCCTCCGGCGAGCAACAGGGTCTGGCTGTCCGGTTCCACGGCGAAGCCGTTGCCGAGCGGGCCCCATACGTTCACCTCGTCGCCGTGTTTCAGCTGGGCCATGCGCCGCGTGCCGCGTCCGCAAACCTGAAAAAAACATATCAGGCAACGGGCAGTCGTATGACAGATGCTGAAGGGTCTTGCCCAAGGCAGTTCAAGCCCGAAAGCGGCGGGCCGCAACATAAGAAACTGGCCGGGCCGCCAGTTTTTCCAGCTGGGACGGGGCAGGCGCAGGGCAAAAAAGCGGTATTCGCCCTCCGGGCCGGCAGGGCCGAAGGGCGTCACCTCCAGCGCGGGAAGACGGCTCAATATGGGCTTGATTTGCATGCATGCAGTATATATGGGGCTTTGTCCTTCGGTCAACAGAGGTTCTGCGTCACGCAGGTCGCAAGCCCGGCGTACCCGGCACATCGTCATTTATCCGGCCGCGCGCCGCGCGGCAAAAAAATCCCGCAGAAGGTCGGCGCAGGCCTGCGCCCGTATGCCGCCCATATGCCAGACTTTGTGGTTGCAGAAGGGAACATCCAGGTATTCCGCGCGGGAAATCACGGCGCCGGCCTGCGCGTCCGCCGCGCCGAAAACAAGCCCGCCCACCCGCGCGTGCACAAGCGCCGCCGCGCACATGGGGCAGGGCTCCAGCGTGACAATGAGGGTACAGTTGTTCAGGCGGTAATTGTGAAGCCTTGCCCCGGCCGCGCGTAACGCCAGTATTTCCGCGTGGGCCGTGGGGTCGTGCAGGCGTATGGGCGCGTTATGGGCCTGTGCGAGAACATGTCCTTCCGGGCCGGCCAGCAGGGCGCCCACAGGCGTTTCGCCGGCGCTGGCGCCTTTACGGGCAAGCGCGAGGGCCATGTCCATAAGCCCTTCCCACGTGCGCCCGGCAGGCGGGGCGGGCACCGGCCCGGACGGTTCAAAAACGTGCGGCAAGGCTGTCACAACCAGCCATGCGGGCTTGGTTTATATACAATCAGACGATACATGCAGAGAGGTTTCGGTTTGTCTACACGAAATGATTTTGCGCAGATGGCTGATCACGTCTTCCGGCGTGTCGCAAACGGTGACGAGTTTGCTGATTTCCGTTTCACGAATAAAGCCGACGTCTTTCATGGATGTGCGCATCCATTCGAGTAGGCCGCTCCAGAAGCTGGAGTCGTACAGGATGATGGGGATCGGCCGGGTGCGTCCTGTCTGCGCCGGCACAAATGCATCGGAGAACTCGTCAATGGTGCCCATGCCGCCGGGCATGACGATGTAGGCCATGGCGTATTTCAGGAACATGAACTTGCGGATGAAAAAGTAGCGAAAATCACAGCGGGTTTTCACATAGTTGTTGCAGTTCTGTTCATGCTGCAGATGGATGTGCAGTCCGACGGATTCGCCCCCTGCCTCGCACGCGCCTTTGTTTGCCGCTTCCATGATCCCGGGGCCGCCGCCGGTGATGACGCCGAATCCCGCGCCCGCCAGCAGGCGTGCGATTTTTTCGGCGTCCTGATATTGAATGCTGTCCGGAGCGGCGCGGGCCGAGCCGAAAATGGAAATACAGTTGACATTCAGGGCGTTGAGCGTGTCCAGCGCCTGCACCATTTCCGACATGATCCGGAATGTGCGCCATGATTCGGTCGTCACGGAAGTCAGATCATCCACAATATTCTGTCGCAGTTCAGGCATGGTTTCTCCACGGCACGACGTTCTCAGCGGTGCAAAAAAATGGCGACGATGACGGCAGTATATGTGCGTCGCAACGCGAAGGCAACTTGGGTCTTGCGCCGGTGTCTGATGACGGGCATACTGGACGCGGACATATACAACTGTAGTGGAATCTTCGTGCGCATTATTGCAGGAACCCTGGGCGGACGCAGACTTAATACCGTGAGCGGGGAGGGTTTTCGCCCTGCCATGGGCAGAACGCGCGAAGCACTGTTCTCCATGCTCACAGCACGGGGCATTGACTGGCAGACAACGCGCGCGCTGGATATTTTTGCCGGCAGCGGCAGTCTGGCCTTTGAGGCCGTGAGCCGCGGCGCGCCACGCGCGCTTTTTGTTGAAAACGCGGTCCATGCCGTGCGCTGTCTGCGTGAGAATGTCGCGGCATTGGGGGTTCACGCGCAAACGCGCGTTGTGTGCGCAAACGCGTTGCATTTTTTGCAACGTCCTGCGACGGAAACCTTTGATCTGGTTTTTTTGGATCCGCCGTACGGCAAAAATTTGCTTGCGCCGTCGTTGACGGCTTTGCTTGAAAATGCCTGGCTGGCCTCTGGGGCCTTTGTTACGGCGGAAATTGAAAAAAAGGCCGTGTTTGAACTGCCTGCTCCGCTCACGCTGTCGGCAGAGCGTTTTTTCGGCAGAACCCGTATCTGTATCTGGATGTCGCCATGAAAACAGTTCTTTATCCCGGCACGTTTGATCCTCTGACAAACGGCCATTTAAGCCTGATCCGGCGCGCCGGCGACGTTTTTGATCAGGTTATTGTGGCGGTGGCGGACAATACGCCCAAGCTGCCGCTTTTCAGTCATGAAGAGCGTGTGGAGATGGCCCGCGAAGCCCTGAAAAACAAAAGACGCGTCATTGTGGAGCCGTTTTCCGGTCTTACTGTGGAATACGCGGCAAGACGCGGGGCCTGCGCTCTGGTGCGCGGTTTGCGCGCTGTTTCCGATTTTGAGTATGAATTTCAGCTTGCCCTGATGAATCGTCGTTTGCAGCGCCGCATCCAGACGGTTTTTTTGATGACGGACTATCAGTGGCTGTTCATCAGCTCCACTATTGTCAAGGCGGCGGCCAGCCAGGGCGCGGATGTCACAGGCATTGTGCCGGACAATGTGCGGTTGAAACTGATGGAAAAATACGAGAAGGGCGAAGTGCGGCAAGGTACGCCCTGCCTTGGGCCTTCTTATGGCGGATTTCGCGTTTCGTGACGGAACGAGATGCCCTTGCCGTCGTTTGTCTGGCCGGGCCGACAGGGTCGGGCAAAACCGCGATGGCCCTTACTCTCGCTGAGGCGTTCAACGGTGAAGTGATCAACGCCGACTCCCGCCAGGTCTATGCCGATTTTCCGATTGTCACGGCGCAGCCTGCGCCGGAAGAACGCGTCCGTTGCCCCCATCATCTTTATGGTTTTTTGCCTACAGACCGTAAAATTAGCGCCGGGCAATGGGCGCGGGAAGCGTTTGAAAAAGTGCGCGGCGTCCTCGCGCGCGGCAAAACTCCTTTGCTGGTCGGCGGCACCGGCCTGTATTTTCAGGCGATTTTGCGCGGCATCGCCGCCGTGCCGCCTGTGGATGCGGCCGTGAGCGCGGAGCTTGCTGATCGTCTGGAAAAAGAGGGTTCGATCGTTCTGCATACGGAACTTTGCCGCGCCGATCCAAGGTATGCCGCGCGTATTCACCCCAACGACAAACAGCGCATTCTGCGCGCGCTGGAAGTCCTGCGCTCCACCGGTCGGCCTTTCAGCTGGTGGCACGTCCACGCCATGGCGTCCCCGATGTGCCGGGGGCCGTTGCTTGTGCTGAATGCGGCTCTGTCTGTCCTGACGCCGCGCCTGGCCCGCCGTATTGATCAAATGCTCGCTGCGGGCGCGCTTGACGAGGCAATGCATGCCTTTGAACGTTGCGATAATCCCGGTGCTCCCGGATGGTCCGGCATCGGCGCGGCAGAGAGCCTTTCGCATATTATGGGGTATACCAGCCTTGAGGAATGCCGCAGGCTTTGGCTGCAAAATACGCGCGCCTACGCTAAACGCCAGTTGACTTGGTTCCGCGCGCGGGCGCAGGCGCGCTTCATCGCTCCGGACGATGCCGCAGCCGCCCTGCATCTTGTTGCGCGGTTCCGCGAAGGGGAAAAATTAAAAAGATGACGGTACATACAGCGCGGCGCATTCTCGCTGCGGATATCGGCGGAACCAGTTGCCGTTTTGCCGCCTTTACGCTTGAAGACGGGCGTCTCGCGCTTCTGCATTGTTTTTTGACGGGCGGGCGTCTTTTCGCGTATGAAGCGCGCGCGGGCCTGGAACTGCTGCGGGGGGAGGCGTGAATTCTGCCGCATTGCGCATGGGCCGCATAGGCTACCTCAACGTGCTGCCCATTTATCATCCTTTGGAAGCGGGCATTCTGCCGCACAATTTTGAAATTGTTTCCGGACCTCCGGCGTTACTCAACGACATGATGGCCAGGGGCGAGCTGCATGTGTCTTCGTGTTCCTGTTTTGAATACGCATGCAGGCCGGACCGCTATTATCTCGTGAATGATCTTGCCATCGGCTCGCGCGGCCCTGTCATGAGCGTGCTGCTGCTTTCGCACCTGCCCGTTGAGCACCTGGACGGGCGCGAGATTCTGATCAGCGGCGAAACCCACACGTCTGTGGCCCTCCTGCGTCTGCTTATGCGCTTTCGCTATCATCTTGACGTCACGTTTTCCACAGGGTCCGTCGCGCAGGCCCTGCGCTCGGCCGAGCCGCCCGTGGCCTTTCTTGCCATCGGCGACGAGGCCCTGCGTCTGCGCAATCATCCCGACTATCCCTGCCGTGTGGATATGGCCGAAGCTTGGCGGGAATGGACGGACCTGCCCTTCATTTTTGGGCTGTGGGTGATCAGCCGCGACGCTGTGGAAAAAAAGCTTTTCGCAGACGATCCCGGCGCATTGCTGCGCCGCGCGCGGGACTGGGGCATGGCGCACATGGACGTGATTCTGAACCTCACCGGCTACGGCTGCCCGCTTTCCCGCGAGGAGCTGCTCGTCTATTACCGCAACGGCCTTGTGTACAGCCTCGGCGAGGAAGAACAACAGGGTTTGCGCCTGTTTTATGACAAGCTCGCGCAGGCCGGCATGATCCCCTCCGCGCCCGGTCTGCGTTTTTATTCATAGCGCCCGCGTTTTTCGTTTGCCGCGCGAACGGCGAGCTTGAAAGGGCAAAAAACAGGTGTCAAAAATAATTGACACACCTGCCTAGTTCGATATTATCTGTCGCGATACACGCGGGGTATTCAATCGGGGTATTCAATTGATTATTGTTCTTGTATATTTTTCAGGTAGATCGGGCTGTTCCCGCTACCGGATGGGTGTCTGTGTGCTCTGCGTCTGGCAGGCGCTAATAATCTGTCAAAAACCTTCATGCCTCCGGCGTGCTCCCCGGCGAGATTGTGAACGCCATGCTGCTGGAGGCGGGGTAGGCCTATGACGTTGCGCCCTCTGCTTCGTTTTGTCTGGTACAGCCTGCCGCCTGTTCTGCGCGCCTGCCTTTCCGTGGAACTGTTCCGTTTATTGCTGCACAGGAACAAGTCGGGCAATGCACAGGCGGCAGGCCCGACGTATGTTGTCGGTTTTTTTACCGCGCCCACAGGATTGGGCCAGTCCGCGCGGCTGTATTTTCAGGAATTGCGGCAACATGGCCGTGTCGTGCATGCTGTGGACGTGACGCGTCTGCTGCCGCTTGCTTCGGTACAGGGCCTGTTGCCGGAAGGCGCGTTGCCGCTTTTGGCCCTGAATCGCTATGCAGGGCCGGGCGTTGTGGTCATCCACGCTAATCCGCCGGTCTTTATGTTTGTGTTGTGGGCTGTGCGCAAGTTCCTGCCCGGCAAGCGCGTTGTCGCTTATTGGGCGTGGGAGCTTGAAGACATTCCCGCGTTCTGGACGCGCTGTCTTGACTGGCTGGATGAAGTGCAGGTTCCCAGTAATTTTGTTGCAAACGCCGTGCGCAAGTACACGACAAAGTCTGTGTTTGTGCACCCGCATGCAGTGCTGGCTGTTTTACGCGGCAGAAGCTCTAAAGAACAGCCCTTCACCGTGCTGTACTGTTTTGACTGCTGCAGCAACTTTGCCCGGAAAAACCCGCTTGCTGTCATTGCCGCGTTCAAAGAGGCATTTGGTGACTCGCCGGACGCGCACCTTGTGCTGAAAGCCAGCAATATAGAAGTGAATCAGGATGCCTGGCGTCAACTGCAGGCCGCCGCCGATGCTCCCAACATCCGCTTTTGTCTTGGTCGGTTGAACGAACAGGGCATGGCTGACCTCTATGCCGGAGCGGATGTCTATATTTCTTTGCACCGTTCAGAAGGCTATGGCCTGACCATACAGGAGGCCATGCTGCACGGCCTGCCCGTGATAGCCACCGGATGGTCCGGCAATATGGATTTTATGTCCTATTGTCATTCACGCGAAAGCGGGAATCCGGAAAATATTTCGCCGTGCCGTGCCGTGCCGTATACGCTTGTGCCGGTCAATGATCCGCAAGCTACGTACACCATGCCCGGCGTGCGCTGGGCCGAGCCGGATGTGGGAGCGGTGGCTGGTATCTTGCGGGAGATAAGGAAAGCGCTGAAATAGATTAATTGTAAAGTTGGATAGGTTGATAACTAATGGATAATTTATATAATAATTTTGCAGCTCGTTTTCGAGGTTCTCGTGCACTAATCATAAGATAGGCTTAAAATCTATTTGCTTTTTATTTTAGACCTTAAAAAATTTTACCCGAGTGCGCCTGCGCTGGATTTTGGCTGTGGTCGCGGTGAATGATTGTCATTATTGGATTCAATAGATTTTGAAGCACACGGTATTGTGATGTATCAGTAGACTCTGAAGCGTACCATATTTGTTCATCTATAGAAAAGAGTGATGCAGTTTCGTATATTAAGAAATGTCATAATGAGAGTTTGAGCCTTATTACTGCATAAACCAATCCCTCCAGTTCTGCTATCATATTTTGTTCATACCAACGTGTTTGAAAGAGTAAAGACATTACGACTCAACGAAGAAAAACAAAATGCTTTGTAGTTTTCCATTTTAAATATTTTAACTGCTGCAAGCCCGGATTACGCCGCGGTTGCGCAGAAAAATTCCAGCATAGGGGGTAACATACTGATGTGGCTTTTTCAAAGTCTTACGGTATAAGTATGCGGCAACTGGCTGAGCAGTATGATAATTTGTTAAAGGTCATGTTGTTATCCCGTGAAGAAGCAGTTTTTGAAAAAAAGAAATTATCTTTGTTATGTATTTTTCGTAAAATCAAATCTAATTTACATATGATACTGAGGCGAATTCTTTTAATATTTTTAAATTTTCTAAGATAAAAAATGTTACTGAAATACTGTGTAAATTATTGTATAGACTATGTACTTTATTTGAAAATAATTTTGAGAGAGAAGATTCTTAAACAAGATTGTTTGCATGAAAAAATGATTTCTGATTGTGAATATCGTATTTATTCTGCACTTTCTAAGGCATGTAAAATGACACTATATAAAGGCAATAAATAATGTGTATTGTTATAGCAGCATGCTCAGATTGAAAGTGAAAATCGTGAGATTATCTGTTATAACATGCTACTATTACAGTCTATTATCAGAAATAAAGGTAAGTATGATATTTTTCTTGCTTTAGACAGTAATTTTTTAAATTCCATTGCTTATATTCGTAAGATTTTTCGCGAAGTTTTGCCGCCTGAAAATATTCGTGTTTATGTCATACACTTCCTTAGGATATGCACCAGCAAAACAGCAATATTGGGAAATAAAAGGGCGTGTGCATGAGGCTTTTTATTGTCTTTCAGGCCAGATTTTCTTCTCAGGTTCCCCCTTTTTGTTGATGGGATAGATGATCAGGATTTTGCCTTGAGCATTTTTGACACATCTGTACCAACAGTTGCAGTACTTAATGACTTATTTGATGTGCTCACACTGGATAATTGTTCTCAAGAGAGCAGTCGTTGTGCCAAAGAGCTTGATTTTTATAAAAGAAGTCGTTTTATTTTGACAAGCTCTGAGAGATTGCGACAAGATGTTTTTAAAAAAGTGTCTCTAGATGATACTAGAGTATTCGCTATTTCCACAATATGGCCCAGCGGGGCTCTGTCTGAGTTATCTGAAGATATTAATTATGTGAAAGAATTTGATTGGGATACAGCTGCTCAAAATACGCTAGAAATTCTGGAGAATCTATTGGGCACTTCACAATCGTCGAAGAGCTGTAATCAGCAGCGATGTTATCTGAACAACGAAGTTATTGTCGCAGATTTGATACAAAATGTAGCACGTATTTCTGGTGGCGATATTTCTGAGAGTGAAATGCGAACATTTTCAAAGTTGATTGTCAAAAATTTTGCTCCTAGGAATATTAAGAAAAAAATAATATTAGATATATCTATATTGCATCTAAACGACGATAGAACAGGTATTCAGAGAGTCAATAGAGCATTATTGGTGTCTTTATTATGTAGACATAATAAAGATTATGATATTATACTAGTATATTTTGATTTTATTAAAAAACAATATTATTTACCATTTGAATTTTATTATAAAATTTCTGGTAAATTTTCCTCTCTTGATTTCAAAGATATAGAAGTGAATTATTATCTAGGTGATATTTATGTTGGATTAGATATTTTGTTAGATGATATTGATATTTATGATAGTATGTATCGTGAAATGCAGTGTAATGGTGTTACAATTAATTATTTTCTGCATAATTTTTCTGTATTTTTATAAAAGGAATATTCCTTGAAATTTTTGTTAACTATTTCAAAAAATTGATTAATTTAATAATAAAAGGTGACTGTATTATTTGTCTTTCGCAGACAATTGTAGATAATTTTAGATCTTATGTAAAAGAAAATACACCATCACAGCTTGATAATTTAAAAATTTGATATTCTCATAACGGAGCAGATATAGAAATTTATCTCCATCTACAGGCTTTCCACATGATGTAGAATCCGTATTAACGTCAATTGGGCGCATCCCATCTTTTCTAGTGGTTGGTACTCTTGCACCACGGAAAGGATATGTTCAGACCTTAGCTACTTTTGAAAGATTGTGGAGTCAGGGGGTGGATATAAATCTTGTCATTGTTGGAAAAGACGGCTGGATGGTTGATGACTTGTTGAAAAAAATGGAATGTCATTCGGAAGTTGGTAAACATTTATTCCTGTTGCGACGTAACCGATGGATACTTGGATAAAATTTACGCATCCTGCGCATGCCTGATTGCTGCGAATGAAGGGGAGGGATGTAGAAGCAGCCAAACATAGAAGCTTTGGCTCAGTTTTTATAGGCATAGTGAACATCCTAAAACAGACAATATGCCTTGGTTAACTTGGGAGGAAAGTGCAAATAATTTGTTAAAAATTTTGATATCTGATCAGGAATAATTTTGATTTAGGCACTATGTGGACTGCTCCCCGCCATGCCGCGCAAGTTTTTCTGACCGTTCAGGCAGCCTCCTTTTCAAAGGGCGGCGGAGGCCGCCAGAACCACAGCAGAGCCAGCAGCGGCGCAAGGCCGGCCAGTTCAGCGGCCTCACGCGGCAGAACAAGGCCGGTTCCCCACCACAGGACGACGCCTGACACGGCTGCAGCGAGCATAAGAACCCACTGGGCGAGCCGCATGGGCCGGATGGTCCACTGAAAAAAGCTGACCGTCAGCAACGCAACCCAAACTTTTGTCACAGTTAAGGAAAGAGCCGCGCCTTTCAGCGGCATGGCCGGAATAAGCGTGCAGCAACAGATGATGTTGACAGCCATGCCGCTCAAATAAAAAAAGAGCAGCAGCACATGGCGGCGCATGCCTATCATGGCGTACGCCGCCAGATTGTGCAGAAATGCTGTGGCGAGACAGGGCGTCAGCAGGCGTTGCGCCGTTACGGCGCCGCTGTAATCCTGCCCGTAGATAAAAGGCAGAAGTCGATCGCTCTCAACACAGATCACAAAAATCATGGGCAGAGAAGCCGCCCAGAGAGAACGTGCCGTCTGACCTGACAAACGGCAAAACGCAGCGTGGTCCTCCTTCCACAATTTTGTCAGAAGCGGAAAAATCACTTTGCCCAGCAAAGCGCTTGTCAGCAGAACGGTCAGTCCTTCCACCATTTCCCAGGCCACGCTGTAGCTGCCGACGGCCGTGTCGCCGCCGTACCGCTTGAGAAAAAAGACGTTAAGCTTGTTATAGAACATGGCGCAGATGGTCATGCAGGTAAATACAAGACCGCTCTTCATCTGGTGGACAAGATCCATCATGTCCGCAAAACCTATGCGGGCCAAGGGGTTGCGCCCGAGGGCAAGCGCGGCGGACGCCATGCAAAGCAGAGACTCCACAACCTTGTACAGGGCTATGCACGCCGGCGGTGCATTGAGCAGAACGCAGACAATGCCGTACCCGATTCCGACCAGTGCCGTCGGCGCGCGCACGCGCATTTCCATGTCCTGCCGACCGCGGGCCTGACAGAGCGCGAAAAAAGACTCGCTCACGCCGTCAAGGCCAAAGCCCGCGGCGATGCACAGGACAATGAAACGCAGTTCCGGCGTGTAGCCCTGCGCGTCGGTCACAGCCCACGCGATGTACAGGGCCACCAGCAGAAGACAGAGCTTAAGCCATGTCACTTCCCCGAGCAGGGCACGGGGGCGGCTTTCGCGACGGGCAAAGGAGGAAAGGAGAAAATCGTTCAAGCCCACGTCAGCCGCTGTCTTGACAAGATAGCCGTACGAAAGGGCCAGCATGATCTGTCCGAGCATGTCCTTGCTGTGACGGGCCAGCAGAATGGTAAAAACGGTCCATGCAATATCGCGCGCCCATTGCGCGCAGACAACATAGCCGAGACGCCGCGGCAGGCTTTTCAGCTTCATCGCGGCGGGTTACCTTCTCCCGCCGAAATGCACCACGGCCTTGAAGCCGGGCTTGAGGTCCAGATCGGGATTGGACACGCTGAGCTCCACCATGTAATACGATGGATTTGACACATTCATGTCGGTGGAAACCCAGGAGATTTCATTGACAGCGGCCGCGAATTTTTTATTGTCCAGTGACGGAATTTTCACTGTCGCATTGTCGCCCACCTTGATACCGGCTATTTCAGCCTCATACACATGCACCTGAATCAGCATAGGATCCAGCCGGCCCACGTGAACGGGAGCGGCGCCCGCGTTCAACAGCACGCCCGGGTTCAGCGTGCCCTCCAATGCAAGCACATGGCCATTGATCGGCGAAGTGAGAACAAGCGAAGCCGGCAATTGCTCGCCTTCCCTGACGGGCACGCCGTAATAGCCCTCCAGCTCTTTCAGGCGCGCGGCAAAATTGCTTTCTTTCTTGCGAATGGTGCTGCGCAGCAGTGCAATGCGCTGCTGAAGGGAGCGCACGTCGTCTTCCAGTCTCGCCGAGGCCAGCTTGGAACCCAGGCCCGAATTCGCCAGATGGCGCGCCTTGTTGCGCTGTACTGTCATTTCCGCAAGGCGGCGTTCCATCTCCAGCACCTGACTTCCGGTTTCCTCGGTGCCCGCGCCGATTGTGATCTCGCGCTGCAAAACGCGTTCAGCCTCTTCCTGCAGATGATAGCGCAGCAAAGGCGCGCTCTGTTCCACAACGTCGCCGGGATTGACCAGCACATCGTCCACAATGGCGTTAAACGGCATGGGCACGGCTCGTGTCACGGTGGTCACGGCCTTGCCGGAAAGAATGACGGATGCGGGCTCCGCCGCGCTGCACATCGTTGCAGACGCCGGGAAAAGGCAAAAAAACAAGAGCGGCAAAACAGCAGGCAAAGCGTGCGGCATTACAGGACCTCTCTGGCCGGCAGACCCAAAAAACGCTCCTGAAGCAGATTGGCGACATACATCCATTCCAGTGTGGCCAGCTTGTATTTCAGTTCCACTTCAATCAGGGCGATGCGCGCCTTTACCATATCTTCATGGCGGTCGGCGACGGCGGGCAGTTGTTCCGTTCCCTCAGAAAAGGCGATATTTACTTCCTTGTACTGCAGTTCTGCTGTGTCAAAACGTGTTTTTGCCAGCTTGAATTCTGTTTTTGCCAGCGTGACATTCTGATCCGCCTGCAGCCATTCGTTGGAATAATGCGTCCGTTTGCGCGACAGCTCATGAAAGGCCTGCGCCTTGCTCATACGGGCCGTCTGCACGTCCCGATAACGGTGACCCCAGTCAAGCAGTGGAAAATCAAAAGTAAAATGCAAAAACATGTCTTCGGTGCCGCCGGTCGGCTGGTACTGGCCCGCAGGCGGATATTTGCTGATATCCAGACGCATGAGGGGAAGATACTGCGCCCAGGCCACAACAATGTTGTAGTCCCCCAGCTTGACCTGAGCGCGCAGCAAAAGTTCGTCTTCGCACGTGGGCCAGCGTTCTTCCCATGTCAGCTTGCGGCCGTCAAAGCCGGCCAGTATACCGTCAACGCTATCGGTATCCACCTGCAAACGCTGCTGCGGCTCAACGCCGACAAGAATTTTAAGCTGTGTGCGCTGCATTGTCTCCTGCATGACGGACTGCTCCACTATAAGCCCCAGTTCACGCTCATGCTGCTTTGCCAGATTGAGCGAAACGCCCTGACGGCCTTCCACAGACTCCACCTGCTGCCAGTAGGTGATCAGCTTCCTGCCCAGCGGCAAAAGTTTTTTTTGCGCATTCACAATCTGCTGCCTGGCCTGAAGCTGCAGATAAGCCTGGCCTATTTTGTAAATCGCCTCGCCTACGGCCTTGCGGTGCATGGCTATAGCTAGATTGACCATGATTTTTTGCGTCTGGTGTTCAAAATATGTAGCCACAGGGTTGGGAAAGGCGGCATAAAAACCGAGATCAAATTTTGTCTGGCCGTAATCGCCCGGCGTGTCTGTTGTGTTTGTATTGTACTGTGTCAGATTGTTGGAAACCCTGATCGTCATGCGCGGCTCCGGCAGGTATCTCCAGACGGCGTCTGTCAGCGCCACGCGCTTGATTTCAAGGTTCACCGCGCTGTTGACCAGCATAGGCGACTGCTGGATGGACAAAAATACGCAGTCGTCGAAACCGAATATCTTGTCCGGGTCATAGAGATTGGGAACAGCGGCTTCGAGCTTGGCCTTGTTTTCCACCGGCACGCCGGGGGCTTCGTCCAGCCAGTGCCGGGCGGGAAGTTCCGGAGATTTGCTGCCGGCCTTGTTGGAAGCGCACGCGGGAAGCAACGGCAAAAGACACATGAACATCGCCGTCAACAAGCGTGCCTGCCGTGTTGTTAGTGTGGGTCGCGCCATCTGGTTACCTGTCATTGTTGTTAAAATTGCTGGAAAATTCCAGATGGAGCATCGTGGCGAGCACATGCCCTCGCGCGTCAGTCACCTGAGCGTCAAAGCGCAAAAGGGAGGCTTCCTCCCACGATTTGCGCAGCTGCACGAGCCGCCTGCCGTGCAGCTGCCCCAAGGCACTGAAAAGGATGAGTCCGGCCGCGTTCAAACGCCACAGCCGCAGAACCGTTGCGATTTCTGCAGAAGATGCGTGCAGTGCGCCGCCGCGCGAGGCGACAGCCAGCCACGCAGTCTGCACAATCCCTTCCACAATACACAGAATTTCACTATAGCGACTATTTCCTTTTTGAGCAATGCCTTCTTCTGCGGCGGGCATGACTGCCTGATACATATCGTCGGGCAGTGCGGCAAAAGCCGTGATCAGACGCCAGTGCGCGCCAAGACCCATGGCGTCGTAGCACGTTGCGGGCACAGCGTGTTCCACCATGTCTGCTGCGCCGGGCGCATCCCAGATCGGCGTGGTTGCGGCCGGCACCGGCGACATGAGCGCCATGCCGCTGATCACCTCTGCGTTTTTGTCGGCGCGGCGGCCGTTGGCCGTCAGGCAGCGCACGGAAAGAACGGCGCGGCACATGCGTGTCATGACCCTGTCGTGCAGCATCCAAGGCTGCGCTTTCACGGCAAGGCGGCATTCACGGGTGACCCCGGGGGGCAGGAGCGGCGCGTCAAAAAAACGCATGTCGGAAAGCCCTGAAACCGTCAACCAAGGGAAAAGCAGCCCAGCTCCTTCCACAATCGCCTGCATTGCGCGGCTTGCGGGAACACAGGACATGCCCGTGTTCATGGCATGTTGCGGCGTCAGGCAGGTTGAGAGCCTAGGATCGGCAAAACGGGAAAAATGACAGGAGCCGTCGAGGGTATTGACGGAAGGAGGCCACAGGGGGCGCGGATTGGGAAAAATGAGGGAAGAAACTTCCGGACGCTCAACAAACCCGCGCCGGGGCGGAGCGTCGTCGTCAAAAACGCCTTGACGCGCCCACAGCACGTTTTCTTCCGTGCCCCGCAACACCTCCCAAGCCAGCATGTCCCCAAGTTCGTGCAGGCCGACCGGCCCGCCGTCGTCCGCCAGACGGACAATGCGCGGCACAGCCCCTCCAGCGCGCGCCGAAGCCGCGGTAATCTGTCCGAACCGCGCTGCGGTCGGAACGGATAACGCGGACAAGGGAGTCCTGCGGAAATGTAGGATATAGCGCAGACCGGCATGTGCAGCCGGACAACGGCATGCTTCAAACAGGGCCATGTCGTGGCTTTCTTCAAGCGCGGCATCCAGAGCTGGGACAAACAGCAGGCCGTCCACCCGCCCCTCGTCTGCGGCAAGCGCTTCAACGGCGATGCGCACGGCCCCCACATCAGGCGGCGCTGCCCCGTCAAACGGCAGGGCCGCAAGGCGCGAGCCTGCTTTGGCAAGCGGCGCGCACGCGTCCAGCATGTCGCCGGGCACGGCAAGCACACAGCCAAGAGGCGCAAGACCGCTCAAAAGCCGCGGCAGCATTGTCCTGTCAAACACGCAGCAGGCCAGCACATCGCCGCGGCGCAGCGGCGCGCCCTCGCCGCAGGGGTCAGGCGGGAGAAAAACCGGAGAGGCCGACGGCATTTCATCCGCGTTTTGTTCGCCTGTCCTCAGCGCATAGCGGCACAGAGCCGGTACGGTTCGTTTCCGCACCGCGCCGCGTTCTTCGTCCGCAGTGTCTGTTTTGTCCGGCGCGCTTCTTGACGCGTCTGTCTCCCACAGCGCGCGCGCAAGATCTCCCACTGTCGCAACGCCGAGGAGACGTTCAAAATGAACGCGCAGACACAAGTTGTCTTCAATTTCCTGAATCAACAGCGGAAAGCGGCTTGAGCGCAACGCGAGATCATAGCGCAGATCCGTTTCAGGCTTGATTGTTTCCGCCGGACGCCCGCTTGCCTGCGCCAGAATGTCCGTCAGCCGGCGCAGCCGCTCCGCGGGCAGGGCCGGCGCTGTGTCTGCAGCGCATATTGCCGCTTTTTGCGGCGTTGCGTCAAAAGAGAGAGCGTCAGTCTGCGCAACAGCAGGCCCGGCGTTTCCCGCTCTGACGTCGGCGCAGGCACGCACGGCGGCGTGCGGCAGAAAACCCAGGGCATACAGCCGGGCACACGCCTGCCGCATTTGCTCTGTTTCCTTGCCCTTGCGCGTTACGGGCAGACAAAACGCGCCCGGCTCAATATCCGTCGTCAGGCTGCAGAGCGTGTCCTGCGGCCCAAGTTCCACAAAATGGCGTATCCCTCCCTGATCCCGCATGCGGCGCACGCATTCTGTCCATCGCACGGCATTTTCATCAAGGTCGGTGATAAAGCGGCAGACATCGGGCTGATCTTCGGGGTATGGGCCGGCCGTGACATTGCTGAGCATTTTCAGTCGCGGCGCGCGCATTTCCAGGGCATTGAGACGGCGCAAAGAGAGGTCGCGCAGAACGCGCATGGCGGGATGGTGGTAGGCCAGACCGACGTTGAGCATAATAGACGGAATACGCCGCTTCCGCAGGCTCCTGCGGGCTTCCGAGAGCGCTTCGCGCGGTCCGCTGATAATGAACTGCCGCGGCGTATTGTAGTTGGAAACGACAAGCGCGGGCCAGAAGCCACGTATCTCGTCAATCACGTCGGCTTCGGCGTGCACCGCCATCATGCCGTTTTTACGTGTTGAAGCGGCTTCCAGTTCGGCCATATGCCTGGCGCGCGTGTCCAGTATGTACCACGCCACTTCCGGCTCATAGACGCCCGCAAAACACAGCGCGATCAGCTCCCCGAGGCTGTGCCCGCACATAAGGGCCGGCCGCAGCCCCAAAGAGGCCAACTGGCTCCACTGCGCGTATTCCAGCAAAAAAAGATAGGGCTGCTGCCAACGGGTAAGGCTTATTTTTTCCGCGTCGCGCTCGTCCATCAGCGAGAGCACGTCCCAGTCGGCCACTGCAGCGATGTGATCCATCGCCTCTCTGGCAGCCGGAAAATTGTCGTACAGTTCACGCCCCATGTGCGGCCACGCGCTGCCGAGGCCGCAGCACATCACCGCCGCAGCCGGCGTAGCAGCCTGCGCAAGCCACAGCCCATGCGTCTCCAGCGCGCTGACGCTCTCCTGCCCGGGGTTCACCCCCAACACCGTCAGCGCCTCGCGCCAGCGCGGGGTCACGCTGCCGAGCCGCCAACGCCGGCCCGCATGAGGCAAATCTACATAGCGCACGCCGTCAAGCGCCAGTTCTTCCGGCGCGTGCACGCCGCCGGCCGCAACGGATGTATCTTTGACGATATCTGACATAGCGTAGATTATTCATGAAAACAGAAGCCGAAGCGATCCTGCGCAAAAATCGCAGACAATTTTTGCCGCTTACTGATGCCGTCCGGATGAGCCTTCAGGAGAGATAGACGTCCAACAGCCCTTCCGGCGGATTTATCCGCACGGCGCGCTTTGCCGCATCAAAGCCTTGGATGAAGCAAGGCTGCGCCGGAAACAGTATTTCGTCCCCAGCATCCGTTATGATTACCCAGATATCCTGGCCGGCGGGACATTCCAGATGGTCAAAACGGCCGAGACGTCGTCCGTCCGGCAGCAGGACGTCACCGCCGAGCAGATCCTGCACATACGACTCGTCTTCTGCCGGCTCCGGCAGCACGGCGCGCTCAACCAGAAGCTTTTGTCCGCACAGCGCGTCTGCGGCGGTTCTGTCCGCAACTCCCTCAAAAACAAAAAGAAGGCGTCCCTGATGACGGCGACAGGAAAGCGCCCGGACGCGATGCGGCGGGCTGTTTTTACCGGTGATCCATAACATTACGTCCGGCGGCGGCAGGGAGGCCGCATGCCAGTCTGCGCTGATCTCGCCTTTAATGCCGTGCGGGCGTAACAGCGTGCCCAGATGAATCAGGGAATCCGCCATGCAACGCTGCCGGCGCTATTCCAAAATTTTCAGCGCCACGCGTTTTTTCACCCTGATAGAAGCAGCGTTCAGCACGGTGCGCATGGCGCGGGCGGTACGCCCCTGCCTACCGATAACCTTGCCCACGTCTTCCTTCGCCACCTTGAGTTCAAGAACGTAGGCCTGATCCCCTTCCGTTTCACTGACCTGCACCACTTCAGGATGATCCACCAGAGATTTGGCAATATATTCAATCAGGGCTTTCACTGCCTGCACCCTCACAAAATTCAAGGAAACGCAAAAATGACAAAGGCCGTGTCGACGCTGTCCCAGCTAGGACATGTGTTTTTTTATCAGCGAGCGCACCGTGTCCGTGGCTTCAGCGCCGCGCGCAAGCCATTCTCTGATTTTGTCCGCGTCAAGCTTCACTTCCGCAGGATCAACCATGGGGTTGTAGTATCCCAGAAAATCCAGCGGACGGCCGTCACGGCGGGTTTCGTCCGTGGCGGCCACCACGCGGTAAAAAGGATGTTTTTTGCTGCCGAGACGGGTCAATTTCAATTTTACAGCCATTTTATGTTCCACTCCCTCTTTAAAAAGTATGTTAGCGTTGCCCCCGCAAAAGGGCAAGAGAAAAGGCGTTTTCCACCAGGGAAATCAAATGAATTTCCAGGTAATATCCGGAAATATGAATATCTCTACGGTATATGAGGGAAAACCTGGCGGAATATCTGTCTGAACGCCGGTCGACAGCCATTGTTTACCGGGGAGTCAGCTATAATCTTTCCACGTACTTCCACCATGTCTTGCATGTCATTCTTTTATTTTAAGGATGGTTGGAACGGGTTAACTGATGCACGATAGTGCCTTCAAAAGGCAGCCGGCAGTTCGTTATGCTGACTGCCAAAATCAGTGATCGTGCGTTATTCAATATTTCCAAAAAATTTCCTGCAGCTCTTTCGTGTTCGTTGTCTTTGTCAGAGCCAGTGCCATGAGAATGCGGGCCTTGGCCGGGTTTTGATCATCCGTGACAATGTAGTCGTTCTGATCGTCATTTATCTCGCCGTTACGGACAACGATCCCACCGCCGGTTCGGGTCGCCCGAACTACAAAGACCCCCTTGGCACGGACTTCTTTGAGTGCATCGGTGATGTAATCCGCTACGCTGCCATTTCCTACTCCCATGTGGATGATAGCCTTGGTTCCTGCCGCGACGAGCGCGTCATAAGGAACCCGGCTCATATTCTCGTGGGCATAAACAACATTGACTTCTGGTAAGGTATCGATTGCATCAATATCAAATTCGCTTTGTATGGTGTGTGGACGAGCAGGCAAGCGATAATATCGAGGTGTACCTTCCACAATCGTTCCGAGTGGCCCGTAAAGGGAGCGGAATGTTTCAATCTTGACACTGCTGGTTTTGGTTACATCACGGGCGGCATGAATTTCATCATTCATGACAATTAAGGTTCCCTTGCCGGCCGAATCTTTATGTGCTACGACGATAACCGCATTATATATATTCAGAGGGCCATCAGCACTCAGAGCAGATGCTGGTCTCATTGCACCAACGAGCACGACCGGTTTTTCACTTTTAATCGTCAAATTTAAAAAATACGATGTTTCTTCCATTGTGTCGGTACCGTGGGTGATCACAACGCCATCCACTTCTTTTGATTTCAAAAGCTCAGAAACGCGGCGCGTTAGTTTCAGCAACCGTTCATTGTTGAAGCTTTCGGAACCCATTTGAAATATCTGCTCCATCTTGATATTGGCGATATTCGTGATTTCGGGTAGAGCTTTGATGAGGGTGTCGATAGGTAAAACAGCCGACTGATACGCGCTCACATTCGCGTTGGATTTACCCACTCCAGCAATGGTTCCGCCGGTTCCGATAATGACTATATTCGGTTTTTGCGCCTCTTGCGCCCATGCGGATGCGCAAAACAACATAACCGCAACCATGCTGAGCAAAAAACAACGTATTGCCATGTATGAAATATAATGCATAACCAGAACTCCTTATTTTGTCTTTGAATGGTAAAATTACATTCAAAACATCAATAATTTCAATATATACTTTCTTCCTGCTCTAATTGCAACAGAGATTGTTCTGCCTCCCAAACGCAGTGCCATAACCAGATTAGGCGACAGGAAGATTATTTTATTCACATTTTTATATAAAAATTTTAATAACTTAAAAACATCCCTATTTCTTTTAGGGGGCATAGATCAATTATTTTCAAATGTTGTAAAATGTCGACTTATAGAGGTGGCATATTGAGAAAAACATCTATTACTGGCTATACTTAGGAATGTGTCCAGCAGGGTTGTCCTTGGGTTAATGTTCAAGTTGATCACCTTTATCTTTACTACTAGTGGCTCTCGCTTCCAATTGTGCAAGTATAGTGTGAATAGATATGGTCATTTCTCATATCCTCTTTATAAAAATGTTGTATAAATTCTAAAAATATAATAAATTTAGGTGAGATGCTCAATTTTTGCAAGATAAAATTGTACATCCATTTTGCAGTAGCGTGCAGTCAAAAGCTATCTGCTGACCTGATGTCCTCCACGCGGTAGTTACAAGGAAGAAAACATGTCACCGCATACGCATCCTCCGCGTTTGCTGTTTTTCTTCTTGTGCCTACTCCTTTATTTGCTGTGCAGCTTTTCGTTCAAGACCGGCAAGAGCGGCTCCAATTGCTTGTACACAGCGCACAAGTCTTTCAAAATCCGTACGGATTCCTATTGTTCCTCTCTGACCTCGCTGATTTGTGCCTGAAGCTGCTGTGTCCAGACGTTCGCCATGCTCCGTCAGTGCGGCGCTGTGCTTCCACTCCATCCGGCTCAACTTTCTGATAAATTCAGCACTCGGCTGCTCTGATGCGCGACAGAAATGCCTTGACACCGCCCCACCTGTTGGGCATCATTGCTCCCTGCCTGTGGGGCTGTAGCTCAGTTGGGAGAGCGCTTGAATGGCATTCAAGAGGCCGTCGGTTCAATTCCGTCCAGCTCCACCAAGAAATTTCAAGGGATTACGGGTAACACCGTAAGCCCTTTTTTCATTGGCGACTCGCCTCTAACTGTTCTGTTTTCTGGTCCAATAAATTTACCTACTAAATTTGAAATATCTACAACAGCACCATACTTAATAAATACTTCATGGCACACGCCATAGGAGCACCTTTCGCTTGAGCCTTTGTGAATACAAACTGCTTCCAATGTTTAGTGTTGTTTTTTCCACGCTATCAACTTCGGCAGCCAACGCGGGACGTTGCGCTTATATTCAAGATATGCTGGCCAGAATCTTTTCTCCAGCTTCTTTTCCTCGATCAGGGGAATATAGATTAAGTTCCCTAAATAAAACACGGCAAACCATAAGAACAAGTATGCGGAGTCAATCACCAGCATCTCCGTCGCAGCCATGAGAAAGACGCTGTTCATCATTGGATTGCGCACATAAAGATAGGGTCCGTGGACTACAAATTTTTTCGGCGGATCCCACGGCGCCGGCGTTCCTTGACCGTCTGTATGGAAAAGCCGCATCGTCCAAAAAGCTAAAGCAAGCCCAACTGCCGCAAACATTGCGGCAACGAAAATTCTCCCCATACTGGGCGTTTGCCATCGGTAATCTGAAAAATAAAGTATCGCGCCGGGAATAATAAACAGGGCGTTAAGCGGAAGAATGAGAATTGTGCTGAGCCATCTTAAAAAGAGCATACCACCCCCTTATCAGGAAAATACAGCCTGCGCCGCATTTCTGGTTCCCATGCCCGCCGTCATGACCATGATGACAATGCCTATGGCCATGATGGTCATGACGGGATTTAGTTTCTGGAATATCTTTTTCCAGGGTAATAATGATTTTGTTCAGAAGTTGTCCCAACTGTTGCCGCTCATCAGTCGAGAGTGGGGTAAAAATTGCTTCTGCATTTTGCAAGTGTTCTCTCTTATGGTCTTCCGCTGCGGCGCGGCCCTGTTCCGTCACGGAAATGATGCAGTTTCGTTTATCCTGATCAGACCGTTCTCTGATGATGCAACTGTTTCGTTCCAGCTTCCCGAGTATCTCGCTGAGAGAAGCGGAGCGCACATCGAGCATCTCCTGCAATTCACGCTGGTTGATGGATTCTTTTTCCTTGAGGACGGCGAGCACATGCGCTTGCGCATGTTGGGCATGTCCCTAGCTATGATGTGCGCGAGCCATCAACTTGACGGCGTGGTGAAAGAGCATAATCAGGTTTTTGCTGGACATGGCTGACTTTTTTGTTCCGGCATATTCATTCATAGAGCCGCCTTTCGTTTCTTGTATCTGTTGAATGATGCAAGCATGGAATTCTTCTTGTTGTTATATGAGAAGGTACCTTTTGATTTGGTTATATAAACAAGCTCCAAGCTGAATCAAGAAAAAAATTAAGGCACCTTATTATTTTTTAAAAAATAATATACTAAAATATTAATATATTACATTGTTGAGATTGAGCAAAAACAGCTCTAAAATCCGGGATGCTATCTGGAAAGGAATTTTAAAAAAGGCCGGATTTCAATCCCATGTCGGATGAAGGCCATACGATGCCCATGAAAGCGCTGACAGCAGACAGCCCACTGTCCGCCGGGGAGATATTGGGTATTTGAATCCTGTTGAAAAAATGTGGAGCAAGGTTAAGCAACTGTTGCGTGGAATCGAGGCAAGAAGCAATATGGAATTACCTGAGCAGCAATGCTTTGCCGTCGTTGCGCGGCGGCAGCACTTTGCCGACAACGCACGCCAGATCGCCTCCGGCAAGAAGAAAATCGCGCCCCCTGTCGAGCAGTCTAGGAGGCAAAGCCAACAAAAGCCCCCCTGAAGTCTGAGCGTCAAAAATCACACTTTCCAGGGCATCATCGATATCATTAACCGCCAGGACGGCACGACGCCGGTACTTGCGGTTGACATGGCTCCCGGCGGGGATAAGGCCATCGCGCGCGTAACGCAGGACACGCGGCAACAACGGCAGGGCGGCCGTATCAATCTCCACGCAAACGCCGGAAGCAAAGGCCATTTCCAGAATATGCCCGCCCAGACCAAAGCCGGTAACATCCGTCGCAGCAGGCAGTTTCAAATTCCGGATCAGCGCTCCTGCCACGTTGTTCAGACGACCGCACCAGCGCACGAGTTCCGCCTCGCTTTCTTCAGCACCGTCAAAGCCGGTTTTGATAGCCGTAGCCAGTATTCCGACGCCGAGCGGTTTCGTCAGCACAAGCAGGTGCCCTGCCTGCAGACCGCTGTTGACTGCCATATGTTCAGGATCAATCACGCCTGTGACGGCCAAGCCATACTTCAGCTCTTCATCCTGCACGGTGTGTCCGCCGGCGAGCACGGCACCCGCCTCATTCAGCGCGTCCAGACCGCCGCGCAGAATGCTGACCAGAATATCAGGGTCGTCCTTGGCCAAGGCGAGCGGAAAGCAGGCGACATTTATGGCGCACCACGGTTCGCCGCCCATGGCGTACACGTCTGAAAGGGCGTTGGCGGCTGCAATGCGGCCAAAGGCAAAAGCATTGTTGACAATGGGCGTTAAAAAATCCACTGTCTGCACTAAAGCTTTGCCCTGCGGCGCGGCAACAGCCACAGCGTCTTCATGGTAGGCGCGTCCGGAAAGGACGCGGGACTCCAGATCAGGCCGGCCTTCCCCTGCGAGTCCATTCAAAAGCCGTTCCAGATCCTCTGAAGCCAACTTTGCCGCACAGCCGGCGGCGCGCGCTTTTTCCAGCAGATTCATGACGAAATTCCCGTTGCACAGGCAACCAGAGCGGGCATGCAAAAGATTTTATGCCCACTCAAGCTGATAAAGCGCAACCCCGTGTCATTCAATGGTAGAAGGCGCCTTTTTTGCCGGTTTGACAGTTTTTGCGTTTGGCGTCATCCCGGCGGCGGTGCGCGAAAATTCAATAACCGCCATGGGGGCGTTGTCTCCCCTGCGCGGCATGGCCAGTTTGAATACACGCGTATAACCGCCGGGCACACCCGCAAAAATCGGCCCGATTTCGTCAAAAAGCCGTTTTACCAAGGAATGTTCGTTGAGCACACGATACGCCTGTCGACGGGCATGCAGATCATTGTGCTTTGCAAGCGTTATAAGAGGTTCCACAACTCTGCGCAGTTCCTTGGCTTTCATTTCCGTTGTACGGATTTTGCCGTGGATCAGCAGAGCCTTGGCAAGATTGTGCAACAGAGCCTTACGGTGCGCGGGCGTGCGCGAAAATTTCCTGCCGGAATTGCTATGCCTCATTTTGCTGTTTCCTTTTATGTTCCTGATATTTCTTTTCAAAATTGTCAATTTTCATTTCAAAATCAAGGCCCATTTCTATAAGCACGTCCTTGATTTCATCCAGCGACTTGCGACCAAAATTTCTTGTTCTCAGCATCTCGGCTTCAGAGCGCTGCACCAGCTCGCCCACCAGAGATATATTGATGCTTCGCAGACAGTTGGTAGCACGAACAGAAAGTTCAAGATCATCAATATGCTTGAACAGAGATTCGTTCACTTCACCGCCGCCGCCGCCGGCCCGCTCCATATCGCCGGGAACGCGGTCGTCAAAATTGATAAAGACGGAAATCTGATCCTTGATAATTTTAGCGCTGTAAGCGATGGCGTCTTCAGGGGGCAACGAGCCGTCAGTCCAGACTTCAAGGATAAGACGGTCATAATTTGTCATCTGACCAACGCGGGCCTGCTCCACACTGTAGGCGACTTTGCGCACAGGCGCAAAACTTGAATCCAGCCTGATTATGCCGATTTCATCAGAAAGACCTTCATGCATATCCGCAGATACATAGCCCTTGCCCATGCGCGCTTCAAGTTCCATTTCCAGCACAGTATCTTCTGTGAGCGTAGCAATATGCTGCGCCGGATTTAAAATTTCCACATGCTGGTTTGTCGTAATCTGTCCTGCAGTCACCGGGCCCTTTGTTCCTCTCCGCAAAGTCAAACGCTGCGGCTCGACGGTATCCATACGCAGGCGCACCTGCTTCAGATTGAGCACTACATCGGTAATATCCTCCAGCACGCCGTGAATCGTGGTGAACTCATGCTGCACACCGATAATTTTCGCAGCAACAAAGGCCGAGCCTTGCAAAGACGCCAGAAGAACACGCCGCAGTGCATTGCCGATGGTGGTGCCGTAGCCCCTCTCAAGCGGCTCGCAAACAAATTTGCCGTGCATGCCGTCAGCAATTTCTTCATCGCGCACAATCCGTTCCGGTTTGACAAGCTCCGACCAGTTGCGCGCGTTTATAAGACGTTCTCCCTGTTTGATAAGCATGCGTCCCCCGCTTATTTCGAATAAAGTTCGACAATCAATTGCTCATTGACAGGAAACTGAATGTCGTCGCGCTGCGGCAAAGCCTTGACAGTTCCTCTAAAATCAGCACCGAGGGCCTCCAGCCAAGCGGGGCAACCGCGTCGAGCAATCACTTCCTGCGCTTCGGCAAGGACAGAGATTTTACGATTTTTTTCAGGCACTGCGACTATATCCCCCACCTTCACCTGCAAAGAGGGAATCGTCACTCTGTGGCCGTTCAGCGTAAAAATGCCGTGACGGACAAGCTGCCGAGCCTGATTGCGCGAATTGGCGAAACCAAGGCGGTAAACCACATTGTCCAGACGCCGCTCAAGCATGAAAAGCAGATTGGCGCCCGTAACACCTTTCTGCATTTCAGCTTTCTCAAAATAGCCGCGAAATTGACATTCAAGAACGCCGTACGCACGACGGGTTTTCTGCTTTTCACGCAGCTGCACAGCGTAGTCGCTGACCTTTTTGCGCGCCCTGCCGTGCTGGCCGGGGGCATACGGGCGACGATCATAGGCGCATTTGTCTGTAAAACAGCGGTCGCCTTTCAAAAAAAGTTTACAACCCTCACGGCGGCAGATACGGCATTTAGCTTCAATATATTTGGCCATGGAAATCCTCTTACATTAGCAATACAAAAGCCATGACATAGGCAAAAAATTATACGCGGCGACGTTTCGGCGGCCTGCAACCATTGTGCGGAATAGGCGTTACATCGCGAATAAAAGCTACACGGAAACCCACTGAAGCGATTGCCCGCATGGCGGCCTCACGACCGAAACCCGGACCTCTTACATACACGCCGACTGTACGCATGCCGTTGTCCTGCGCCTTGCGTGCCGCAGTTTCGGCGGCCACTTGCGCGGCAAAAGGAGTGGACTTGCGCGAACCTTTAAAACCGCTCTGCCCGGAAGACGCCCACGAGATCGCGTTGCCGCGCGTGTCGGTAAACGTTATGATCGTATTGTTGAACGAAGCCTGAATGTGGACCATGCCCACCGGAATGTTCTTTTTTCCCTTCTTTTTGACCACTTTTCTGGGTCTTGCCATGTCTAGCCCCTCAATCTGGCTAAAAAATTACGCAAACAAAGTTACTTCTTTTTGCCTACAGCGCCGCGCCGCGGACCCTTTCGGGTACGAGCATTGGTGTGCGTGCGCTGACCGCGCGCAGGAAGACCGCGCCTGTGGCGCAGACCGCGATAGCAACCGATATCCATAAGGCGTTTGGTGCTGCCTGAAATTTCACGGCGCAAATCGCCTTCCACCTTGTAGTGCTGTTCAAGCACCTTGCGGATTTCGTTCACTTCGTCCGTGGAAAGGTCATCAATGCTTCTCTCCCAGTTGACGCCGGTGGTGTCCAGTATTTTCAGGGCCGTCGTGCGGCCTATGCCGTAGATATAGGTGAGCGCAATGTCCACCCTTTTGCCGCGCGGCAAATCAACGCCTGCTATTCTCGCCACAGATTCTCTCCTGCCCTAGCCCTGGCGCTGCTTGTGCCGGGGGTTTTCACAGATAACTCGAAGCACTCCTTTGCGCCGAATAAGCTTACACTTGGGGCATATTTTTTTGACAGAAGGTCTTACTTTCATAATATCTCCAAATATAGGCATTCAGCGGCACGCCGACAAAACAGGGCACGAACAGATTAACTTGTCCGTCTTTGTCTGTTTTGTCAAGCGCTAATTATATGACGATTGAGATCTCGGTCTGAAATACTCAATATTCTTGGCCCCATTTGCGTTATCACCACACTGTGCTCAAAATGGGCGGCATACTTGCCATCACGGGTAACGGCCGTCCACTTGTCCTCCAAAATATCCACTTCATACGTACCGGCTGTAACCATGGGCTCAATAGCGATAACCATGCCGTTTTGCAGCGTCACGCCGTGCGCGGTGGGCCGGAAGTTAGGCACTTCAGGTTTTTCGTGCATTTTCGCGCCCACGCCGTGACCGACAAAACGGCGCACAACGTTGAAACCGTGCGCTTCCACATATCTCTGCACCGCCGCGCCGATATCATACACATTGTTGCCGGGCCGCGCCTGCTCAATTCCCATATAGAGACTGTTTTCAGTGACGCGCATAAGTTCCATGTGCGCGGCGCTCACGCTGCCTACCGGCCAGGTGCGGGCCGCATCCCCCACAAAACCGTCAAAAATCACACCCATATCAATACTGACAATATCTCCTTCCTCAAGTCGCCGGGCCGAGGGGAAGCCGTGCACTACCTGCTCGTTCACCGAGCAGCATATGGCGTACGGATAGCCGTAATATCCGAGAAAGGCAGGCCTGACACGGCAATCAGCGCACATATCGCGCGCGAGTTCTTCAAAACGAATAGTTGGAAGACCCGGCGCCACAATGTCGCCCGCCGCATCAAGAATATTGGCCACTATACAGTTGGCCTCGGCAAGGCAGGCAACTTCCCGTGCATTTTTAATGAATACGCCATGATTTTTTTTCATGCCACATGTCGCGCAGGCGCAATATTATTTTCCGGCTTTGCGCGCCTTGTGCATCAGGCCCTGATACTGATTTGAAATCATATGCGATTCAACCTGATTCATAAAGTCCATTGCCACGCCGACAAAGATGAGAAGGCTTGTTCCGCCGAAATAAAAAGGCACGTTGAAATTGTTGATTAAAAACATGGGCAGAAGCGCAACAACAGAAATATAGACTGCACCGGAGAGCGTGAGTCGCGAAAGCACGACATCGACATATTGTTGCGTTTTTTCGCCAGGTCTGATGCCTGGGATAAAACCACCTGTTTTTTTTAGATTTTCAGCCATGTCTTTGGGATCGAAAATAATCGCCGTATAAAAATAGCAGAAGAAGAAAATGAGGGCCACATAAAGAACATTATAGGCCAACCCTTGGGGAGAAAAAATTTCGGCAGCGCGCTTGACATATTCGTTGGAGGAAAATTGGCCGATTGTAGCGGGAAAAAGCAGGAGCGAAGAAGCAAAAATAGGAGGTATGACGCCAGCTGTGTTCAGGCGCAAAGGCAGATGTGAATTTTGCCCGCCGAACATCTTGCGTCCAATCTGACGTTTGGCGTAACTGATGGGTATACGCCGTTGCGCGCGTTCCACAAAAACAATGCACACCGTCACCGCGGCCATAAAAACAACAATCAGAATCGCCATGAAGACGCTCATGTCTCCAGCCCGGATCAGGGCGAAAGACTGGATAATGCCGCGTGGAATGCCCACCACAATGCCGCAAAAAATGATCAGGGAGATGCCGTTGCCAATGCCGCGCTCTGTTATTTGTTCTCCAAGCCACATTACCAGCACGGAGCCTGCTGTGAAGGTCATCATGGTCACCATGCGAAAATGCCAGCCCGGGATCAGGACGACCGGCGTGCCGACGGGGCTTGTCATGTTTTCAAGACCGACAGCAATGCCCAGACCCTGCACAAGTGTAATCAACACAGTGAGATATCGCGTATATTGCGTGATCTTTCGGCGGCCGGCCTGACCCTCTTCCTTCGCCATGCGCTTTATGTCCGGGCTGACAACCTGCAAAAGCTGCATGATGATGGACGCGGAGATATAAGGCATGACGCCAAGCGCGAATACGGAAACATTGCTCAGCCCGCCGCCCGAGAACATGTCGAAAAGGCCGAAAAGCGTGCCTGACATGTTCTCGAAAAAAGATGCCAGCGCAGCGGCGTCCACGCCGGGCACTGGAACATGGACGCCTATGCGGTAGCAGCACAAAATCAAAAAAGTCCAGCCAAGGCGTTTTGCCAAGGCGGACTGAGCCGCAGTGTTTGCCGTATCTGCCACCATATATGTCTCTTTTTCGTTTTATGACAGACGAGTCCCGCCGAATGCTATTCGGCAGCCTGCGTCGCTTCCAGTTCAGTCACCGTTCCACCGGCCAGACGAATTTTTTCTGCAGCAGCCCTGCTGAATCGATGGGCCTGCACTGTGACGGGCTCCTTGACCTCGCCGCGTGAAAGTATTTTCACAGGCGCGCTGATACGGGCAAGGCCACGGGCGTAAATGTCGTCAAGCGTTATGCTGTTTCTGCCCTCAAATGCTGCGATCAGCATGTCCAGATTGATGACGTCGTATGTCACCTTAAACGGCGCGTTCTTGAAGCCGTGTTTCGGCAGACGGCGTTGCAGGGGCATCTGTCCGCCTTCAAAACCAGGCCGCACTCCGCCGCCGGAACGGGCATTCTGGCCTTTGTGCCCCTTGCCAGCCGTGCATCCGAGACCGGAGCCTGAGCCCCTTCCGACGCGTCGCCGTGCCTTGCGTTCTTCCGGAAAAGGAAAAAGATTGTGCAGTTGCATGATATTCTCCTGAGACGGCCGCCTATTCCACAACAGCCACAAGGTGCGAAATTTTATCAACAATACCCCGGATTGCCGGAGTGTCTTTGAAGGTCTTCACCATTTCACGGCGCTTGAGACCGAGGGAATCAAGCAGCCCGCGCTGCGTGGGGGTCGCGCCTATGCGCGAACGTATGAGTTTTACCTTGATTTCCGACATGGTTACTTCCTCGGAGCTTCGAGCTTTTTGCCACGCAACGTTGAAACGTCATCAGCACTGCGCAAGGAGACAAGACCCTGCATGGTGGCGCGAAGCACATTATGCGGATTGTTTGTGCCTATGGCCTTGGCCAGCACGTCGCGTACGCCTACGGCCTCCATCACGGCACGAACAGCACCGCCGGCTATAATGCCCGTGCCTTCCGAGGCGGGTTTTAGCATAACCCGGCCCGCGCCGAAACGTCCAAGCACCTCATAGGGCAGCGTGCCCTCAACAAGCGACACCCGAACACGGTTTTTGCGCGCGCGGACAGTTGCCTTGCGCAAAGCTTCCGGCACTTCTTGGGCTTTGCCCAGGCCAAAACCGACGCCGCCCTTGCCGTCGCCGACAACGACAAGAGCGCTGAAGCTGAAACGTCGGCCTCCCTTCACAACTTTCGCCACGCGATTGAGGGAGACAATTTTTTCGATTTCTCCCAGCTCATTCTGCTGGCTTTCCGTATTTTCCTGACGCATATCAGAACTCCAAGCCGCCTTCGCGGGCGCTGTCAGCTACGGCCTTAACGCGACCGTGATAAAGATACCCGTTGCGATCAAACACCACCTGGGTGATATTCTGTTCCCCAGCCAAACGGGCAATTTCCTTGCCCACGCGTTCCGCGCCGCTTTTATTGCAGTGCAGTCCCGTTTCAGTTTTGGAGAGCGTCAATGTAGAAGCACTGGCAAGCGTAGCTCCGGACAGGTCATTCACAATCTGTGCATAAATATGCAGATTGGACCTGTACACCACAAGGCGCGGACGTGCGGACGTGCCGTTGACTTTTTTTCGAATGCGTATCTTGCGACGCTGGCGTGATTCATTCTTTGTCAGCTTCATACCGCCCCCTACTTCTTGCCGCCGGACTTGCCGACCTTACGGCGGACAGTCTCTGTCACATATTTAATGCCCTTGCCCTTGTAGGGCTCAGGCTTGCGGATACGACGGATTTTTGCGGCGAATTCACCAAGCAGCTCTTTGTCAATGCCGCTGATGGTCAGCATCTGCCCCTCTGCTGCGGCTTTGAGCCCATCCGGCAGTTCAACAACAACCGGATGGGAATACCCGACAGCGAGTTCTATAATATTGCCTTTAACGGCAACACGATACCCCACGCCGATAACCTCAAGCGCCTTTGAAAAGCCTTTAGTCACGCCTTCAATACAATTCGCCAGAAGCGTGCGGCGTAACCCGTGCTGCGACCGGCTCCGGCGTGTTTCTTCAAGGCGGGTCAGCGTTACCCTGCCGTCAGCAAGTTCATATTTGAGCAGAGAACATACGGGCGTCTGCAAAACACCCTTGGGGCCTTTCACTTCCACAACATCCGTTCCGATTTCGACGTCAACGCCTGTCGGGACGGGAACGGGCAGTTTTCCTATTCTGGACATGGGACACCGCCTACCAGATTTCACACAAGAGTTCGCCGCCCACTTTCTTTTCATGGGCGGTCATGCCGTCCAGCACGCCGCTGGATGTGGAAAGAATGCATATTCCAAGGCCGTTCTGCACGCCGGGAATCTGCCGCGCGTTCACATATACGCGTCTGCCGGGCGTGCTCACGCGCTTCAGGCCAAGAATGGCCGGTTTGCCTTTCCGGTATTTGAGGGCGATGGTAATATTGTTGTCTGCCACGGAAACGTCCTCGACGTAACCCTCCCGCTTGAGGATGGTGGCTAACGATTCTTTCATCTTCGAGCGCGGCACATTCACTCCCTTATGCAGGGCCAAATGCGCGTTGCGAATGCGCGTGAGCATATCCGCAATAGGATCTGTCAACATCGAATGCTCCTCAATTGATAAAATTGTCTACCAGCTCGACTTGCGAACGCCAGGCAGCTCACCCCGCAGGGCCATACTGCGAAAACAGATCCGGCAGACGCCGAACTGGCGCAAAAAAGCCCTGGGACGGCCGCAAAGCGGGCAACGGTTATAGGCGCGCGAACTGAACCTTGCCTTGCGCTTTGCCTTCACTGCGAGCGAAGTACGCGACATACATAAACTCCTGACTAGAATATTGACGTCACATGTGACGCCTATTTGCGAAATGGCATGCCAAGCTTATCCAGAAGGAATTTTCCTTCCTTGTCTGTGGAGGCAGATGTAACAATGGTAATGTTCATGCCTTTGGGGGTTTCCACACGGTCAATTTCAAGCTCGGGGAAAATGGTGTGTTCCTTGATGCCCAAGGTAAAATTGCCGCGGCCGTCAAAACCGCGATCCGGAATGCCCCGAAAGTCGCGCACCCGCGGGATGGCGAAATTCACAAGCTTATCAAGAAAGTCCCACATGCGATCCTTGCGCAGCGTAACGCGGGTGCCTATGGGCATGCCTTCACGCAGCTTGAAGGATGCAATGGATTTTTTTGCGCGTGTCACCACAGCTTTTTGTCCCGCTATGGCTGTCAGTTCCGCCACGGCTTCTTCCATAACCTTATTGTTCTGCGTAGCGGCGCCAAGGCCGATGTTCAGAGAGATTTTTGCTAAGCCGGGCAATTGCATGAAAGAGGTATAATTGAACTCTTTTTGCAAAACCGGCGCCACATTCTCTCTATATATCTTTTCAAGGTGTGTCATTGTATCACCTTATTCCATAACTTCGTTGCACTTTTTGCAGAAGCGGACTTTCTTCTGCCCGGCGGCCGCCTCTATTTGCCTGTAGCCCACCCTTGTCGCTTTGCCGCAGACGGAACAGACCACCATGACATTCGAAACATGGATAGGCATTTCTTTTTTCACAATGCCGCCCGGCTGGCGGGCATAGGGATTCGGACGCGTGTGGCGTTTGACCATATTGGCCTTTTCCACAAGGACGCGATCTTTTTTACGCAGAATTTTAAGCACCCTGCCTATCTTGCCCGCGTCTTTGCCGGTGATCACCATCACCTTGTCGTCCTTTCGGATGCGATACATTTTCATGATGATTCCTATAGCACTTCCGGCGCAAGGGAAATGATCTTCATAAAATTCTGAGCGCGAAGTTCACGCGCCACAGGTCCAAAAATACGCGTGCCGACCGGATCGCCCTGATTGGAAAGCAGCACGGCCGCATTGCCGTCAAACTTGATGTACGATCCGTCAGTGCGCCGCACTTCCTTGGCGGTGCGCACAATAACGGCTTTCATCACATCACCTTTTTTTACCTTGCTGTGGGGTATGGCCTCTTTGACGGAAACCACAATAACGTCGCCAACAGAGGCGTAACGGCGGTGGGAACCGCCGAGCACCTTGATGCACGCTACTTTTTTTGCGCCTGAATTATCGGCGACCTGAAGCGTTGATTCTACCTGTATCATTGGCCTACCCTACACTGCCTTTTCTAGAATGGACACCATATGCCAGCGCTTGTTGCGCGACAGGGGGCGAAACTCAACAATTTTTACCTTGTCTCCCATGCCGCATTCATTCATGGGGTCGTGAGCCGTGAATTTTTTGCGGCGCCTCACATACTTTTTGAGCAGGGGGTGCTTGACCAGGGTTTCAACACGAACAACAATGGTTTTATCGTTCTTGTCGCTCACTACAATACCGGTCAGCGTTCTACCCTTGCGGCTTTCCAGAGATTGTATCTTCATGCCCTCTGTTCCTTTTCGTTCAATATGGTCTCCATGCGCGCAACCTGTTTGCGCATGACCTTGAGTTCGGAAGTTTTTTCAAGCTGGGCGACAGCGTGTTTTAAACGGGTGTCCATCAGTTCGCGGCGCTGATCTGCCAGCTTGCTGCGCAGATCGCCAACGTCCAGCGCACGCAATTCTCCGACGGGCAGACGCGCGGCTTTATCACTCTTTTTTTTGGCAGCCATCTAAGATCCCTCCCTCACCACAATAATTGTCTTCACGGGCAATTTGTGGGCAGCGCGGGTCAGAGCTTCACGGGCCAGATCAAGATTGACGCCCTTGATTTCATACAGCACGCGGCCCGGCTTGACCGGCGCGCACCAGCCGACCGGCGCGCCCTTGCCCGAACCTTGTCTTGTTTCCAACGGCTTTGCCGTGACGGGTCTGTCCGGGAAAATGCGAATCCAAACTTTGCCGCCGCGTTTAATGTGACGCATCATGGCAATACGCGCAGCCTCAATCTGCTGGCTCGACAAATGCCCGTGTTCCACAGTTTTCAAACCGATATCACCAAAGGCAATGGTTGCCCCGCGGGAGGCCAGACCGCGCAGGCGGCCCTTCTGCCATTTGCGGAATTTAACTTTTTTGGGAGCAAGCATTATTGTTCAACCTCTTTATTAAGTCTTTCACCTTTATAAATCCACACCTTGACGCCGATAATGCCGTATGTGGTGCGGGCTTCGGCAAAACCGTAATCAATGTCGGCGCGCAGGGTCTGCAGGGGGACGCGGCCGTCCCGGTACCATTCCGTACGCGCTATTTCAGCGCCGGCAAGGCGGCCGGCACATGTAACTTTGATGCCTTCGCCGCCCAACTTGCGCGCCATGGAGATAGTGCGCTTCATGGCCCGACGAAATGCCACGCGACGATCCAGCTGCTGAGCAATATTTTCAGCTACAAGCTGTGCGTCAACCTCGGGGCGGCGTATTTCATTGATTTCCAAAGAAAATTCACGGCAGAACTTCAGTCGCAGATCCTTCCGCAACTTGTCAATTTCCATGCCTTTGCGCCCGATCACAATGCCGGGACGGGCAGTAAACAGCGCAAGCCGCACCTTGCCGCCGGCACGTTCAATTTCAATCCTGGAAAGACCGGCATGATAGAGCAGTTTTTTGACAAATGCGCGTATCTTGCTGTCTTCATAAACAAAGGCAGGATATTCCTTCTTGCTGAACCAGCGGGATTGCCAGTTTTTGTTGTACCCAAGTCGGAAGCCGAATGGATGTACTTTTTGACCCATAGCTATTCCTGCCCTTCTGCAAGTATGACGGTAACATGGCTGGTGCTTTTGCGAATTTTGCCGGCCCGGCCTTGGGCGCGGGGCATAAAACGTTTCCAGACGGGGCCTTCGTTGACAACAACCTCTTTGACTATCATGGCGTCAACATTTACGCCGCCCAACTGTGAGGCGTTTGCCAGCGCGCTTTTCAGCACGCCGTACAGCACACCGGCGGGCTTGTTGTGGGTAAAACGCAACATGTTCATGGCCTCTTCAACCCCAAGGCCCTGCACATTTCTGGCCACAAGGCGGGTTTTACGCGGCGAGACGCGCTGGAACTTCGCAACGGCTTTTGCTTCCATAATCCTTCCCTATTTCTTGCCGGCGGCCTTGGCTTTTTTATCGGCTGCGTGCCCGTGAAAGGTGCGCGTGGGAGAAAATTCGCCCAGCTTGTGGCCCACCATGTTTTCCGTAACAAATACAGGCACAAACTTTTTGCCGTTATGCACAGCAAACGTCAGGCCCACCATTTCCGGCAATATTGTCGAGCGGCGCGACCAAGTTTTCAGCACGCGGCGATCGCTGTTCGCAACGGCGTTATCCACTTTCTTCATCAGATGGCCGTCCACAAAGGGGCCTTTTTTCAATGATCTCGGCATAAGCTGCTCCTACTTCTGACCGCGTCGTTTGACGATAAGCCTGGATGATGCCTTCTTTCTGTCACGGGTCTTGTAACCCTTTGCGGGCATGCCCCACGGAGATACAGGGTGCCGGCCGCCTGAGCTTCTGCCTTCGCCGCCGCCCAAAGGATGATCAATGGGGTTCATGGCCACACCGCGCACGCGGGGGCGACGCCCAAGCCAGCGGTTGCGGCCGGCCTTGCCGAGGGAAATATTTTCATGGTGAATATTGCCCACCTGCCCTACAGTCGCCACGCATGTCGCCTGAATTTTACGCACCTCGCCCGAAGGCAGGCGCAGAAGAGCGAGTTTGCCCTCTTTGGCGATCAGCTGCGCATACGAACCGGCGGCGCGGCAGATCTGGCCGCCTTTGCCGGGGTAGATCTCAATATTGTGTATGACCGTGCCGACGGGAATACGCGACATGGGCAGAGCGTTGCCGGGCTTTATGTCCGCCCCCTCGCCCGAGAGCACCCTGTCACCCTTGTTGAGCCCCGTCGGAGCAATGATATAGCGTTTTTCGCCGTCAACATAGTGCAGCAGGGCAATGCGGGCTGTGCGGTTGGGATCATACTCAATTTCCGCCACACGGGCATCAATGCCGTTTTTATCACGTCTGAAGTCAATAATGCGGTACAGACGTTTGACGCCACCGCCGCGACGACGGCTTGTGACGCGCCCCAGATTGTTGCGGCCGGCTTTTTTGGGCAGGCCTTCAGTGAGCGACTTCTCCGGGCGCGTCCGGGTAATTTCCTCAAAGTCGGAAACTGTCTGGAAACGACGCCCCGCGGAGGTCGGCTTGAGCTTGCGGATAGCCATGATCACACTCCCTCAAAGAACTCAATTTTCTCGTCCGAACCAAGTGTTACATACGCTTTTTTCCAGCCGGGCTTGCGGCCGGCAACGCGGCCCTGCCGCTTACGGACCGAAGGCCCCTTGCGAACTACGTTAACGGCCTCAACTTTCACGTCGAAAGCCTTTTCCACAGATCGTCTGATTTCCAGCTTGTTGGCTTTGGGATGGACATAAAAAACTACCTGCCGGGCCACATCCTTGAGCAGGGTTGTCTTTTCCGTCAGCAGGGGCTTTATCAGCACGCTGGTATTTTTCATCTTACGCCCCCTTCTGTGCAAATCGGGCATGCACGGTCGCTACGGTCTCTTCCAGAAGCACAAGCTGACGGTGCTTCAAAATTTCCGTCACGCTCAGACGCTCGGGCGTGGTCAGCGTCAGTCCGGGAATATTGCGCACCGAACGCGTCAGCGCGGCATCTTCACCCGCAACGATAATCAGGGCCTTTTGCAGCCCCAGTGCGCCAGCCACTTTGGCAAAATGTTTTGTTTTCGCTTCAGGCAGGGTAATGCTTTTTACAACCATAAGGTCTTCAGAGGCAAGGCGGCTTGAAAGCGCCATTTTAAGCGCAAGCGCACGCACCTTGCTGTTGACCTTAAAACTGTAGTCACGGGGTTGCGGCCCGAACACTATGGCACCGCCGCGCCATATAGGCGAACGATTGGAGCCTGAACGCGCACGGCCTGTGCCTTTTTGCTTCCAAGGCTTGGCGCCGCCGCCCGACACAAGGGCGCGGCTTTTTGTCTTGTGCGTGCCGGCGCGTTTTGCCGCAGCCTGGGCGCGTACAACGATGTGCAGAATTTCCGGCCTCACCTCAACTTCAAACACCTCAGCGGCAAGCGTTACCGAGCCGGCATCCTGCCTGGTTTGATCATACATTTTCACGGTAGTCATTTTTTGCTTCCCCTACTGCTTGCGAACAAGCACGAGCCCGTTTTTGGGGCCGGGCACCGAGCCCTTGACCAGCAGGACGTTATCGCCGGCGCGTACGTCGATGACAAGCAGTCCGGATTCCGTCACTGTTTCATTGCCCCAGTGGCCTGCCATCTTGCGCCCCTTGAAAACGTGTCCGGGAAAGGTGTTGTTGCCAACTGACCCGTTGTTGCGGTGCACCTTTTCACAGCCGTGCGAGTCTTTGGACCCAGCAAAGTTCCAGCGGCGCATACGGCCTTGATATCCCTTGCCTATGCTTGTGCCGGTCACCTTGACCACATCCCCCGCGGCAAACATGGATACCGTGAGGTTTTCGCCAAGCTGCTGCTCCGGCGCTCCCGCAAGGCGGATTTCTTTAAGGCGGCGGAAAAGTCCTGTGCCAGCCTTGGCAAAATGGCCGCGCATGGCTTTGCCGACGCGCTTTTCCTTGGCCGGTATCAGAGCGATCTGTAGGGCGTTGTAACCGTCTTTGTCCATTGTTTTAATCTGGGTCACGGGGCAGATCCCGGTTTCAATAACAGTAACCGCCACAGCGGCGCCGTCATCGGCAAAAATACGGGTCATGCCAAGTTTACGGCCCAAAATCCCCATTTTCTCAGCCATGACTGCCCCCGTTAAAGCTTGATTTCCACGTCCACACCAGCCGGCAACGAGAGCTTGCCGAGCGCGTCAACGGTCTGTTGCGTCGGTTCCAGAATATCCATAAGACGCTTGTGGATGCGCATTTCAAATTGTTCGCGCGATTTTTTGTCCACATGCACGGAGCGCTGTATGGTGTACTTATGAATATTTGTGGGCAGCGGAATGGGTCCAGCCACACCAGCGCCTGTGTTGCGCGCCGTATCCACGATTTCCGCAACTGCCTTGTCCAGAATGCGGTAATCGTAAGACCGAAGCTTGATGCGAATGCGATCGCTGCTGACTGTTGTCATTGAGCCTACTCCGTTTGCAAAAACATTCCGCGCCGTACGCGGGGTTACGACTTTTCCCTAACAAGTGCCCGAATGACCCGGCGAAACAACAAACTGAAGGAGCCGCGTGTGTTGCGCATTCATCACACCTGAAGCAATCAGGAAATTCGGAAGATGGCGGACGCCTGAGCGCGCCTGCGTCATCCGTGTGACGCTCCCCAACGCTGCCCAAGCCAAACCGCTCAAAGAAAGAGGAGCGCAGCGGTTCCGCAGGGTCACTAAATAGGGTTTGCCCCCTACCTTACAGCGCAAGCACACCTGCAGCAAAACTTGGTGCGGGTTCCGTCTTTTGGCTGGAACGGTTCGACATACTTCGGCATTTGGCAGCGCCTGCATATGTCAAAATCCGCCACGGGCATCGCCGTTTTTCGTGTACAGCAGGACAGGCTCAACCTGTCCTTCCCTGTCGTTCAGGGAATGCCCCGGAGGAGCTTGCATTTCATGCAGAGCGAAGGGTCTTTTACGCAAAAGCGGAGAGAACGTCAAGAAATTTTGCAAAATTTTTTTTCTGCGCTCAGGTGTCTTCCTCCACTGTACGAAAATTTTTCCGCAGTTATAACTGCGCCGCCTCTGCAGGACGCCGGGGTTTCCCCATCTTTTTAAATTGCCGGAACAGCAGTGAAGGCATTCGTTTCTTCAACAAGCGCGAGTTGGGATTGGAAAGACCGCTTTTCATACTGCCTCCGTATAGGCGCGTATGACAAATTCCAAGGTTTCCCATCAACAAAGTATACTACTAGAACCGATTTTTCTATTATTTCAACGTTAAAATGCTCTAGAAATGGAATAATGCGCTCGGGGATGTCATCATGAAAAACTCAATGGCGGCGAGTATCCGCACGGTTTTCCGCTGATGAACTGCCGTTCGAATGCCGCGTTTTGGCCTGCTGTGACTCTATCAGGCACTGACGGAGGATCTCATCTGTACCGCGGCGCCATGCGGCCGCCATGGAAATACTGAACAGCATGGCCAACAAAGGCGAACTGGACGCGGTCGTCACAGCGGAATTGGAACAGGCAATGCGCTAGGCCTGCAACAGGTTTGCAATTTCTTCCCGCAGTATTTTTGCGGCGGCGGCGGCGGCGGCTTCTTCCACGCGCGCGTCAAACTGTTCGATCACGGCGGCAAGGCGGTTTTCCAGAGCGGCAATGTGTATTTTCGTTTCTGTCAGTTCCGCCAATGCCTCCTCTATTGCCGCGATCCTTGTTTTTGCGTCTGTCATTTCCGCAATAAACGGCGCTGTTGTCAAAGATTCTTCCAGGGCGGAAATCCGCGTTTTTGCTTCCATCAGTTCCGAGGCAAGCGTTGCTTCCGGCGCGGAGTCTTTGGCCTGCGCAGACGCATGTTCAGGTACGGCCGTTTTCTCCGGCGCGCATTGGTCGGGCGTTTCCGCCGGGTCGCTCGCGTCTTCGCCGACAAGCGTGTTTACAGGGTCTGCCGCAACAGCCAGCAGGTCTTCCGCGCTCACGACGACATTGTCGTTTGCCGGATCGTCAGGCGGAGCGGTCGAAGCGTCATTCAGGCTTTGCACATGAGTCACAACATCGCCTGACTGGCCGTCAAAAGCGCCCTGCGTTTCAGCCGACGCCGCGGCGCCTTTTTCTATAAGTTCACTGAGATTAATAATTTTTTCATCATCAGTTTGCTGGTCAGCCATGCGAACCTCGACCTGGTGGGGTTGTCAACATCGGCACTCGCTCTTTATGAACAGGCAACGGGAACAAAGTGCCTCTTGTTCAGTTCAACGGCAAGATAATGTAACAGTTTATGGGAAAAAGGCAAATATTGCAATAAAGACAGCCGCTCTGAGGCGGCTTGGAAATGTCAGGCGTTACATGACCGCTAGAGCATTTCATCCTTGAAACAGTTCATACCCGCAAGATTTGAATTATGCCCTCGCACCACTTACTGTGTGGCTGAATCGCCTGTAAGTGGTGATGTTGAGGTTGATGAGAGTGTCAACAAACCAAGCATAGGCAAAACTTATCCCGCATTGTCGGCTTGTCAAGCCGAAAGACTTGACGCAAGCTCCAGCGTTAAGACGCGATTAAAATTACAACTATTAAGATTACTAATAATTATTTTCCAGCGTGACAGAGTATGATTTTGCGGGCATACTTCGGTATGCACCCTTGGAGATTTTTGATTGTGACTTTCGGCTGCAAGGTCAATCAATATGAAAGTCAGGCCATGCGTGAAGCTTGGGAAAAACTGGGCGGAACGGAATGCGAAACGCCGGATGCGGCGGATGTTATTTGCGTCAACAGTTGCGCGATCACCGCAAAAGGAGAACGCGACGCACGCAACGCCATTTTTCGACTGCGGCGTAAAGCGCCTTCAGCCCGTCTTGTTCTCACCGGCTGCGCGTCAAAACTTTTTCAAAATTACCGGCCACGGCCGCGCGCAATCTGGGCTGAGCCTGACGTCATCATCCCGCAACAACAAAAAAGTCTGCTCCTGACAGATCCGGCAGCATCTGCCCAGCTACAGCCCCTGGCTCAAACTGAGCCAGCTGAAAACACTGCCTTCCCTCCTTTTCGGATATCCGCTTTCAGGCGATCACGGCCGGTGCTCAAGCTGCAGGACGGTTGCACCCATCGCTGCACTTATTGCATTGTGCCATTCACGCGCGGCGCGACAATCAGCCGCCCACCCGAAGAAGTGCTCTCGGAAGCCCGCCGCCTGTTTGAAGCCGGATATGCAGAAATTGTGCTCTCCGGCGTCAACCTGAACCAGTACGGCCGCGACAACCCCTCTTTCGGTGATTTTTGGGATCTATTGCGCATGCTTGAGAATGATCTGACTGAAAAATTCGCTGAGCGGGCGCGCTTCAGGATAAGCTCTTTGGAACCCTCGCAACTGCACGCGCGCGCCCTTGTAATCCTGAAAGCGAGCCGCATGGTCTGCCCGCATCTGCATATTGCGCTCCAGCATGCAAGCCCGGCCGTGCTCAAACGCATGGGACGCGGTCATTACACAGGGCGAATGCTCACAAATGCAGTGGCGGCTCTTGCCGAGCACTGGCTTGTCATGGGCCTCGGCGCAGACATTCTGGTTGGCTTTCCAGGCGAGACAGAGGAAGATATGCGCCTGCTGCTTGCATATATTGAAAAAATGCCGTTCTCGTATGCCCATGTTTTTCCTTGGTCCAGCAGACCCGGAACAGCGGCTGCAGACTTTGACGATCAACCGGCAAGACATATAAAATACGCACGCGCCGCACGGGTACGCGCGGTGATAGAGCAATGCCGTCGGCGTTTTTTACAAAGCCAACTCGCACTGCCCCGCATGTTGGTAGCAGCCGAGAGCGTCGGCGAAAAAACAGGCGTCCGCAGAGGGGTGAACGAATATTACGCGCCCTGTTTTTTTCAGAACAGGGGAAAGGCGCTGTCCGGACTTGTTGCGGCAAAACCCGTCGGTCTGACAAAAAACGGCATATTTGTGGAACTGACGATATAACCATACTGCCGTCAGCGCATTCGTGCCCGGCTTGGCGCATTTTCAGGAGGTTTATCATGTCACGCGCTGTTGTTCTGCTTCTTCTTTTGACCCTCACCGCTGTAGCGCATGCCGAAACGGCTGTATTCAGCCAATTCAGCGCGGAACTGCCCCCCGGCTGGAGCGGCGAGGAAAATACAGGCTTCAGCAGTAAACGGGGCGATGAATACATGCTGGTGTTCAACAAATACGACGCAGACAGAGAAAACATTCTGGGCGTCGTCAGCATTTATCTGCTTCCTCCACTTCCGGACAGCGCCAAAGAGATCGCAAAAAAGCTGGCAAGTAATCAGGAAGGAAGCTCAACGCCACGCAAGGAAAATTTTTTTTGGACATTCAGCGGCGAGCCGCGCACCCAAG
>NZ_AP017368.1:737500-885000 GCF_002355955.1 Candidatus Desulfovibrio trichonymphae | reverse complement strand
GAATCTGAAACCTGATGCTTACAAGCTGTGGGAGCCGCCATGAGCGGTGACCACGTGCCTTTTGCATAATGAGTCAGCGAGTTGATCTGTACTGCGAGGTTAAGCGCAAGTGGAGCCGTAGCGAAAGCGAGTCTGAACAGGGCGAAGAGTAGTGCGGATCAGACCCGAAACCGGGTGATCTATCCATGAGCAGGTTGAAGCAAGGGTAAAGCCTTGTGGAGGACCGAACCAATAACGGCTGAAAACGTTTTGGATGACTTGTGGATAGGGGTGAAAGGCCAATCAAACCCGGTGATAGCTGGTTCTCCCCGAAATATATTGAGGTATAGCCTTGTGAATTGTCTGCCGGAGGTAAAGCACTGACAGAGCTAGGGGTCCTACCAGATTACCAAACTCTTTCAAACTCAGAATGCCGGTCAGATGTATCACAGGAGTCAGACGGCGGGTGCTAAGGTCCGTCGTCGAGAGGGTAAGAGCCCAGACCGACAGCTAAGGCCTCCAAATGCATGCTCAGTGGTGAAGGTGGTGACGTTGTGTAGACACCCAGGACGTTGGCTTAGAAGCAGCCATCGTTTAAAGAAAGCGTAACAGCTCACTGGTCTAATGACGTTGCGCCGAAAATGTAACGGGGCTAAGCATGCTGCCGAAGCTTCGGATTTCCCGCAAGGGATCTGGTAGGGGAGCGTTCTTCTTGGGCTGAAGGTGTGGCGTAAGCCATGCTGGACTGAGGAGAAGTGATTATGCTGACATGAGTAACGATAAAACGGGTGAAAAACCCGTTCGCCGTAAACCCGAGGTTTCCTGGGTAAAGGTAATCTTCCCAGGGTTAGTCGGCCCCTAAGGCGAGGCTGAAAGGCGTAGCTGATGGGAAACGTGTTAATATTCACGTACTTGTGTATTCGCGCGATGGAGGGACGCAGGAGGATAGACGGTCCGGGTGTTGGATCCCGGTGTAAGCGAGTAGGCTTGTGTGCAGGCAAATCCGCACACTTCAAGGCTGAGACGCGAGTCCGTGACCGCAAGGTCTGAAGCCGTTGAGTCCATACTGCCAAGAAAAGCTTCTAAGTATAGGATACGCAAACCGTACCGCAAACCAACTCAGGTGGGTGGGATGAATAATCCAAGGCGCTCGAGAGAACTCTGGCCAAGGAACTCGGCAAAATAACCCCGTACCTTCGGAAGAAGGGGTGCTCCTTCAGGTGAAGCGATTTACTTGACGAGCTTGAGGGAGCCGCAGAGAAATGGTGGTGGCGACTGTTTACTAAAAACATAGGTCTGTGCGAAGTCATAAAGACGCCGTATACGGACTGACGCCTGCCCGGTGCCGGAAGGTTAAAAGGAGAGGTCAGCGCAAGCGAAGCCTTGAATTGAAGCCCCGGTAAACGGCGGCCGTAACTATAACGGTCCTAAGGTAGCGAAATTCCTTGTCGGGTAAGTTCCGACCTGCACGAATGGCGTAACGATCTCCACACTGTCTCGGCCAGAGACTCGGTGAAATTGAAGTCGCGGTGAAAATGCCGTGTACCCGCAGAAAGACGGAAAGACCCTGTGCACCTTTACTATAGCTTGACATTGGGATTTGGACCTGCATGTGTAGGATAGGTGGGAGGCTGTGAACCCTGTACGCCAGTATGGGGGGAGCCGTTGTTGAAATACCACCCTTGTTTTTTCAGGTCCCTAACCCGACGCCGTTATCCGGCGTGGGGACAGTGTCTGGCGGGTAGTTTGACTGGGGCGGTCGCCTCCTAAAGAGTAACGGAGGCATGCAAAGGTTCCCTCAGGCTGATTGGAAACCAGCCGTTGAGTGCAAACACAGAAGGGAGCTTGACTGTAAGAGAGACATCTCAAGCAGGTACGAAAGTAGGTGTTAGTGATCCGGTGGTCCCGTATGGAAGGGCCATCGCTCATTGGATAAAAGGTACGCCGGGGATAACAGGCTGATCGCATCCAAGAGTTCACATCGACGATGCGGTTTGGCACCTCGATGTCGGCTCATCACATCCTGGGGCTGAAGCAGGTCCCAAGGGTACGGCTGTTCGCCGTTTAAAGTGGTACGCGAGCTGGGTTTAAAACGTCGTGAGACAGTTTGGTCCCTATCTTCTGTGGGCGTAGGAGAATTGCAAGGGCCTGTCCCTAGTACGAGAGGACCGGGATGGACGCGCCCCTGGTGGACCTGTTGTCGTGCCAACGGCACAGCAGGGTAGCCAAGCGCGGAAGGGATAACCGCTGAAAGCATCTAAGCGGGAAGCCTGCCTTAAGATAAGTTCTCCCTGGAGCAATCCCTGAAGGGCCGAGGTAGACCACCTCGTTGATAGGCTGGGTGTGGAAGCGCCGCGAGGCGTGGAGCTGACCAGTACTAATAGCCCGTGAGTCTTGTTTGAAAGAAACTCCTTCCTTCCCTGTCAATTATATATGGCCGAGCTTTTGGCAGCCATGGAGAAGAGGGTACACCCGATCCCATTCCGAACTCGGCAGTTAAGCTCTTCATCGCCGATGATACTGCATGCTTTTTGTGGGAAAGTAGGCCGCTGCCAAATTGTTTGAGAGCCCCCGTACAACGCCGGGGGCTTTTCTTTTTCTCCCCTCTCCCTCCATAACATGCCTCTGCAAAAATACCTGTCAATTGCGTTTTGCAATGTAATTGTATACACTTCCCTGTAAAGGGTTTCTCAGCAGTGTGGAAGCAGTGTGGAAAAGGAATACAAGGGAATACATTAGGGATGCGTTGCGCGCTTTTGCAGATCAATTCCACAGTCGGCGATATCGCCGGTAACTTGGAACGCATAGTTGACGCCTTTCAGGCCGCAACGCGCAACGGCGCGCAGTTGTGCGTCACGCCTGAGCTTGCGCTTGTCGGCTATCCGCCCCGTGATCTGCTGCTGTATCAGGCTTTTGTTGAGGAGGCGGAGTGCGCCGTTCTCACGCTCACCCAGCGGACGGCGGCGTCAGATTGCGCTCTTGTTGTGGGCACAGTGGGCCGCAACGCCAATGGCGTGGGCAAACCTGTGCATAATCAGGCTGTTTTTATTCACCGGGGCATTGTCATGGCGCGCTATGCCAAGCGATTGCTCCCCACCTACGACGTTTTTGATGAGGCGCGTTATTTTGAGCCCGGCAATGCCCCGCGCGTGATCGCCTGCGGCGGTCTTCGCGTGGCGCTCACCGTGTGCGAGGACATCTGGAATGACAGCGCGTTCAGAACCTGGCCCGCGTATTCCCTTGAACCTTTGGCCGGGCATCCGCCTTTTGACCTGCTTGTCAATCTGTCCGCTTCGCCCTTTACCGTCGGCAAGCAGAGACTGCGGGAAGAGATGTTGACGGCGCTCGTCCGCAAGTACGGCGTTCATGCGCTCTATGTCAACAGCGTGGGCGGCAATGATGATTTGATTTTTGACGGCCGTAGCATGCATGTCAGCCGCGACGGGGCGGTACTTTCGCGGGCGCCCGGATTTATGGAGGACGTTCTGTGCGTGGATATTGCCGCGCCAGGCTCCTCACTTGCCGAAGACGATTTTACGCCGGAGTCCGAAATGTGGCGGGCACTTGTTCTGGGCGTGCGAGACTACTGCGCGAAAACAGGGCAGTCCCGTGTGCTTCTCGGGCTTTCTGGCGGCATAGATTCCGCTTTGACGGCGGCGATCGCCTGTGAGGCGATGGGACCGGAAAATGTGCACTGCGTGCTGCTGCCTTCGCCGTATTCCAGCGAAGACAGTCTTGTCGACGCAAAGACCCTTGCCCGCAATCTCAGCATGCGCGTCACAACTCTGCCTATTGAACCGGTCATGCGAGCCTGTGACGCCGTACTTGCGCAGACATTTGCCGGGCGCGCACCTGATGTGACGGAGGAAAACTTGCAGGCGCGGATACGGGGCTGTCTGCTCATGGCCATTGCCAACAAATTCGGCAAACTTTTGTTGACAACAGGAAATAAATCTGAAATTTCAGTTGGATATTGTACCATTTATGGGGATATGTGCGGAGCACTCGCTGTGATAGGCGACGTATACAAGACAGAGGTCTTTCGCCTATGTCGCTGGCTTAATACGCGGGGCCGCGCCTGCATTCCAGAGAATATTCTGCTGAAACCGCCTTCTGCGGAACTGCGTCCGAATCAAACTGATCAGGACAGCCTACCCCCGTATGACGAGCTCGACGCCATCCTACGCTGTCTGCTTGAAGAACGCCTGTGCACGGATGCAGTTGTTGCCGCCGGGCATGCCAGAAAGGTTGTCGCCAGGGTGGCGTTGCTTGTGCGCGCGGCGGAATTCAAGCGCCGTCAGGCCGCGCCTGTGTTGAAAATCACGCGTCAGGCTTTCGGCATAGGCTGGCGCATACCCATTGCCAGTCGGCATATATTATAACATGTCGTTTTTATTGAATTTAATATTTATCTGCAAGCGTCACATTTTTAGGTTGTGAACAATATGTCTGCCAGGAGGTTTTGTATGCCCATGTTTGATTTTATCTGCAAGGTCTGTGGGACCGCGTTTGAAGAACTTGTGACCAATGGCGCAGCTTTTGTCTGTCCGCAATGCGGCGCAGGCGCTGTGGAGCGTCAGATGAGCGCGCCAAGTCCGGTAAAAAAAGGAGTTTTTCCGTACAAGCCGGGCCCAGTGCGGCCGCTTGGCGCGGGCCTGCCCGCATGCGGCGCCGGCGGCTGCGGCATGCGGGCAGGCTGCGGCTTTTCCTGCGGGGAGCAGAAATAATCTCTCGGATTGTCAATCATAATTATGAGTCATACTGATTATAACAGGCATATAGAAAAATGTTTGTGTCAGGATGTTGCGGATTGCGGCCTTGAGCCAATATCTTGCGTTATCGCCCGGCCTGTTTTAGAATCCGTTTATGGTTTTAGACAGGGAGGCGGCGATGCTCCGCAGCATGACCGGTTTTGGCCGCTGTCTTTTGGAGCACGCCGATGGTACCCAGCAATGGGAAGTGAAAAGCGTCAACAGCCGCTATCTGGAAGTCAGGTGGCGGCTGCCTGTCACCGCGCACGGGCTGGAGCCGCGCCTGGAAAAAGTGACGCGGCGTTTTGTCGTTCGGGGCAGGGTGGACATCAGCCTTGATCTGCGATCCTCGTCAGCGACGACGGCACCCTGTTTTGACGCGGGGCTAGCCCGCGCCATGCTGGAAAGTCTGCAGCGGCTGGCTGCTGAACGCGGCGAAAGTTTCATCCCCGACTACAACGCACTTTTCTCTGTGCCGCAGTTGTGGAGCGGTGCGGATGACGAACCTGATGAGGGCGTTGTTTCCCATCTGGAAGAAGGCCTCACTCTGGCCCTGGAAGACTGGAATGAGGCCCGCGCCCTTGAAGGGGGCGCTCTTGGCGCGGACATGCTTTCACGCATACTGCGCATGGAAGAGTGGACAGGTTTGATAGCCGAGCGCGCACCGATTATCCGCGAAGAACGGCTGGACGCGCTACGTGAGCGGCTTGGCGAGGCCTTTGCGTCAAGCGGCCGGGATATGGAAGATCCCCGCCTGCTTCAGGAAGTGGTGTTTTTGGCTGACCGTCTGGACGTCAGTGAGGAACTGACGCGCCTTGGCACGCATCTGGAGCGGCTGCGCGAGTTGTTGCAAAACGGGGGGGATGTGGGGCGCCGACTGGACTTCACCCTGCAGGAGTGTTTTCGTGAAATCAACACATGCGGCAGCAAACTGCCTGACATACAGCTTTCACGGCTGGTGGTGGATTTTAAGAACGAACTGGAAAAGTGCCGCGAGCAGGTGCAGAATCTGGAATAACTGCGACGCGCCATGACGCGTCACAGTTATTTGTAACTTATAAATTATTTATATCAATATGTTACTGTTTATTGGCAGGATGCATGTCTCGTGATTGTCTCATAAATATAGGGTTCGGCAATTATGTGCTGGCCGGGCGGATAGTGGGTATCGTCAACCCCGCCTCGTCGCCCATGAAGCGTCTGCGCGAAGACGCGAGGGCCGAAGGGCGGCTTGTGGACGCAACACAGGGGCGCAAGACGCGATCCATTTTGGTGACGGATTCCAACCATATTTTTCTTTCTTCCATTCAGTCTGAAACCATCAGCCAGCGTTTTGCGCAGGAGGAGGGAGGAAAAAAAGAAGAAAAATCCAAAGACGGCCATGAGGCCGTTCGTCAGTATTCTGTCCAAGAAGAGGGCGCTGATGCAACGTGAAGGCATAGCCTTGGTAGTGAGCGCGCCTTCGGGCGCGGGCAAGACAACGCTGATCAGCCGGCTGATCAGTGAATTTCCGCATTTCGCCTTTTCTGTCTCCTGCACCACGCGCGAGCCGCGTCGGGGGGAAACAGACGGGCAAAATTACATATTTTTGAGCCGTGACGAATTTGAGCGGCGTAGGTCCGAAAGTTATTTTGCTGAATGGGCCGAAGTGTATGGCAATCTTTACGGAACGCCCCTGGTGCCGGTGAGGCAACTGTTGCGCAAGGGGCAGGATGTAATTTTCGATATTGATGTGCAGGGCGCGGCGCAGTTGAAACTTTCGCTTCCCACAGCTGTTTTTGTGTTTATCCTGCCTCCTGATATGGAAAATCTTGAGCGCCGCCTGCGTGGACGGGGGCAGGACGACGAGACAACCATCGCGCGCCGTCTCGCGACCGCGCGCAAAGAGATATCCGAGGCTCGCTGGTACGATGCGCTTGTGGTCAATGACGATCTTGATCATGCCTACGACGCTCTACGGACCGTCTATCTGGCGTCCGCCCTAGCGCCGGTTCGCAATCCGCTTGTGGTGGAAGCACTGCTCGCCCGCTGAATTCGGACCTGCAAGGAAAAAGTTGTGGCTCAGCTCATTGTCGCTCTGGATGTGCCTGACAAAGACAGGGCGCTTGCCCTTGCCCGTGAACTGCGGGGCATTGTTCCTTGGTGCAAGGTGGGGCTTGAGCTGTTCACCTTGGCCGGGCCTAGTGTGCTTGAAGCGCTTAATACACTGGGATATAAAGTTTTTCTTGATCTGAAAATGTATGATATCCCGAACACTGTGGGGCGTGCCGTGCTCGCGGCGGCGTTGGCGGGCGTGGATATGTTGACGCTGCACTGTCAGGGCGGGGAGAGAATGTGCGCGACGGCGCGCGAAAGCCTGTCAGCCGCGCCGGGAGCCCCCCCCCTGCTTTTCGGCGTGACGGCTCTGACAAGCTTTATGTCGGGAGAAATGCCGGGCATTGACGCGCAGCCTGCGGATTTTGCCCTTGCGCTGGCACTGAAGGCGCAGGAGTGGCGTCTTGACGGTATCGTGTGTTCCGGTCGGGAAGCCGCAAAAATCAAGGCCGCCTGTCCGCGGCTGCGTTGTCTGTGCCCCGGCATTCGGCTGTCGGGATCGGCGGCAGGTGATCAGCGGCGCGTTGTGACGCCGGCGGAAGCCGTGGCGGAAGGGGTTGATTTTTTGGTGGTCGGCAGGCCCATTGTGGCATCTTCGTCGCCTGCCAATGCGGTGCGGCAAATTTTGGCGGAAATGACCATATAAGGCAGTGAAAATCCATACCTACAGAACAACAAACCATGACGAAGGGGCGGGCGTACTCGAATGCGCAGATGCCAAAACAGATGTGCGCGGCGTGTTTCCCACACCGGCTGACCATCTGCGAAGGCGCTGGAAACAGCGCCGAATCATGAAGCGTCCGTCAAATTTCTCGGCTGGCTTGTGTAAGAGAAGCTGGCCGCCGCAGGAACGGCTGGATGCCGCGCAGAGCGCTTCGCCGGGGTATTGCGGCAGTCAGAGCAAGGGGTGTGTCAGACGGTGAGAACCTGGCGTTTTCGTGTCTGTCCTAGGGGAGAAGCTCCCGCGGCCTGGGCCAGGAAACTTTCCATTTCGCCGCTACTGCTGCGTCTGCTCTGGCGGCGCGGCTTGACGGAACTCCAAGAGATGGAGAACTTTCTTGCCGCCGGCCTCGGCTCTCTCACGCCGCCCGAGCGCTGGTCGGGTCTGGATGAAACAGCCCGTTTGCTTGCGCGGGAACTGCTTGCCGGGAAAAAAGTTGCCGTTTGGGGCGATTATGACGTGGACGGTCTGACGGCCACGACGCTTGCGCTGGATGTTCTTGAATTTCATGGCATTTCTGTCGTGCACCATATTCCGGATAGGAGAGACGAAGGCTACGGTCTGAACATCGCCGGCATTGAAGCGCTGGCCGGCTGCGGCTGCGGAGTGCTGCTGACAGTGGACTGCGGTATCTCAGACGTTCAGGCCGTGGCCCGCGCACGGGGTCTGGGCATGACTGTCGTCATTACCGATCACCATTTGCCGCCGTCTGAACTGCCCTTGGCCCACGCCGTCTGCAATCCTAGGCTTGGAGATTCGGCCCCTTGCCCGCATCTGGCCGGCGTGGGCGTAGCCTTTTATCTGATGGCCGCTCTCAACGCGGTTTTGGCTGACAGCACGGGCAAACGCTACAAAATGGACGCAGTTCTGGATCTTGTGGCACTAGGCACGCTGGCCGATGTTATGCGTCTGACAGGGGAAAACCGCATTCTCGTGCGCGCCGGTTTGAACAGCATTGCCCGTGCCGCACGTCCCGGCGTGGCCGCGCTCAAAGCTGTTAGCGAGGCGGATCAGGCCGCTTTTCTGACCAGCGGGCAGGTGAGCTTTCGTCTCGCGCCCAGAATCAATGCCGCCGGGCGCATGGGCAGCGCTGAAGCGGCCTTGCGTCTTTTGCGCGCGAAAGACCCCGCAACGGCCGCGGATCTTGCCGCTCAGCTGGACACGCTGAACAGGCGTCGCCGCGAGGAAGAGGAGCGCATCCTAATGCAGGCGCGCGTGCAGGCGCAGGCGCAGCTGGCCGAAAAACCCCGCGCAGCCCTTGTGCTGTATGGTCCAGACTGGAACACCGGCGTGGCGGGCATTGTCGCCTCCCGCATTGTGGAGGAATTTTATCGTCCCGCCATTGTTCTTTGTGACGACAGGGGCTCGCTCAAGGGATCCTGTCGCTCGGTGCGCGATTTTGATTTATATGCCGCTCTTGCCGGCGTTGCCCGGTGTCTTTTGGGATTCGGAGGGCACCGCATGGCCGCTGGCCTGCGACTTGAACCTAGCAATCTTGCGGAGTTTCGGGAGAATTTTGAAGCAGCGGCCGGCGCGGTGCTGGGGGCGGAGCCGTCCGCGCCGGCCCTGACGCTGGAATGTGAGCTGGATTTCAACAAAGCCGTCGAGCACTGTTTTTTGAAAGAGCTGGAACTGCTGCAGCCATTCGGCCCAGGCAACGCCGAGCCGATTTTTGCCTCTCCTCCGCTGCTCGTCAGAGAACGCGCCTTTTTGGGGCGCAGCCGCGAGCATGTGCAGCTCAGGGTGCTGGATGAGACGAGCGGCATGACGCTGTGGGCCAAAGCATGGCGTATGGCCGGGCAACTGCCCCCGTCGCTTGTGGGCAAAAAGATTCGTTTGGCCTACACGCCGCGTCTGGACATATACAACGGCATTGCCTCTGTGGACGTGCTGGTCAAGGACTGGCAGAAGGCATGAAAATAAAAAACGTCTTTCTTCCGAATTTCCGGTAGGGGCTGCGTGGCTGTAGGCGCCGGTGCATCCGTTTGGCATGTGTATCTGCTGGAATGCGCTGACGGCACGCTTTATTGCGGCGTCACAAACAATCTTGCAAAGCGTGTTCAGCAACACAACGGCGTGATTCCCGGAGGCGCTTGTTACACCAAAGGCCGTCGCCCAGTGCGCTTGCTGACGAGCAGGCCCTGCTCGTCAGCAAGCGCTGCCCTTCTGCTTGAACGCGTCGTCAAGGCCTGTCCCCGCGCCGCGAAGCGAGATTTTTTGCAACATGGAGACAGCCGGGCGTGTTGAGCCCTGATGTCCTGTTTGCGTTTTTTGCCGCATCGTTGCTGCTTGGCGTGGCGCCTGGTCCGGACAATATTTTTGTGCTGACGCAGTCGGCTGTGCACGGCGCGGGCGCGGGCGGCGCCACAACCCTCCTTGGTCTGGTCACGGGTTTGTGTGTACACACCATTGCGGTTGCACTGGGTGTGGCGGTACTTTTGCAGAGTTCGCCCGTGGCTTTTGCCGTGCTGAAGGCGTGTATCTTGCCCGGCTTTCCTTCCGCGCCGGAGCGCTCCCAGCAGGCGGTGGCAGCGCTCCGTTTCCCGGCTATGGGGCGCTCTATCGGCGCGGCATTGTGATAGAACATAACCAACCCGAAGGTTACCCTTTTTTTCTTGCCTTTTTGCCGCAATTCTGCGACCCGGCGCGCAGCAGTGTGGCGTTGCAGGTGCTTTGTCTGGGCAGTCTGTTTATTGCGGCCACTATTCTGATGTTTTTTGCCGTTGCCGCTTTGGGCGGGCGTCTGGCTGTCCGGTTCAACCGCTGCCCGCGCTGTCAGGTGTTTGTCCATCGCCTCGCGGGAATGGTTTTTGCCGGTTTGGCCGTTTTTTTGCTTGTCTCCTGACATTGGCCGGAGCGTTTTTTGCACCGCTCCCGCCCGCCCGGATCAGGCCGCTTGACCTCAGCTACGGCTGGGCATAGTTTTTCCGCCATGTTTTCTCTTGTCACCTATATGGTTCTGATTGTGGGCGTGAACTGGGCCTTTGCCGTCACTCCGACTGTTTCCCTGCCGGGCGGCGAAGTATGGCCGCCGGTTTCGCTCATTGTGGGTTTTATTTTTGTGGTGCGGGATTTTGCTCAACAGCGCGTGGAGCATCACGTTCTCTGGGCTATGCTGTTCGGCTGCGCCGCAAGCTGGGTTATGGCGAGTCCTGACCTTGCCATAGCCAGCGCGGCCGCTTTCGCCGTGGGTGAACTGGCTGACTGGGTGCTGTTCACTGTTACCCGCAAGCCCCTGTCGCGGCGTATCCTGCTCTCGAGCCTCATCAGTACGCCCTTGGACAGTCTTGTTTTTTTAGGCCTCATCGGCCGCGCCGCGCCGTTTTCGTTTCTCACCATGACATTGAGCAAACTTGCTGGCGCGTTTCTGGTTTTTTGGCTGTTGCGCCGCCGGGAAGAGCTTGCCGCCCCGCAGGGCGCGTAGACCCGTCTTATGGTGTTTTCTCAAAAGGGAAAGCTGTGCTCTGGTCGCGATGGACATGTCGCTTTCTGACGCTATCCGGCGGCTCACGTTTCGGGTGGATGATGAAGGCGCTTGCCGTTTTGAGGTCAAGGTGCTCCGTCAAGGCCATAGCGGAACTTGAGGCAGGGAAAGGGTATCAGTGCGGTTCTATAGCTGAACTTATGGCGGCGTTGATGCGGACGATTGATTGGGCGAAGACATTCAAAGCTGTGGGTGTGTTGCCGTCTGTCACCGGCCAGCAACCTTGATATGCAACGCAATGTAGCCTTTCGCCAGCGTCTGTGCCGGCAGGCGCAACGAAATGCGGCGCACGTTCGCCCGGCTGAAGTTTCGCAGCCAGGCTGCCGCCTCAAGGCCAAGCCCGGCCAGTTGGGGGAAAGGGGTGAAGAGTACGGCAGGGCAGGTTTGATAGAGGTAGAGTTCCCCTCCGGTGAGCACCAGGGGAAATATGGAGCAGGCCACAGGCCGCTGCGCGCGCGGCAGACGGCAACCCTGCGCTGTGGCGGCTTTGCAGCCGCGGGCGTCCATATAGGCTGTATTTGGACTGTGCATGTAAAAATCGTTCGTCAGATCAGGGCGTATCTGCTCGGGCAGAAGCGCCATGTAAAAAGGCTTGTTGGAATCCTGTTGACCGCAGCAATAGCGGCAATCGCGGCAATAACCGTTTTGCAGCCAGTCGTTGCGCCAGCGCAGGGGTCTGCGGCGAGGAAAACGCGTCCGCCAGACGTCAAGATAGCTCCAAAAATGGTCTTGCATGTCGCGCTGCCTCACACAGGGACACTGGCTCCTGTTGCGCCGATAGCTGTCGGTGATGTTTTTGTGTGCTGCATAGTTGTTTCCGCTTACACTGGCGTCCGGCCGCTGTCAATGCCGTCATGCAGGCAGCGCCAGGACAGACGCATCTAAATTTTAGAGCTTCCGGCAAAAGTGTGTCATTATATTTGTTGACTTCCTCGTACATGACAGGATGATTCCTTTATTCTATAGACTTTTTTAGATGCGTCTGCCCCAGGGAGCATCCCGCCGGCGTTTGACAGGATACGTCCTGACAGTGTATAATTTATTTTCTGTGTTTTTTGACAGCAACATTACCTGGATGGAGAATATAATGCCCACCATAAATCAGCTTATCCGCATTGAGCGGAAGGCCGTGATCAAACGTAAAAAAACTCCCGCCCTGCATGCATGCCCGCAACGGCGCGGCGTGTGCACGCGCGTGTACACCACCACGCCGAAAAAGCCGAACTCGGCCCTGCGCAAGGTGGCCCGCGTTCGTTTGACAAACGGCATTGAAGTGACGGCTTATATCCCCGGCGAAGGGCATAACCTGCAGGAGCACTCTGTTGTGATCATCCGTGGCGGCCGCGTGAAGGATCTTCCCGGCGTGCGGTATCATATCGTGCGGGGCACGCTGGACGCCTCCGGCGTGGCGGATCGCCGCAAGAGCCGTTCCAAGTACGGCGCCAAGCGACCCAAGTAGCCTGAGTAAAGAGACGTACGGATTTACGCACAGAGTGCTTTCTACAAGTACGGCGCGCGTCATGCGGCGTGTCTTCATCGGCCGGGATTGCTTCCCGGCCGGGGATCGTCGCGGGGCTGGCGCCGCCGCAAACGTTTTTTCAAAGGAGATGAATCATGCCCCGTAAAGGCCCTGTTCCCAAACGTGAAATTCTGCCTGATCCTCTCTATATGAGCCGTCTGGTCACAAAATTTGTGAACCGGCTTATGTACAACGGTAAAAAAGGCGCCGCCGAGAAAATTTTTTACAGCTCTCTGGAAAATCTGACCGAGAAAACCGGCGAAGACCCCATGCGCGCTTTTGAAAAGGCGCTCGACAATGTCAAGCCGTATATGGAAGTCAAGGCCCGTCGCGTGGGCGGCGCGACCTATCAGGTGCCTATGGAAGTGCGCCTGGAGAGGCAGGTTTCTCTGTCAATACGCTGGATTATCAACTATTCGCGCGCACGTGGCGAAAAGGGGATGACCGCCAAACTTTCCGCTGAGCTGCTCGACGCCTACAACGCGCGGGGCGGCGCGGTAAAGAAAAAGGAAGATACCCACCGTATGGCCGATGCCAACAAGGCCTTTGCCCACTACCGCTGGTAAAATTGCAAAAACAATTTTGTCGGCGCGGCATCCGCAAGAAGGGCCGTGCCGCGCAAGCGCACCTGAAAAGCTGCGGCCGGCCGAACGCCCGCCGTCGCTCGCGCGGGCGGAGTCCGCGCGAGCAAATGGAGGAATACAGTGTCCCGCACCGTGCCTGTAGACAAACAGCGTAATATCGGCATCATGGCCCATATTGACGCCGGCAAGACTACCACCACTGAGCGCATTCTTTTCTACACCGGCGTTTCCCACAAAATCGGCGAAACCCATGACGGCGCATCCATTATGGATTGGATGGAGCAGGAACAGGAGCGCGGCATCACCATCACTTCCGCCGCCACAACCTGTTTCTGGAAAGACTGCCGCATCAATATCATCGACACGCCGGGGCATGTGGACTTCACCATTGAAGTGGAGCGTTCGCTACGCGTGCTCGACGGCGCTGTGTGCGTCTTTGACGCTGTGGCCGGCGTTGAGCCGCAGTCAGAGACAGTGTGGCGGCAGGCGGACAGTTACAATGTGCCGCGCATCTGCTTCGTGAACAAGATGGACCGCACAGGCGCAAATTACAACCGCTGCCTGGAGATGATCCACGACCGTCTCGGCGCCAAGCCCGTGTCTTTGCAACTGCCCATCGGCGCGGAAGATAAATTTGAAGGCGTGGTGGATCTTGTGCGCATGCAGGCCGTGAGTTTTGACAAGAGCACCAAGGGTGCGGAACTGAGTGTGGACGAAGTGCCCGCCGACATGCGTGCGCTTGTGGACGAAAAGCACCGCGAGCTTGTGGAATCCGTAGCGGAGGAAGACGAGGCCCTGCTTGAAAAATACCTCGGCGGCGAAAGCCTGACGGAAGAGGAAATCATCGCCTGCGTGCGCAAGGCCACCATCGCCCGCAATATCGTGCCGGTGCTGTGCGGCTCCGCCTTCAGGAATATGGGCGTGCAGCCCCTGCTGGACGCCGTGGTGGACTATTTGCCTTCGCCTGTGGACATACCGCCCATGACAGGCCACGAGCCGGACAGGGTGGACAATCTCATTGAATGCCCCTGCATCGACAAGGATCCCTTGGCCGGGCTCGTGTTTAAGCTTTTTTCCGACCCGTTTATCGGGCATCTTTCATTTTTCCGCATATATTCCGGCTACTTGGAATCCGGCATGGGCGTGTACAACGCCAATACCGGCAAGAAGGAGCGCATCGGCCGTATTCTCAAGATGCACGCCAACAAGCGCGAAGACATCAAATGGGCGGGCGCAGGCGATATTGTGGCGCTTGTGGGTCTGAAAAACGCCTCCACCGGCGATACGCTTTGTGACGAAAAGCGCCCTGTAGTGCTGGAATCCCTGAATATTCCAGATCCGGTCATTGAGGTCGCCATTGAGTCCAAGACCAAGGCGGATCGTGACGCCCTTTCCGCTGCGCTGAACAAGCTTGCCAAAGAGGATCCCTCGTTCCACGTCAAGGGCGATGAGGAAACAAATCAGACACTTATTGCCGGCATGGGCGAGCTGCATCTGGAAATCATTGTTGACCGCCTGACGCGCGAGTTCAATGTGAATGCCAATGTGGGCAAACCGCAGGTGGCCTACCGTGAAACAATTTCCAAGCCCGCCAAGTCGGACGTGAAGCACGCCAAACAGTCCGGCGGTCGCGGCCAATACGGCCATTGCGTCATTGAGGCTGAGCCCAACCCCGGCAACGGCTATGAATTTGTCAATTCCATCACTGGCGGCGTGATTCCCAAAGAATATATCCCGGCCATAGACAAGGGTATGCAGGACGCCATGAAGTCCGGCGTGCTGGCTGGTTTTCCCTGCGTGGACGTCAAGGTCAATCTGGTGTTCGGTTCCTACCATGAAGTGGATTCTTCGGAGCAGGCTTTTTATGTGGCCGGCTCCATGGCCATCAAGGACGCTATGCAGAAAGCTGGGCCTGTGCTTCTGGAGCCGATCATGGATGTGGAAGTGGTTACTCCTGAGGGATATCTGGGCGATGTGATGGGCGACCTCAACGGTCGACGCGGCCGCGTGCAGAGCCTGGAAGCCCGCGCCGGCGGCGCGCAGAGTGTGCGCGCTCAGGTGCCGCTTGCCTCCATGTTCGGCTATGCCACAGACCTTCGGTCGCGCACGCAGGGCCGCGCCACGTTCACCATGCAGTTCGACCACTATGAACGCGTGCCTGCGGCCTTGGCCGAAGAAATCCAGAAGACCAGAAAGTAGACGGCGGCTGGCAAAGCATACGGGAAAATAGTTTTATGTATATTTTTTGTGGGGCCTTCTGCGCTCCACAAGAACATACTTCATATATTGTGGGACGCCAATCATGACGGATGACCTGCCCAAGGGCTTCAGGGCCGGCACGGCGGCGGCCGGCTTTAAGACAACGGGCCGCGACGATCTCGGCCTCATTGTTTCGGACCGTCCCGCGGTTGCGGCCGGGCTGTTCACGCAAAACGCCTTCAAGGCAGCGCCCGTGTTGGTGTGTCAGGAACTGTTGCGCCGTGGCGGGCCGGTGCTGGCCGTGCTTGCCAATTCCGGTCAGGCCAATGCCTGCACCGGGGATGAGGGCATTGTGAACTGCCGGGCCACGCAGCTTCTGGCCGCCCAGGCGGCAGGCCTTGCCCCGAACGACATTCTGCCCATCTCCACAGGGGTTATCGGCGCGCAGCTGCGCATGAATCTCTGGCGTGCCGCTATTCCCGCCCTTGTGCAAAGCCTGGGCAGACGCGATGCAGAGGGCTTCACCCGTGCCTTTATGACCACGGATGCCTTTCCCAAATTCGCTTCGCGCGACATCGGCCTTTCCGGCGGCGGTGCGCGGCTGACCGTGATGGCCAAGGGTGCGGGCATGATCTGCCCCAACATGGCCACTATGCTCTGTGTGGCACTGACGGACGCGGCGACGGAGCGCGAGCCGTGGCAGGCTATGTTCAGGCGGGCCGTGGCCTTCACCTTCAACAGGGTCAGCGTTGACGGAGACACCTCGACAAACGACACTATTCTCGGCCTTGCCAACGGCGCGTCGGGAGTTGCCGTCCAAAGTCCGGCCGATTTGGCCCTGCTGGAAGAAGCCCTGACCGGCATTCTAGGGCAGGTTGCGCATATGCTGGTTATGGACGGCGAAGGCGCGGGCCGGGTTATCCATATTACGGCACGGGGCGCGGCTGACGAGACGGACGCCGAGCGCGTGGCCCGTAGCGTGGGCCATTCGCAGCTTGTCAAAACAGCAATCTACGGCGGTGACGCCAACTGGGGCCGTATTGTGACGGCCGTGGGATACAGCGGCGCGCGCTTTGACCCCGACCGGGTCAGCATGGCCCTGTGCGGGGTGGAGCGTTTCTGCCACGGGCAGCCCGTGAACGACGATCAGGAAGCGCGTCTCGCCGAACTGCTGCGGGGCAAGGACGTGACAGTGGAGATTGACCTGTGCGCCGGATCGGGGGAATACACGTTACAGGCTTCAGATCTCGGACACGAGTATGTAAGTCTGAACGCCGACTACCGCTCCTGATCCTGCTGTACACAAGCTCTTCCAGCCAACGGCACAGCCCTTTTTTTGCGGGAGCAAATGTCCCGTCTGTAAGGGCTTCCCGCAAATCAGGCTTGCCGTTTAAAATGGAACGTGGATCATCGGCAACTGGCCTGCCTTGCCCTCTTGGACCTTTGGGTGTGCTGGAAAGCAAAGGTTCGAGCAATCCCCATTGTTCATTTGTAACGTCCATTTTTTCTTAATGAAGGAAACAAAAATGAAGGAAACAAACAGGAAAGTCTGGAATTTTTATAGAGAGTAATCATTCGGATCATAATAACATAGTAAATGCTTTACAGGTATCTCATCGGCAATGCACACATTTTCTTAAGACACGCGGCGGGATGTTTTACGCGGCTGTTCTCCCCTGCCGGGTTTGTTCCGACCGGAAGATGGGGGACAGGCGCGGCGCGGGCAGAAGACGTTCATTTCACACTCGTTGCAACAGGGGTATCGGGCATGGCATATATCCCGGCCGAAGAGCACCATGCGGTGATTGACATTGCCCCACTCCCGACGAGGAAAAAGGACAATCAAATCCTGTTCCACACGATCAGGATCCGTCTGGTCCGTAAGGCCGAGGCGGTAAGCTATGCGTTTGACGTGCGTGTCCACCGCAAGTCCCTCATTGCGCCCGTATGCGCCGAAAAGCACAACGTTGGCTGTTTTGCGGGCCACACCCGGCAGAGATGTCAAATTTTCAAGACTGTCCGGCACGCGGCCGTCAAAAACATCCCGCACGCGTACAGCCGCGCCCAGCAAATTTTTTGCCTTGCTGTGGTAAAAGCCCGCGGAACGGATGACAGACTCAAGCTCTGTCTGATCGGCGGTCGCCAGCTCTTGTGGCCCAGGCCAGCGCCGGAAAAGTTCCGGCGTAATGGTGTTGACGCGCGTGTCTGTGCACTGGGCCGCCAGCACGGTGGCGACCAGCAGTTCCCACGCGTTGCGTGCCGCAAGCTGTGGAGCATGCCTGGGGTAACGCGCGGCCAGCACCATGAGGATTTTTTGCGCACACGCTACGCGCCGGGTATGCTCTGCAATCATGTGGACCTCCATTCAGATTTTGCCAAGCAGAGAAATTTTGGATATAATAATACCTTAGTTAATAAGGACAGATCGAAACAGTTAACAAGTTTTTTTGGAAAAATCAATTTTCTGCATGCAATCATAATCCGGCGTGGACACAGTCTGCGCATGTTCCTCATAGGCTAACCCTCGCGTCCCAGCAGCAAATGCGGTGCCTGCACAGAACGCAGAGAAGGCCGACTGCCGTTGGTATTCGGGAATTTGAACAAACCAATTTTTTGTACAAACATCACGCAAGAAATTCTGCTGTGGATTCAAAAGTATAAAAATTTTAACGCGCCATTGGTCATAATATAATTAATTCATTCTGTAAAAACAGTCTAATTATGATAAACATATTTTGGCACGAGTTCTGCAATATATTTATTACCTTCCTTATCTTTTGCTGACAGCCTCCTTCATCAAAACGGTCTGCCCCCATGCAGGCCGTTTTTACTGTGTATTGTACGGAATCAGCGGTATGAGAGAACAGTATTTTCTGGCTTCTGAATACGCGCCGGTTGCGCCGGAACGGGCGGCGTTTCACATTATCCCCGTGCCCTTTGAACGCAGTGTTTCATACGGCACGGGCGCGGCCTGCGGTCCCGCGGCCCTGCTGGCCGCCACATGTCAGCTTGAAGCCATGGAAAACGGCTGCGCGCCAGGCGAGGCAGGTTTTTATACTGCGCCTGCGGTTGACTGTGACGGCAGCGTGGAAGTGGTACTCGCGCACATAGAGACAGCCGTCGCCCGCGCCGTGAGCTGTCGTGCTTGTCCCGTGCTGCTTGGCGGCGAACATACAGTGAGCCTTGGCGCTTTGCGCGCACTGTCGCACAGCGGGCCGCTCGGGGTTGTGCAGATAGACGCCCATGCGGATATGCGTTCTCATTATGAGGGGAATCCGTTTTCACACGCCTGCGTCATGTATCGCGCCGTCGTTGATCTCGGCCTGCCTCTCGCCCAGTTCGCAGTGCGTGAGCTGAGCCGTGAAGAAGCGGACATTCGCCGGCGTCTTGGCGTCGTGCATTATGACGCTGCAACGTTGGCACGCGAAGGCCTGCCGTCTGCCCCTCTGCCTCCGGATTTTCCGCGCCGCATTTACATCAGTTTTGATCTGGATGGGCTGGACGCTTCGCTGATGCCGGCCACGGGCACACCGTCGCCTGGCGGGCTTTTTTGGCACGAAGCCGTACAGCTTTTGGAAAGCTGCGCGCAAGGCCGCGAGATTGCCGGCTTTGACGTGGTGGAACTTGCGCCCATACCTGGTCTGCATCATGCGGATTTTACCGCCGCCAAACTGGCGCACGTGCTTATGGCGCTTGTTGTCAATACAAACAGAAAGGACAGGCCATGAAAAACACCGTCATTACTTTTCGGGAAGCAAAGGGACGGGAAAAGCTCGTCATGCTCACGGTCTACGATTACAGCACGGCAAAAATTATGGATCAATCGGGCGTGCACGCCCTGCTTGTGGGCGACAGCCTCGGCAACGTGATGTTGGGGTATGACAATACGCTTGCCGTCACCCTTGACGACATGATCCGGCATTGCACGGCAGTGGCGCGTGCGTCCGATAATGCTCTGGTTGTCTGCGACATGCCTTTTATGAGCTACCATGTGAGCGTGGAGGAAAGCCTGCGCAACGCCGGGCGGCTGCTCGCGCAGGGTATGGCCCACGCCGTCAAGCTGGAAGGCGGGATGGATTTTTGCCCCACAGTGCGTGCCCTGATAAGGGCCTCTGTGCCGGTGATGGGACATTTGGGCTTGACCCCACAGTCTGTGCACGCTTTGGGCGGCTACAGGGTACAGGGCAGAAGCCTTGCCGCGGCACAGAAGTTGCTTGACGACGCCCGCGCCCTGCAGGACGCTGGCGTCTTCGCCTTGGTGCTTGAGTGCGTTCCCGCACCGCTCGGCGCGCGGATCACGCATGAGCTCGCCATCCCCGTCATCGGCATCGGCGCTGGACCGGACTGTGACGGGCAGGTGCTTGTGTGGCAGGATATGTCGGGCCTGACAAGCGCGCCGCCGAAGTTCGTTAAAATTTTCGGACAAGTTGATTCCGCTATGCGCACGGCTTTCACAGCCTATGCCGAAGCAGTGAAAAGCGGGGTTTTCCCGTCGCAGGAAAACAGCTATTCCATGTCGGATACATCCCTGTTTGACGCCCTGCGGTGATGCGCCGACCGCCGTACAGCGGATTTTTCTTGCCATCGCGATGGCCTTATGCTACAAGGCCCTTCCATTACGCACATCCCGGCTGGGATCCGGGGTCCGGCTGTCAGCGCGTTGGGCGTTTGACGCAGCAAAGCCGGTGAAGGATCCAAAACCCGGCCGGGGTGGAGGAAAAACCCCTTTGGAGGCTCATTGTGTCTTACGTCAGCATGAAACAAATGCTGGAAACCGGCGTGCACTTCGGGCATCAGACCCGCCGCTGGAACCCAAAAATGCGTCCTTACATTTTCGGTGCGCGCAACGGCATTCATATTATTGACCTGCAGCAGACCGTCAAACTGTTTCGTACGGCTTACGACAAGGTGGCGGACACGGTTGCTAAAGGCGGCAAGGTGCTTTTTATCGGCACCAAACGTCAGGCGCAGGAGGCTGTCGCCGCGGAGGCGGGCCGCGCCAACCAGTACCATGTGACCAACCGATGGATGGGCGGCACTCTGACAAATTTTGTAACCATCCAGAAGAGCGTGGAACGTTTGAAAAAACTTGAAAGTATGTTCGCCGACGGTTCCATCAACCGTTACCAGAAAAAAGAAATTCTTTTGTTGGAGCGTGAGGTGCACAAGCTTGAGGAAACCTTGGGCGGCATCAAAGAAATGGATCGTCTGCCGCAGATAGCCTTTGTTATTGATCCCAATCGCGAAAATATTGCGGTGAAGGAATGCCGCAAGCTCAGCATTCCCATTGTGGCTGTGACAGACACCAACTGTGATCCCGATGTGATTGATTATATCATTCCCGGCAATGACGACGCCATTCGTGCGATCAAACTTTTTGTGACCGGTTTTGCCGAGGCTTGTCTGGAAGGCGAGGCCATGTCCAAGGACGCACCGGGCAATGCCGCCAATGCCGAGGAAGTTATGTGCAGGGCCGTCGAGGCCGAGGAAGCGGCAGAATCCGCCACGACCGCGCCAGCGCAGACGACGGAATCCGCGCAGACAACGCCTGCCACTGAATAACCGCTTGTTTTTTTATTACTCCGGTTTTTGTCGGACGGATATGGAGATGTATATGGCAATCAGTGCTCAACTGCAACTGGTAAAAGATCTACGCGAAAAAACCGGCGCCGGTGTGATGGACTGTAAAAAAGCCTTGGAGGAAGTGGACGGCGTTCTGGAAAAGGCCGTTGACTGGTTGCGCCGGAAAGGCATGGCCAAGGCCGCCAAAAAGTCCGGCCGTGTGACCAGTGAAGGGCTTGTGACGGCTGCCCAAAGCCCGGACGGCAAGCATGTGGCCATGGCGGCTCTTTTATGTGAAACAGACTTTGTGGCCCGTGGCGATCAATTTCAGAATATGGCTGCCCGTGTGGCGCAGACAGTGCTGGATAGCAACCCTGCTGATCACGCGGCGCTGGAATCGCTGATGGGCGAGGATTTGACGCAGCTTATCGCCTCTGTGGGCGAAAATATGCAGATCGGCAAGTTTGCCCGCCATACGTGCGTCTCTGACAAGGAAATTGTAGGCAGCTACATTCACGCCAACGGCAAGATCGGCGTGCTGGCATATCTGACCGTAGGCAAGGCAGCCAGCGTCGGCAGGCCTGAAGTGCTGGAGTTTGCCAAAAATCTTGCCATGCAGGTGACGGCGGCCAACCCCATGGCTTTGGACGCGCAGAGTCTTGACACGGCGGCTGTAGAGCACGAGCGTGAAATATACCGGCAGAAGGCTCTGGAGGAAGGCAAGCCCACGAATATTGTGGATAGGATCGCCGACGGCGCTGTGAAAAAATTTTATAAGGAAGTCTGCCTCATGGAGCAGCCCTATATACGTGATGACAAGAAGAGTGTGAGCGATATAACGCGTGAGGCGGCCAAAGCGGTTGGCGACGACATTACGGTGACGGGCTTTGCCCGCATTCAGCTTGCGGTGGAATAGTCGCAGGTTTGTTTTGACATCGTTTCTGAAGCTCTTGGGGCCCTTTGACGGATGGCAGACCCGCTTAAGGCAGGTTTCCCCCGCTTGCGCAGACGAGCGATAAAGCCGTTCTGCTCCTTGTGCCATTGCGCGGTGGGACTGTCGTCAGAACAGGCAAGACCGGCTTTGATCTTCGTTAGAGATACATCCAAGCGCAAATGGCAGAGAATTTTTCATATGCCAAATGAGCCGCACGGAGGCTCAACGCCAAGCATCCCTGCTATGATTTTTGTGGATTTTGAGTTTTCATCTTCAAAGCCCCTTTATGTGTTGGGCAGAAAAATTACATCGTCCTCCCTTGTGTAGCTGCAGCCCTTGACAGGGCAGACGACTTTTATACTCTCTCCTTTCTTTTTTTCTACCAGATACGGGGCTTCGCACTGCGGGCAGGAGCCCGGCATGGGCTTATCCCACAGTGCAAAATCACATTGGGGATACTGATCGCAGGAATAGAAAATCTTTCCCCGTTTACTGCTTTTTTCAACAAGCATTCCCTTGCCGCAGCGCGGGCAGGGCACCCCTGTGGAAAAGGGCGCGGCACAGCTGCATGCCGGATAGCCTGTGCAGGCGATAAAGCGGCTGCCTGTGCGTGATTTTTTGACAACTGTATCTTTGCCGCAGCGTGGACAGACGCCTACTTTTGCCGCTTGCGTCTTTTCCGCGGGCACAATTTCCACCTGACCGTTTTCCGCACGCGTGAAGTTGCTTGTATAGCGGCAGGCGGGATAGCTGGAACATGCCAGAAAGTCGCCTGCCTTGCCGAATTTGATCAGTAGGGGTTTTCCGCATCCAGGGCAGGACACGTTTGCGGGCATGCCGCTCTTCAGGCTCTGCATATTTTTGGCCGCCGCATCCAGCGCCGGGTTGAACTGCGCGGCAAATGCCCGCAATAGATCCACCCGTTGCCGGCTGCCTTCAGCCACTTTGTCCAGGCTTTCTTCCATCTGGGCTGTAAAACTCACGTCCATCAATGTGGTAAAATGTTCGGAGAGATGGCGGCACACTGTCCGTCCGAGATCAGTGGGAATGAAATGCTTGTCCGTCAACCGGACGTAATCACGGTCCTGAAGTGTGGAAATGATGGTCGCGTAGGTTGATGGGCGGCCGATGCCGCGTTCTTCCAGTTCCCGAACAAGGCTTGCTTCGTTGTAGCGCGGCGACGGCTGCGTGAATTTTTGTCCTTGCTCCAGTTTGTCCAGCGTGAGGGTTTGCCCGATTGCAAGCGGCGGCAGTGCGGCTTCGGATTCCTCTCTTCTGCTTGCCGGCATGATTGTGAGGAAACCCGGAAAGAGCAGGCGTTCACCCTTTGCCCGCCACTCGGTTTTTCCGCATTCAACCAGCGCCGTCGTGTCGTGAAAGCGGGCTCCGGCCATCTGTGATCCCACAAAGCGCGACCAGATAAGTTTGTAAAGATTGTACTGATCGGGCGGCAACGCGCCCCTGATCATTTCGGGGACAATGGTCATGTCCACAGGGCGGATGGCTTCATGCGCGTCCTGTGCGCCGGCTTTTGATTTATACTTTCTTGATTTTGCAGGCAGATAGTCTGGGCCGAATGTTTTGGCAATGAAGTCGCGGGCCGCGGCCCGCGCTTCATCGGCAACGCGTGTAGAATCTGTGCGCATGTAGGTTATCAGGGCTGTGAGCCCCTTTTCATCCAGTTCGACGCCTTCATAAAGCCGCTGGGCTATGTTCATGGTGCGTTTGGTCGAATAAGACAGGCGCTGGTTGGCTGCCTGCTGCAGCGAGGATGTGATAAATGGGGGTTTGGGAGCACGTTCGCGTTCTTTTTTCGTCACGCTGCGCACCACAAAGGATTTGTTGCTGATTTCCGCTTTCAGGGCGTCCGCCTGCTTTTTGTTGCCGATATGCGCTTTTTTGCCGTGCAGTTTCAACAGTTCCGCCGTGAACAGAGGCGGCGTATCAGCGCAAAGAAACGCTTTGCAAAGCCAGTATTCTTCCGGGGTAAATGCCTCGCGTTCGGTTTCGTGGTCTACAATCAGTCTGAGTGTCACAGACTGAACCCGCCCGGCGGAAATGCCGCGTTTGATGGTTTTCCAGAGAAGCGGCGAAATTTTGTAGCCCACCAGACGGTCCAGCACACGTCGTGCCTGTTGTGCATCAAAAAGATTGGCGTTGAGCTCGCGCGGGCACTCCAGCGCTTCCCGCACGGCTTTCGCCGTGATTTCATTGAACTGGATGCGTTTGATAGTTTTTGTTTTGTCGCGGATAAGCTCGGCTATATGCCAGGCAATCGCCTCGCCCTCGCGGTCAGGATCCGGCGCCAGATACACGACATCGGCTTTTGCGGCGGCGGCGCGCAGTTCGCTGACAACGTGTTTTTTGCTGTCAATTACTTCATATTGCGGAGCGAAATCATTGGCTTCGTCCACGCCGAGCGTATTTGACGGCAGATCGCGTACATGGCCGACGCTGGCATGGACGGCGTACTGCGCCCCGAGAAATTTTTTTATGGTTTTCACCTTGGCCGGCGATTCCACAATGATAAGCCGTTTGTTCATGTGTGTTCCTGGGGTCGGGCGTGTTGTGCGGGCTTGCCGCAGGATAAAGATACGATAAAACACGTTGACGTCAAGTTGCGGTCTTTGCATGTGAAAAAATCCGCCAGGCAGCGTTTTTGCAGCAGGCGGAGCGACAGGGAGATTCCCATGCAGTGGCGGAGGAAGATCGTATTTTTGTAAAATCAGGAGAGATTCACTTTCGCAATGATCAGGCACTGGTAATCATTAAAGTTTCGAGCATTTTTTAAAGCCGAGTACCCCTAACCGCACGCTTTCTCCATACAAAAGGCTTTGCGGTTTTATTCTAAGCGGAGATGAAGCGTTCCATATGACCGGCACCATATTGAGCCGGCTTGCGCTTGTCACCGTATTGAGCCGGCTTGCGCTTGTCACCGTGATGTTTTTCAAGCCAAGCTTCATGCCGCTTGTGGGTGCTGTGTTCTGTAGTTGCACTGGTATGGAGACGCTTACGGATGCGTTGCACTGTCTTGTTCGCTATTCGGGCCAACACTATCCAATCCATCTGGACCGTGCCGGATAGCGCTGTCCGACGCACTGTAAGTTCTTCAAGGAGCACAAGCGTGTCAGCATCACAAGGAATCAAGCGGGAAACTTTACTCATCGTGCATCCTGTTCAGGGACGAATATCATAATAATTAAAATTTTAGCCATTAGACACTAATGTTAAATCATTGCGAAAGTGAATCACTCCAAATCAGTGTTGCTGGACAGGTGTTGTGATTTGGGGTAATGTTTAAAAAATAAGGACAGTCCATGCGCTTTTTTTTCAGCAGCCATTTTTTTGCCGGCCTGCTGCTTTTGTTTGTTGCCTTTGTTACTCTGGCGGCGTTCAGCGCTTGTGTGCACAAAAGAGGCGACGCGACCGCAGGCATTGAAGTGCTGCGCAGTGGAGGGTTTGTACCGCCTGACGTCAACGCTGATATCGCCGGTGTGGTGTATGTGAATGTACGTGACAAAAGCGATATGGTTTTCGGCCTTCGCGCCAAACTGGAAACAAGTCTTGCGGAAAGCGGCTTCAGCGTGACAAGCAACCCCAGCAAAGCCGGGTATATTGTGCACCCTACCGTGCTAGCTGTGGGGGCGGCAGAGCCGGACAGTCTGCGCGCGATGGTGAATGAGGGATACGGCGGGACGTCGCGTCTAAGCGGAACCGGTGCTACGACCCTGTTGACGGATGTGCTTCTTGTGCAGCGGCGTGTGCCGACATCAGGCCGGAAAAATTTGCAAAATATTTCCAACCGTAATGCCGTGGCAGAAAGCCGGATGCGCCTTGCGTTGCTTTCCCGGCGTGAGATCAGGTTCAATGCGGGAGTTCCCGAGTATGTTATGGACGTTCTTGTCCGTGAATTGTGCGCCAGCGTCAGCGCGGTGCACATGGCCAGCCGTTGAGCAGCAGAGGGTATATGCTTCTGCCTTGTTCCGCCGTTATTTTTGATCTGGACGGCACGCTCATCAACAGTCTGGATGACCTCGCCGACTCCGTCAACGCCGCGCTGGCAGCTTTTGGCCTGCCCACGCATCCTGTGGAGTTGTATCGTTGTTTTGTGGGTGACGGCATGGTCGCCCTTGTTCGTCGCGCGGCACCGGAGGGGACGGACGAAACGCTTGTCACCCGCATGCTGCAAAAAGTGGGGGAAGAGTACGGGCGATACTGGGCCAGAAAAACCCGGCCTTATGCGGGTCTGGACGAACTGCTTGATGGACTGCGTGCGAAGGGCATCCCCCTTTTTGTGCTCACAAACAAGCCTCACGATTTCGCGCTGGAAACCGTGGCCCATTTTTTCCCCGGCATTCCCTTTGTCCGCGTACAGGGCAGTCTGCCTGACCGCGTCGCCAAACCTGACCCGGCCGTGGCCCTTGACATGGCGCGCAGCCTGAGTCTTGCTCCTGAGACGGTGTTTTTTCTTGGGGACAGCAGCGTGGATATGGATACCGCCGTACATGCCGGCATGGTTCCTGTCGGCGCGCTTTGGGGGTTTCGCAGGGAAGAAGAACTCCACCGGCACGGCGCCCGGCTTTTGCTCTCGCGGCCGCAAGAGCTGCTTTCCCATATACGCTGAAACGTCCTGATGATACTTCAGCATGGATATCTGCCACCGGTTCAGATATTGCGCGTTTGAGCGTCGCTGGAGCGCCCTTTATTTATCAATATCAATATATTATTATGATCAGTCGAAAGCCTGGATATTTTCGAGATTAAACTCAAATTTGATTTTGAGATGGCTTCTAATCTGAAGGAGGTTCATCCAACGGCCATAAACGTCGGCAGACGAGTCAAAAGCCCGCGCAACGCCTTGCCGCGGTGGCTGCGGGCGTTTTTTTCATCCCGCGATAATTCGGCGGCCGTTTTGTTCAGCACAGCGTCAAGGAAAATAGGATCATAGCCAAAGCCGTTTTCTCCGCGCGGCGCTGTCAGCACACGGCCTTCCCACTCTCCGCGTATGGTCATTTCAGTCCCGTCAGGCCGCACGGCGGCTATACAAGACACAAAACGGCACGAGCGGCGGACTTCGGGCACGGCGGCCATCATGTGCAGCAATTTTCGCATATTGCGTGCATCCCGGTTCTCGCCGGGCTTAGCTTCCCAGTCGTCGGCGTAGCGCGCCGAATAAACGCCAGGCGCACCGGCAAGCACATCCACTACAATGCCGGAATCGTCAGCCAGGCTGACAAGACCGGTTATGCCGGCAACATGACGCGCCTTGATGAGCGCATTTTCCTCAAATGTGCTGCCAGTTTCCTTTATCTCCCCGATGTGGGGGAAGGCCGAAATGCCCAGAACTTTCATTGCCGTGCCCAGCATGGCGGCAAGCTCCGAGACTTTATCGGCGTTGCCGGTGGCCAGCATAATGCGCCGTGTGTACATGACGGTGCTCCTGGTAGATAGAATTTATATAGAGTCATGCCTGGCTGAGAGGGAATAATGTCATCTTGCCTATGGTTAAAACGAAATTCACACTCTTTCAAATGGAAATAAAAAGTATGTTTTTGCAGATATCTAAAGTGAAATACAAGTCATCTCATAATCAAAATGTTTAATCTCTATAAAAATTCAGACTTTCCTGTTTGTTTCCTTCATTAAGAAAAATGAAGAAGAATCAGTGTCCCAGACTTGCAACAGAGCATAATTGCAGATAGATTTACTCCCCCCTGCAGGGCAATCAGGGCAAGGAGAAAAGCATGTCAGCTTCTACAGGCGACTGTAATTTTACGCCCGATTTCAGCAAAGGCCTTATCCCGGCTATTGTGCAGGACGCGGCCACGGATGAAGTGCTTATGCTCGCCTATATGAATGAAAAGGCTTGGCGCAAGACGCTCGAAACAGGCGAAGCACACTACTGGAGCCGCAGCCGCGGGCAACTCTGGCGCAAGGGCGAAAGCTCCGGTCTTGTGCAAAAAGTGCGCGCCCTGCGCATTGACTGCGACAACGACACGGTGCTGCTGCGCATTGAACAAAAGGGCGGAGCGGCCTGCCACACAGGGCGGCGTTCCTGTTTTTACCGGGAATGGGAAAACGGGACATGCAGGCTCTGTTCGCCGCAAATTTTTGACCCCAAACTGGTTTATGAACAGTGAATCTTCACCTGCTAAGGGAAACTGCCATGAACGAGCCCACACAACCGATCATCAAACTGGGCGTGCCCAAGGGGTCGCTTGAAGCGGCCACCATCAATCTTTTTGAACGCGCTGGCTGGAAAATACGCCAACACAGCCGTAATTATTTCCCTGACATCAATGACCCGGAAATCGCTGCATCCCTCTGCCGCGCACAGGAAATAGGCGGTTATGTGGCGGCCGGGGTGCTTGACGCGGGTATCACCGGCCTGGACTGGCTTTGTGAACGAGGCCATGACTGTCAGGTGGAGCGCGTGGCAGACATTGTGTATTCCAAGTCATCCAACCGGTCCTGCCGCTGGGTGCTGGCTGTCGCCGGCGATTCGTCTTATCAGAAATCGCGTGACCTGCAGGGCAAACGCATAGCAACGGAACTGGAAGATCTGACCCGTCGCTATTTCGCCGGTCAGGGCGTTGACGTGGATGTTTTTTATTCCTGGGGCGCCACGGAAGCCAAAGTTGTGGAAGGGCTTGCCGACGGCATTGTGGAGGTCACCGAAACCGGCTCGACAATCCGCGCGCACGGTCTGCGCGTTATCGCCGAAGTCATGGTTTCTTTTCCCGTGTTGATCGCCAATAAAAAAGCTTGGCAGGACATGCGCAAAAGAACCAAGATCGAGCAGTTAAACCTGCTCCTCCAGGGCGCGCTGCGAGCCGAAAATCTGGTGGCTCTCAAAATGAACGCGCCGACCGCGCAGCTTGACGCCATCCTGCAAATGTTGCCCTCGCTCAATTCCCCCACGGTCGCGCCGTTGCGCGACGCGCAATGGCTTTCAGTGGAAACCGTGGTGCAAAGCGCCGCTGTGCGCGATTTGATTCCGCTTTTACGCAACGCCGGCGCGCAAGGCATTATTGAATACGCGCTGAACAAAGTGGTGTAACGCTCTTACCATGAATGGCTGTTTTCTTGTTCTGTCTTTTTATAGATTGCCACGGCGGCAACCCATAGTATTTTATTCTCGCCTGTGCATCCCGGGACAAGGATCTATCGTGGACACCGACGAACACCGTGAATTTTTGGATAATCTGTCTGAAGTCAAATCAGACGAAATCTTAGGGATGCCTGATTGTGCTTATTCGCGAAAAAGGTCTCTTTGCGCGGGGTAGTATGCTTTTGTTGTCGTTTCTTGGCATCCTTATCTTTCTGCTCATATCCGTGATGCACGAAGAACAGAGCGCGCCGCTCACAGATTTGCAGTGTGTGGACAGTGTTTTCAAGGAACTGTCCAGAGGGAATAGGCCTCACCAGACTAAGTCAAAAATCAAACAAGAACATCAGAACAGCGCGCGGCCGTGAACCTGCATCGCATATTGCCTGAAACTGTTACAGAGCGGGCCGCGTCCGTCAGGTCGCGGCTCATTGTGCTGTATGAACATGACCCTGCCGAATGCTGGTTTTTTTGTCTTTTCTGGTCATTCTGGCTTTCGCTGGCATCCTTTCCCATAAGCTACGGCGCGCGCGAGGTCATACCGCCTGTCTGTTTTGTTTTTTTGCTGCTGTACTACCGCCGCGCATGGCGACAAAGCGTGCTCGCGCGGCTCACAGCGCGTCCGCTTTTTTACTGTCTGTGGCTTATGGCAGCCATCGGCGTGGTTTTGTCGGAACACCCCCTTGATTCCCTGCTGCACGCAGGCACCGGTGTCAACAAGGGTTTTATCCTGCCTTTTATTGCCATGGAATGCGTACGGGAAGAAAAAGATATACACCGTCTTGTCTGGGCCTGTGTTCTGGCATGCTTCTGGCAAGGGATTGACGGTCTGTGGCAGGCAGCTACAGGACATGACTTCATCATGGGTTACACCCCGCGCGACGGACGGCTGACCGGCAGCCTCGGCGACTACACAGTGGGCAATTATATAGCACTTGCCCTTATACCGGCCTTCAGTCTCTGGTTTATTTTCCGGCAAAAGTTCTGTCCCGCAGTGTCCGCCTTTTTATGTCTGGCAGCCCTCTGGCCCGCCCTGTTTTTGCTTTGCGGGGCCGCGGCCCGCAGCGGTATGCTGGCTGTGGCCTTTTCCGGCGGCCTGTGGGTCGTGCTGAAAACAGGCTTCAGCGCATGGCGAAAATATGCCCGGCCGGGCGCGGTCACCCTTGCCCTGTTGGCGTGTTTTTGGTTTCTGTCGCCGCGCGGCAACACCAAGAGCCTCGGCATTGTGATGTCCGACGGCCGCTGGAGCCTCTGGGAACTCGCTTGGCGTGTTTTTTTGGAACATCCTTGGTTCGGCGCCGGAGCGGGACAATACAATGCAGCCTTCCGCGCCCTTGGCCTGACGCCGACGCATGACGCCATAACCATCACCCACCCGCACAACCTCTATCTCGACATCCTGTATGCCCACGGCCTTGTCGGTTTTGCGGCGGGCATGATTTTTCTGCTGGGTTTTCTTGTGTGGGGCTACAGGCGCATACGTCCGTGTCTTGCGGCGGAATGGACGGACAAGAATGCGGGACTGTATTGGCGCTTTGCCGCCACATTCTGGATCGCCTTTGCGGGCTGGCTTGTGAACGGCGTCTTCGGCCACGATTTTTACCGCATCTGGTGGCTGGCCCTTGCCATGAGCTATTTGGGCGTGATGATCGGCGCGGTGGTGAACGGCGCCGCAAAAAAATAGCTGCCTCTGCGTGTCATGGGCAGAGCAGGCCCGCTGCGCGCCGCATGTGCATAAGCCCTTCCAGCACGTCACAGCTCACCCGCAAGTCACCGTAGCCCACGCCAAGCCGTAAGCCGGGCTTGTTTGCGCCGTGGTAATCCGACCCACCGCTCAAACCAAGGCTGAAACGTTCGGCAATGGCGCGGCAGGCGCGCGTGTCAGCCTTAGTTTGTTCGCTGTGCCACGCCTCCAGCGCTGACAGGCCATAGCCCGCAAGGCGGGTCACAAAATTTTCCGGCCAACCGGCCGGGTATTTTTTCAGCATTGGGTGGGCAAGACTCACTGTGGCGCCTAGGTCCGCCAGCGAGCGCACGGCTTCCTCCGGAGTCAGCACATCTTTGGGAAGATACGCCCTTCCCTGCCCCCCTAAATATCTGCTGAAAGCTTCCTGCACATTGCCCACATACCCCCGGCGCAGCAGCACAGCCGCGATGTGCATCCTCCCCACGTTTGCACAGCACGCCTCATCCCGCACTTCTTCCATGCTGACGTCAAGGCCGAGGGTACGCAGCCTTTCCAGTATTCTGACATTGCGTTCCGCGCGGTTAGCCAGCAGATAGTGCAGAAGCTTCTGCAAGGGGCCAACATCCCGGGGCAGCCAGAGTCCCAAAATGTGCATTTCACCGTGTTCTGTGAAGGCGGAAATCTCGCACCCGCGGATCACGGCAATATTCAGCGCGCGGCCGGCTTCTTCGGCCTCATCCAGACCGGCAACAGTGTTATGGTCCGTCACGGCTACGGCGGTAAGCCCTGCCGCGTGCGCCTTGGCAATCAGTTCGGTAGGGCTGTCTGTGCCGTCTGAAGCGTTTGTGTGGGTGTGCAGATCAATCAGCGTCATGGTTCGTCCTCTCTCCCCTTTCAAGCTCTATACGACCTCGGATTATGTCATGGAGGGTTGCTTTTGAGCAGTCTTGTACGATTTCTGTTTATACAGCAAGGGCCATTCCGTATCATTTCTTGCTGCCATTCAGATCAGGTGCGTTTTGCTGTGGACTACACGTCAATAGCGTTTTCAAGAGCTTTCAAAACTGGCTCTGCTGCTTCGTGGGGTTGAAATTGCGTGTCAGGCCTATGATGCGCTTAATGATGAAGGTGCTGTTGTGACTGACGCTGCCCTTTTCGACCGGTGTTATCTCTGTTTTGAAGGTTCCCTTTCTCATTTTTATATTCGCTGATTTCAGTGTTTTTACCATATGGATAAGGCAATCAACAAAAAGCTTGACGAAAGACTGTGGCTTGATTAAATAGACCATTACGCGCTCGTAGCTCAGCTGGATAGAGCAACAGGCTACGAACCTGTAGGTCGGGCGTTCGAATCGCTCCGAGCGCGCCAGAAAAATCAAGAGGTTATAGATAAAACCTAAGCCCTTTTTCTGTGTGGCCTGCTGCCTGGCTACGATGTCTTGCTGTACGCCATTCGCACACATGCGGTAACCGGTTTATCTTTCATCAAAGCGAACGCGCCTTTGTTTCCCTCCTCCTGTCCAGGCAGATGTTTACTTCCCCGCCGTATTAAAGCGAACTTTTGCAAACGGTGCAAGGGCGAGGGATGTCGGCGATTCAGGCGCGTGATCGACTGTTTTGGACAGCCTAGGGTGCTGGAGACTTGCTTCAGGCTAACCTCGCGCCCGTCAAACAGCAGCAGGGTAAAGAGGAAAAGCAGTTTTTCCGCAGGCTTGGCGTCATTCCATTTTTTCGGCATGGCGGATTTCTATGCTATGCCTCCTTTCTGTTTTGACAAAACAGAAAGGGGCATCGTTCCAGAATCAGATATATTTATAAAAAATATATCATAAATAATTTTAGTGAATTAACATGTACTGCAATAATTGATTAGACGTGGAAGCTCGCTCCAGTTTTGTCAAAGTACCCTTGACAGCAGCATCAGGCACCCGTTCCGCGAGTAGGTTCAACGGTAAACGGAATTGGGGAAACCGCTCCGCCGGATTTCCCGGATTGTTTCAGGGCGCAATAGTGTAGGGATGTGTTATTACGGCCGGTGCAGTGGCTGACCTGTGCTGGAAGTGCCGCGCATGGGAATCCCTCAAAATATTCTTTTTTGTTTTTTTTGACATAACAACAAGTTGTGAGTACTCTCAAATAAACAAATCGTCTTACATCGATTTGGGAATCAGCCAGCCATTATATATGCTCATGCAATGGAAGACGTTCGAATAACCATCGGCAACTGCTATCAGACTTCCATATATTTAAAAATCTGTGCAGTTTTAGTTTTATTTGCAGATTGCATAAGATGTTGAACTTTCAGAGAGAACCGGCAATTATGCGAAAATAGCGGCCCGGGTAGGCCCGCTCCGGCAAGACCCGGCATGCAGCCTGCCTTTGCACAAGAGATTGGTGATTGCTGCTCATGTCTACAACAGAAAAGACACGTTGCGGGTGGGCAAGCGGCCTTGACCTTGCAATCCGCTACCACGACGAGGAATGGGGCGTCCCTCGCTACGATGACTTGAGCCAGTTTGAATTTCTTATTCTGGAATCAGCACAAGCAGGGCTCTCCTGGAATACCATCCTTAAAAAGCGTGTAGGCTATCGGCGTTGTTTCGTGGGATTTGATCCTGAACAAGTGGCCCGCTTCACGAGACAGGATATAGAGCGGCTGATGGCGGATGCTTCCATCGTGCGCAATCGCAAGAAAATCGAAAGCGCCATTCACAATGCACGCATTTTTCTTGACTTGGCCGCCAAACATGGCAGCTTCAGCAAGTGGTTATGGAGATTCGTGGACGGAAAGCCTGTCCAGAACGCAAGGAAAAACATGTGCGAGGTTCCTCCCACCAGCCCTCTTTCCGACGACATTGCCAAGGAAATGAAGAAGCTGGGCTTCAAATTCATGGGCAGTATCGTCGTTTACGCACAGATACAGGCTATGGGCCTAGTCAACGATCATCTAACCTCATGTTTCCGCTATGAACAAGTACGCGCTCTGTCAGAGGACAAATGAATTTGGATGACAGTTCCACTTATGCTACCGATTATGCTACCGAACTAACGGCGGGCGATATAAGTGGCATTTTTTCTTGGGAAAAGATGCAGCAATCAGATTTGAACCAGTTGCGACGCGGGATGACACGCGTTATTATACAACCAGCATACTGTCAGACACAAGCTGTGCGAACCTCTTTTGCTTATTTCCCTGTCTGACTCAGCGCCATGTCAACGGCTGCCTTGAACAGTTCTTTCGACAACACGCCCCGCAGCACAAGATTATTGACCAGAAAATACGGCGTGCCTTCTACGCCCAGTTTTTGCGAGTCTTCCTGATCTTCAGCCAGCATGTCTGTTATTTTTTTACTTTTCGCATCCCGCTGCATACGTTTCACGTCCACGCCCAGATCTTCTGCTGTTTTTTTTATAAATTCCTCCCCTTCCCTGATCAAACGATCGCGTTTGGCAAAAAGCGTATTATAAAACTGCCAGGATTTTTTTTTGCTCTGTTGCGCTATACCGAGAAAGCAGGCTGCCGCCTGCCCGGCTATGCCATTTGACTCTAGAGGTATATTTTTAAAAATCAGGCTCACATCCTTGCCATATTCTTTCAGCAGCCCGTTGACAGTCACTGATGCCTGTTGACAGAAACGGCAGGTAAAGTCTGAAAACGCGATGATACGCACTTTTGCTTTAGGCGAGCCGAGCACAGGTCGCCCTTCAACTCGCACCCGCTTTTCGATTCCCATGTCTTCGCGCCACTGTGCTTCAAGATTGCGCTTGCGACGCAAATTTGATCCCTGTTGGGCTATATCCAGAACAGATTCGCTGTTGCAGCGCAATACGTCCATGACGATATCCGGCCGTTCGCGAAACACTTTTTCCAGTTGTTTTGTCAGATCGTCGGCACACGCCGGCTTGGGCCAAACGAACACCGCGCCCATCCAACCAAAAAGCGCGAGCAGCAGCGCAAGCGCCTGCCGTTTGCATGTGTGTGGCATATTTCTTTGTCTTTTATCCAGCGTTCTGACACTGTTTGATTGTTAGTGTCTTGAAGAATATACATTCTAAAAGCGCCGCTTCCCTATCCCGCGCATGGGGCCAACGCTCAACAATGTGGCTCAGCGCTTCAATGCCGTCCATAACAATAAGCACCAGCGAAAATCCGCAACGCATCCATAGCGTCCAGCGCCTCTTTTCCATCAGCGGCCGCGGCCTGCGCAAGACGCTTCGCGAGTATGCGCGTGACATTTTTCCCTTCATCCATAAGCAACACTCTGGTAGGCGCCATCTTCCCATCCCTGCTTTTCAACACTTTGCCTTGCGGGCGTTTCGCTCAATGAATATCTTTCGCGTTGATAAATGTCCAGATGCCCTTTCAGAACACTACTTGTCCTCTTTCACGGCATATTTCACTCTTGCCTTTTCGTCATCGAATTTCAGATAGAGTATATCCAATTGAAATTCAAGGAAAATTTTAATATGTCAAAAGCATGTCCACAAAACCAGGCGGCTTGACAGATAACGGATAACATAAAGTAATATGGTGATGTTTGACAACCTATGGGAAAACCCGGCTGAGGGCAAAAATCTTTAAGATCGGTCGATTGATTGTGGCCATAGCACGGATATTATCATGGCACTTGGGTTTCCTCAGAAAGATGCCGGATACATGAATTGCATCTGATATCGTCTCAAAAAATTTTTGACTCGGGGGTGGATCTATACATGCCCTGGAGGTACAAACGTCACGATTTTTGTAACATCTTGAGCTGGATTTGATAAGTTTACCCCGTTTCTCCCCAGAAAATAAGAAGCCCCGGAAGGCCACACTCCGTAGTCTCCCGGGGGCTATGTCAATCCTTATCGGATTCATTCTTGGTAGCAAGGGGGGGATTTGAACCCTCGACACTGCGGGTATGAACCGCATGCTCTAACCAACTGAGCTACCTTGCCGTGCCGCGTCTGAATAATGACGCGTCAAATTGCTTACGCAATCTTTTTTGACTTGACAAGGTTTTTTGTCACTTTTCCAAGGCAATAGAATGAATTTCTAGTGTCTAATTGCTTAAATTTTACTTTTGATCTTATGTACAGAGCCTTGGATCGACATCCGGGCAATGTACAAGTATCTAAAGCCGGAGCCGTCACGGTTTGCAACGCGGGAACGTCGCAATCGTCCCGCTCGCAATGCCCCGCGCAGGCTCCTTGAAACAGCAAAAATCTGTCCATTGTGCTTGTCCGGGATGATAAGGGGGGCAAGGTGACAGTGGAGCACGGGGGAAACCATCGTTTTCGGCTTGTTCAAACGTAATCGGCCGCGTTTACGCGGAGATTGTTTCAAACTGTTCAAAGGGCGCCCTGCAAGGTATTATCCGTTGTTGCCATATGGCGACGTTGCCATCCGGATGTTTTTTATGTACATCTCTCCAGTATGCAAGTTTTTGCCTTCTGCTGCAGGTTTGTTGGGGGGAAATGCCGGAGGCGATTGAAGGAACATCATGCACCGCATATTATCTGTTCTGTCCACAGTGATTTTTATTTTCGCCCTGTTCGGCGCGGCCGTTGGGCAGCGTTTTAACCTGTTTACTCTTGTCGTATAGCCCATATATGCGTGGAGGCTGAGATTGACGGGAAACGGGCATGTCGCAGAATAAAAATCGCTTTATGCAAGCCTCAGGCCGCCTTGCCCTGAAAGCGCGCGCGGATCTTTTGCAAAACAGTCTGGCGGTATGGCCGCGCCGCGGCAAAAGCCTTCTGGAAATAAACTGCGGCGCGGGCTTTTTTTTGCCTATGTTCAGGGACTGTGGCTTTGACGTGACAGGGACGGAGCTTGCGCCTGAATTGCGGGCCCTAGCTCTTGAAAATGTTTCTTTCAAGGCTGACGTGGCGGCAGCGGCTGACGACCACCTGCCCTTTGAGGACGATGCGTTTGATTGGGTCATTCTACATGTGGCTGTTTCAAACACGGCCGGTCTCGCCGCAAGCGTGCGCGAGGCCTTGCGAGTGGCCGCCGGGGGGCTTGCCGTCACGTTCTGGAACGCAGCGTCGTTGCCGTATGTCGCTTACACGCTGTGCGGGTGCAAGGACTTTTTGCCTGCTCCGTCGCACATCTGGTGGCGGGTGTGGCGTTTGTTGAAAAATTTGGATGTCGGCCGCCTGACGTCGCTGAGCGCGTTGGCCGGTCCTGTCTGTACATGGGACAAACAGGGCACGAGCGCCGTTTGCCATGCTTGTCTGCGTGTTTTGCCGTTGTTGGGCGCGTGGTGTCTTATCCGTATGGACATCGCTCCGGCCGGCTTTGTGACGCCGCTTCCATTGCGACTTGAAAAGGCGCGGCTCGTGCAAGCGGATGCTATGTGAATAGTGGATTCGCCATTGGCACATGTCGTTCAAACGAGCACGTTTCTCCAAAGACTGCTATATGGTGTAGTCACAAGATTGACTAGATTTAATAAAAACAGGTAACCCCCAAGCTTTGCTTGGGGCATTTCCTCATTTTAAAGACTTTTTTACATGCCCCTGCCCTGGCAGAAAGCGGCGAACACTAGTAGAGAACATTGCAGACCATTGAACATTTGCTTGTCAAAGATGGTTTGATGGGTTATGCAAGTCAACATGCCGAAGTGGTGGAATTGGCAGACACGCCAGGTTCAGGATCTGGTTCTCGTAAGGGAGTGGGAGTTCGAGTCTCCCCTTCGGCACCAAGAAATAGTCTAAAACAGTCTCAAGAAGCCCGCAATTGCTGAATAAAACGGCAATTCCGGGCTTCTCGTTTGTCCCACGAAATACCAGGATGTACCGTGACAGCTTTCTTTTTTTGGTAGATTCTTTGGTAGAGTGACTTTTAGCGATACCAACGCCGATTTTTATACCAACATGCTGGAGAGGAGGCCGCTATGAACCTGACCGACACGCATATCCGCAACCTGAAGGCCATCGACAAAGTGCAAAAGCTTTCGGACGGCGGCGGCCTGTACCTGCATTGCGCCCCTACCGGCGGAAAACTCTGGCGGCTGGCGTACCGCTTAACGGCAAGCAAAAACTTCTGAGTTTCGGCGCGTACCCCGCCGTTTCACTGAAAGACGCCCGTGCCCAGCGTGACGAAGCCAAGGAACTGCTTGCCAAGGGCATTGACCCCGGCGAGGAAAAGAAAGAGCGCAAAGCGGCCCAAGCCGCCAAAGAGGATGTAGCTTCCGGCTTGACCGAAGCGCTCCAGCCCGTGCGGAACACCAGCCTTGCTCCCGGCCTGAAAAACTGTGGGCGAGGGACGGGGATGCTCCGCAGGGGCTCCCAAGGATATGTCCATTCAAACAAAACGCCGAAAGGCGGAAATGCCGGGCCATGACAATTTTCGTCTCTTGGCGTATCATCCCGTCCCATGCTGAACCCGGAACACATATCCATCTACCCGCGTACTCCAGAAGCAGCTGGAAGACGTGAATGCCCGCATCATCATCACCACAATACAAAAGCTTGATATATTTATTTCTAAAAATAAGGGGCATAGTGTTTTCAAGCAGCGCATGGTTTTGATTTTTGACGAGTGCCACCGTTCACAATTTGGTGATATGCATATCAAGATTGTCAACGCATTCAAAAATTATCACTTATTCGGCTTCACGGGTACGCCAATTTTCACTGTAAATTCCGGCATAGGGGGAAATCCTCTTTTGCGGACCACGGAGCAGGCTTTTGGCGAAAAACTGCACACCTATACCATAGTTAATGCGATTAATGACGGTAATGTGCTGCCTTTCCGCATAGATTATGTCAATACCGTGCAAATGACAGATGGCATAGAGGACAGCCAAATCCGCGCCATTGATATAGAAAGGGCAATGGGGGCACCTGAGCGCATACGGGAAATTGTCTCCTATATCCTTGACCATTTTGATCAAAAAATCAAACGCAACATTTTTTATACCTTGAAAGGCATGCGTGTGGCGGGGTTCAATTCTTTGTTTGCCGTAGCCTCCATTCCTATAGCCATGAAATATTATACGGAATTTCAGCGGCAGCTTTCCTCCTCCGGGCGCAGCCTTGCCTTGGCGACGATTTTTAGCTTCAGCGCCAATGAAGATGATCCTGCCGATAATTTGCCGGATGAGGGCTTTGAGAACGATAAGCTCGATAAGACTTCTCGCGATTTTCTTGAGGTAGCTATAGCTGATTACAATAAAAGGTTTCATGTCAATTATGATACCAGCGCGGACAAATTTCAAAATTACTACAAAGATATATCACAGCGCCTCAAGAATAGAGAAATAGACTTGCTGATAGTGGTCAATATGTTTTTGACGGGCTTTGACGCCACAACCCTCAATACCCTTTGGATAGACAAAAATCTTAAACAACACGGGCTTATTCAGGCTTTTTCCCGCACCAATCGCATACTCAATGCTATCAAAGCCTTTGGGAATATTATCTGCTTTCGTGACTTGAAACAGGCTACAGACGACGCTATTGCACTTTTCGGAGATAAAGAGGCTGGCGGCTTAGTTCTTGCTTAAAACATATAATGATTATTACAATGGCTATAATGATGAAAATGGAGCGCATAAAACTGGATATACTGAATTAATTGATAAACTTACAACTATATATCCTCTTGGCGAACCTATTGCCGGTGAAGAGAATCAAAAGAATTTTATCAGGCTATATGGCGCAATTTTACGGATGAAAAATATTCTTTCTGCTTTTGACGACTTTGCCGGAAATGAAATTTTATCATCTAGGGATTTCCAAGATTATCAAAGTATATATATTGATTTATATCATGAGGTTAATAGGGTTAAAAACTCAGATAAAGAAAATATAAATGATGATATTATATTTGAAATTGAACTTGTAAAACAAATAGAAGTTAATATTGATTACATTCTTATGCTTGTTTTTAAGTATCATGAATATAATTGTAAAGATAAGTCTATAATAATTAACATACAAAAAGCGATTGACTCAAGCATTGAACTTAGAAGTAAAAAAGAATTAATTTTACATTTCATTGAAAAAGTCAATATATCAACAAAAGTTGATGATGAGTGGAAAAAATTCGTTCAAGAACAAAAAGATAATGACCTTGCCGCGCTTATTGCTGATGAACTTCTGAAACCCGAAGAGACTAGAAAGTTTGTTGATAATTCTTTCCGTGACGGCATGTTAAAAGTAACCGGTACAGATATTGATAAAATATTACCTCCAGTATCGCGATTCTCCGGCGGCGGTGAACGAACCGCCAAGAAACAGAATGTTATAGACAGGATGCTGAAGTTTTTTGAAAAATACTTTGGCTTGGTGTGAGAATTTTCTCGTGAAAACAATAAATGACATTAATTTTTCCATGATTATGGAGTGCGGCATGAGCGAAAACACCCCGGATCGTGTGGGAGAACTCATTCTCTATACCACGCCGGACGGCAGTTCCGCTATGCAGCTCAGGCTTGAAAACGGCACGGTGTGGCTCTCGCAAAAAGAAATGGCTCAATTATATCAGGTCAGTGTTCCTGCCATTTCCAAGCTCCTGCGCGCAATTTTCACGGAAGGGGAATTGGACGCCCATGCAGTTATTAACGAAAAGTTAATAACTGCAACTGACCGAAAAAAATACCAAATCAAGCTATACCGTCTGGAAGCTGTTCTGGCCGTTGGCTATCGGGTACGTTCCCAACGGGGTGTCCAGTTCCGCCAGTGGGCCACGGAACATTTGCGGGAATTTTTGGAAAAGGGCTTTCTGCTGGACGATGCCCGTCTCAAAAGCGGCTATCCCCAAGGCGCGGAATATTTTGACGAACTGCTCGCCCGTATTCGGGATATTCGCAGCGCGGAAAAAGTTTTTTATCGTAAGCTGCGGGATATTTTCGCCCTTTCCACTGATTATGCCCAACAAAACCAGGGGGCTTTGCACAAATTTTTCCAGACTGTCCAAAATAAGCTGCACTGGGCCGCAGCCGGAAAAACAGCAGCGGAGATCATCCAAAGCCGCGCCGATGCCGCCGAACCGAATATGGGACTGACCAACTGGACGGGCAATCGAATCCGCAAAGCGGATGTCGGCACAGCCAAATCCTATCTCAATGCCGATGAACTGGATACCTTGAACCGTATCGTGACCATGTTTCTGGATCAGGCGGAATTTCGCGCCCGGCGGCGGCAGGTTGTGTATATGGCTGATTGGGAAACGTGGCTGGATAAATTTCTGGCCGATCAGGAATTGCCTGTTCTTACCCATGCCGGTCGGATCAGCGCGGGATGCCGCCAAAGCTCACGCTGAAAGCCAGTACGAGCTTTTTCATGCCCGACGTATCGACCTGGAGGATGCCGCCGGAGATGACCTTGTGGAGTTGGAAGGCAGAACCGCCGAAATAAGCGGCAATAAAAAACACGGCGGCGCGGTATGAGTGAAAATCTTCCTGAGCAAACCCTGTTCTCCGAAATCTTCTCTCTGATTGAGCAGACCAGAAGCGCGGTCGTCTCTCAGGCCAATTATGCCCTGACCCTGCTTTTCTAGAAAATCGGCAAGCGCGTCAACGAAGAGATTTTGCAAAACAAACGGGCTGATCACGGCAAGCAAATTGTCGTGACACTGGCCCGACAATTGACGGATAAATACGGGCGGAATTTTGAGGAGAAAAATCTTCGCCGCATGCTTCAATTGAAGCTGTAGATAAAGTAAACGAATTTATCGAAAGTTGCTGTAAAACAATTCTCGAAGAGAGCGGCGGTAATATCGTCGAAGATTTGGAATATAAGCCTCAAGTCAAAGCAAGCATGAAAATAACTGTAAAAGCGATATTAGGCAATCTGCCATGGGATAGCAGGGAATATCGTCGCACTGAGAAACGCTTATGGCAGCGGACATGGGAAAAATGCAAGCGGTAAAGGGTTAATGGTGCGCTATGCTAACTTAGCTGTCGGCAGCAGAAGATACATAATTCGTTGACAAATCGTTTCCTCACAGTTATACTATCGCTAAGAGATGAAGTATGGACTTTAAAATATACAGCAAGGGATTTACGGATTATCCCGAAAAGCATTCGGACAAGGGAGAATTGATCATGACTAAATAGTGAGTTATATAGAAAAGACAGAAGTATTTTACAGGTGATGTTCGTGGAGGAACAGGGAAAGACGGCAATGAAGTTTTTGAGGCAATATGTTCTCGCGTCCCTGTGCTGTTGTCTGGCCGTCTCGGCGGCCAACCCTGTCGCCGCCCGCGTGGTAGACGCCGGCGTTATCATAGACCAGCCCATGAATGAAAACCTCTGCGCTCTCACATTTGACGACGGCCCTTCGCGTTTTACGCCCCAACTGCTCGACGCGCTTAGCGATTACGGCATCCCAGCCACATTTTTTTTGGTGGGCAGTATGGCTAAAAAATATCCGTATCTGGTCAGACGCATAGTGGCTGAGGGTCATGAGGTGGGCAATCATTCCTGGTCGCACCCCAATCTGCGCACGGTGTCCCGCGACCGCAAATTGGCGGAAATCGCCCGTACAGACGTCCTGCTGCGCTCCCTTGGGGCAGAGCCTCTTTTTTTACGGCCGCCCTACGGCTCTTTTGACAATTCCACGGTGGAAGTGGCCGAGTCATTGGGGCTTTCTATTATTCTCTGGTCTGTAGACACCAAAGACTGGCGACGACTGCCGGCAAACTATGTCGACCTGCGCAACGGACGCGGCCAAGTCTGCCCGACCGGTGCGTTGCGCGGCATTTTTCTGTTCCACGACACACACAGGGCAACAGTGGACGATCTACCGAGAATTGTTGGACAACTGCGCGCCGGCGGGTGCAGCCGCTTTGTGACGGTCAGTGAATACCTGGACGGTCTATCGAACAGAGAACCCGGCATACTGATGACGCGACGATCCGTGCAAGACATGCAGGGTGAAACGCCCCGGCGGCGCGGCTCAATGCATGGCACAGCCCGTGCCGCCGAACTGCTGCAGATTGAGATTGTACAAAGCCCTGACCCACCCGAACCAGAACAATAAAACACGCTGGCGAAAAACCGGCCGGCGCTCGTGCAGCCGCCTTTGGAGGATGTGTCTCCGCAGCCGGGACAAACGCCGATGCCTTCTTCTTCAGCCCGCGCCGCAAGCCTGGCCTCCGCGTCCTGATATAAAGCGGGCGCTCGCCGATTTCACGTTTTACGAAAGACGGCTTTTGAAATCTTCATAGCCGAATGTGCGCAAAAGACGAAAGCGCAAGCCCTGTGTTGCATCCTCCTCGCACATGCCGACGAAAGGCAAGCGCAGGCCGTTGAAAGTGGTGGTTTTGACCATGCTGTATATGGCCATATCTTCAAAAACCAGACGCTGCCCGATCTGGAGGGGTGCGGCAAAGGCATATTCGCCAAACACATCGCACGCCAGACAGGACTTCCCGGCCAAACGGCAGGTGAAGGCCGTCTCTCCCGCCGCGCCGGCGCGAACTATGCCGTCGGCGGCTTCATACAGCGCCTCCGGTCTGTAAGGCATTTCCAGCACGTCCGGAGTATGACAGGCGGCCGATATGTTCAGCACGGCCACGGGCATGTCGGCTTCCACCACGTCCAGTACAGTTGCGGCAAGCCAGCCGGCGTTCAGTGCAACAGCTTCACCAGGTTCCAGATAGATTTGAGCATGATAACGCTCACGCCATGTTATAAGAGAATCACAGAGCAGATCGAGGTTATAGCCCAGGCGTGTGATGTGATGCCCGCCGCCCAGGTTTATCCATGCGCATGCTGACAGCCAGGTGGAGAACTTCGCTTCCGTCGCCGCCAACGTGCGGGCAAGGGCGTTCGCGTCAAGCTCGCAGAGTGTGTGCAGATGCAGGCCGGAAATTCCGTCAAGCGCGGCCGGGTCAAAATGCCGCAGGCGTATGCCGAGGCGTGAACTAGGCGCACATGGGTCATAACGCGGTGTTGTGACTTCAGAATGCTCCGGATTGATTCTGAGGCCGCACGCGATAGGTTGTGAGCGCCCAATGTTGCCGGCTGTAATCATCGGCCGAAAGCGGCGCCACTGGGCTGCGGAATTAAAAACAATATAATCCGCCAGATGGAGCAGTTCCGCTATTTCTTCATCCGTCCAGGCAGCCGCAAAGGCGTGAACTTCTCCGCCGAATTCTTCGCGTCCAAGACGTGCTTCGTCAACAGAGCTCGCGCACACGCCCCACAAAGGGCCGTTGCCCGCAAAACGCGACAGCAGTGGAAATGCGGCAAAGGCCGCGAACGCTTTCAGCGCGAGCAGAATTTTTGCGCCTGTGCGCCGCTGCACCGTGTCAAGCACGGCCGCGTTGGCCGCAAGACGCGACGCGTCCAGCACAAAACAGGGCGCAGGGACAAGGTTTTTGTCAAACAGCAGCCGTGGGCAGAGCACAGCCTATGCCGCATCCACGCACTGCCAGGGCAGGCCATACGTTGCGAGGTCATGCATGAAAGGATCCGGATCAAACTGTTCCATGTTCCACACGCCGGGTCTGCGCCATGTGCCTTCGGCAATGAGTTTTGTCCCTATCATGGCCGGCACGCCCGTGGTATAGGAAACAGCTTGGGCGCCGACTTCGGCAAAGCAGGCTTCATGATCGCAGGTATTGTAAATGTAAACGTTTTTCTCCTGCCCGTCTTTCAAGCCGCGCATAAGATTGCCGATACAGGTTTTGCCCCTGGTGACAGGGCCGAGCGAAGCCGGATCAGGCAAAAGAGCCGCCAAAAACCGCACAGGGACGATGTCCCGTCCTTCAAAACGGACTGGCGTGGTGCCGGTCATGCCCACATTGCCGAGCACTTTGAGATGGTTCAGGTAATTTTCTGAAAACGTCATCCAAAAGCGCGCCCGCCGCAGGCCCTGCAAATGCGTGACAAGCGATTCCAGCTCTTCATGATACAGCAGAAAGCATTTTTTACGACCTATGCCGTCCGGAAAATCATATTCCATTGACCATGCGAGCGGGTCTGTCTTCACCCATTCGCCGCGTTCCCAATAACGGCCGCGTGCCGTCACCTCGCGAATATTGATCTCCGGGTTGAAGTTGGTGGCAAAAGGCCTGCCGTGATCGCCGTCATTACAGTCAATAATGTCGAGCACATGCACTTCGTCCAGTTTGTGCTTCATAACCCAAGCCGCAAAAACATTGGTCACGCCTGGGTCAAAGCCGGAGCCCAGCAGCGAGGTCAGCCCCGCTTTGCGAAAGCGACCGGCGTACTTCCATTGCCACTTGTATTCAAATTTTGCCGTGTCCTCTGGTTCATAATTGGCTGTATCAATATAATGCGCGCCGCAGGCAAGGCAGGCGTCCATAATATGCAGATTCTGATAGGGCAGCGCCACATTACAAACAATATCCGCCTTGACGGCATGGATGAGACTGTAGAGATCCTGCATATTGTTCGCGTTCACACGGGCTGTGCCCACGCTGACGCCAAGGCGCGCTTGAACGTTTTGCGCCGCTTTTTCACAGCGCGAAAGCGTGCGCGCGGCCAGCGTAATTTTTTCAAAAACGCCTGTTTTTTTTGCAGCTTCGGCGCATTTATGCGCAACAACACTGCCGACGCCGCCCGCGCCGATAATCAGAATATTTGCCATCACGCTTCCTTTTTATTGTGATCAATCATAAGCACATGCGCGTAGCGTGCGCTGCTGTGGCCTTTTTCCGCCAAGGCCGCGCCTTCCTCTCGGCAGCGCGGGCAGGCATGGCGCGGGATGAGAATGCACAGAGAACGCGCCACGCGTTCCGAGCTTGTTTCAATGCGTCCCAGGCCGGAACAGTCCGCGCACAGCCGCCAGCCTTCATGCTGACTTTCGCGCAGCATGTCTGTGTCGTAAAAAATATGTCTGCGCCGCGTCCACCAGCCGTCTTCTTCCTGCCCTTCTGTGGGTCTGACAGGAGGGCGACGATACATCCGCAAGGCCTTGTCGCATATGCCGGCAATACAGCGGCTTGTTTCAGGGCGCTGACGAACGGATTCCGGCCGCCAATCCGGCTCGCGAATGTCTTCAAAAGGCAGCCCCGCCAGCGCGAGGCAAATGCCCATGTTAACATACGGCAACGCACCGCGGATAGCGTACCCGCCTTCCAGCACGGCAATATCCGGATTAAGTGCACGGTTTAAGGCTGCGTAGCCTTGGGCGGAGAGCCGCATGTTGGCCAGGGGGTCGCTGAAGTGATTGTCCTGCCCGGCGGAATTAATGACGAGATCAGGTTTAAATTCAGCAAGAATCGGCAGCACGGCGTTTTTGACGGCGTACAGGTATCCCTCATCCGCCGTCTCCGGCGGCAGGGGAATGTTTATCGTACGGCCAAGGGCTCCCGGACCGCCGCATTCACCCGGAAAGCCGCTGCCGGGATACAAGGTGCGGCCGTCCTGATGCAGGGAAATGAAAAGCGTGTGCGGATCATTCCAGAATATGTCCTGACTGCCGTCACCGTGGTGCACGTCGGTATCCACAATGGCGATGCGCAGGGGACGGCCTTCCGGATGTGGCCAGTGATCGCGGACATATTCCACCATGACGGCTTCATTGTTGATGTTGCAGAAGCCGCGATTGCCGTGGACCACACGCATGGCATGGTGGCCCGGCGGCCGCGCGAGGGCAAAGGCCTTGTCCGCCTTTTTTTCCAGCACAAGACGGGCGGCCGTGACAGCCGCGCCGGCGGAGGCCAGATGCGAATCCGTGCTGACGGCCGCGACGTTCGGCAGACAAAAATGCGCACGCGCCAGATCGGCCTGCTCGGTGAAATTCGGCCGGTATTCGGTGATGCCGGGAATGTCGAAAAGGCCTTCTTCATGTAACTGGTCGCAGGTGTAAAGCAGTCGTTCTTCGCGTTCCGGGTGTGTTGCGGAAATGGCCCAGTCAAAAGCCGGAAAAAAGACCACTCCCAACCGACCGGCATGAGTGGATTCTTCATGCGGCAAAAGCTGCGGAAAGGCGTTTTGTTCAGTGCGCATAAGCTGTGATGATGACGTTGCAGGATTAATCCAGACCCTTGCCGCGCTGCCGCAAGACGTTTTCCACAGCCGAAAGACATTGCAGAACGACGTCGCCAGCCGGTCGCGCCGCATCTATAATGACAAAACGTGAGGATTCTTCGGCAGCAAGGGCAAGGTAACCTTGACGCACAACTTCGTGAAAGGCCTGACTTTCCGCGTCAAAACGCCCTTCGGAAAGCACGGTGCCTTCCTCCCGGTTACGCTGCACGGCCCGCGTAAGGCCGCAGTGTACAGGCAGGTTCAGAAGCAGGGTCAGGTCCGGCAGAAGGCCGCCGGTGGCCATTTCATTAATGCGGCGCAGATGCTCAGGGTTAAGGCCCCGTCCATAGCCCTGATACGCCAGTGTTGAATCAGTATAGCGATCACAGAGCACAATCTGACCAGCCTTCAGCGCCGGGCGTATAACCTCGCGCACATGCTGCGCCCGGTCAGCAAGAAAAAGATAGAGCTCGGCCCGGCAGGAAAGCCCGCTTGTACGGGCGTTCAGCAGAATCGGACGCAGGCTGTGCCCAAGGGTACAGCCGCCGGGCTCACGGGTAAGCAGGGGTTTATACCCGGAGTGCTGCAAATATTCTGCAAGCATGCGTATCACTGTAGATTTGCCGGAACCGTCTATGCCTTCAAAAGAGATAAACATGCTTCCCTCGGCGCTTTTTTGCGGCCTGTGGCGGCTGGGGTTTCAGGCGTGCGCGCGGCCCGGTGCATCTGCCTGCCCAGTGATGACTGCCACGGCGTCCAGTCTTGCCCGTCTTCGCCCAGATGAGCGAACAGACCCCGGCATTGCGCCATTTTGGCGTCCAGATTGTCGGCATGGTGCAGGGCAAAAGCTTCAGGCGTGTGGGGCGGTCGCGCGGCGCCGAATTCCGGTTCGCCGTGATGGCTTAAAATAAGATGTTTCAAATGGCGTTGGAGGTCTTCTTCAAGACCAGAGGCGGCCATATGCGGGACAAGCAGTTCAATGCCCAGTTCCAGATGCCCTAAAAGACGTCCCTCACATGTATAATCGTTGGTGATGCCGCCGGAAAATTCGCGAATTTTGCCGAGGTCGTGAAAAAGCGCGCCGCAGAGCAGCGTTTGCCGGTCTAATTCCGGGTATTGCTCCGCAATGCGCCGGCAAAGTTTGAACACGCTCAACGTGTGCTCCAAAAGACCACCCATGTACGCGTGATGTATGCTTTTGGCCGCCGGGCAAACACGGAAGGCCGAGCGCAGCTCCTGATTTTTGAAAACGGAAAACGCCAGTTTGCGCCAGGGGGAGTAGTGAAATTCTTCCTTTACCAGCGCGAGCAATTCTTCCAGCATGGCGTCAGGATCATACGGTCCGTGCGGCAACAGAGCGGCCTTGTCCGCTTCTTCAGCCTCCCTGGGGGAAAGGATGCGCATCTGATCTACCGTGAGCTGTATCTGTTCACGGTACAGACCGGCCCGACCCTCTGCCCAAACGAGGGAACCTGTGGGGATATTGCTGAACTCGGCGCTTAAAGGATGCCATATTTTGGCTTCCAGGCTGCCGCTGGCGTCGTCCAAGGTCAATCGCCAATAGGGCCCGTTGCGCGACTGGCTCTGAACCGCATGACTGACTACAAACAGACCGCGCGCTTCCGCAGCCGGGGTAATGTCTTTGACGTAACAGCCTTTTTCCATAATACTCTTCCATTGTGCAGTTTACGCATATATTTTCCTTCTTTCCGAGGTATTGTCAAATGGACGTTCTTTTGACCAACGACGACGGCATCCGCGCCAGAGGCATCAGAGCGCTCTATGCGGCGCTGCTGGAATCCGGCCACAATGTGCGTGTGGTTGCGCCCATGCGTCAGCAGTCAGGCGTGGGGCATTCTCTCACGGTTTTTGAGCCTGTGCGCGTCGTGGAAATTGTGGAGCCCGCCTTTTTCGGTCTCGGCGTGTACGGCACTCCTACAGACTGCGTCAAGCTGGCGCTGGCGCGTCTGTTGCCCCAAAAACCGGATCTTGTCATCTCGGGCATCAACGCCGGCCCTAATGTCGGGCCGGACATTCTCTATTCCGGCACTGTGGGGGCAGCCACAGAGGCGGCGCTTGAAGAACTTCCGAGTCTTGCCGTGTCTCACGACGACCATAAGGCGAGCGTGGATCTGCTGCCGCAGGCGAGGCATGTTGTGGCGCTCGCCGCCCGTATAGACTGGACCCTGCTTGCCGCGCGCAGGGTGGTGAACGTTAACTATCCGGCGGGCGGGCTTGACGCGGCAAAGGGGATAAAACCCTGTCCGCAGACCAGCGCCGTGTGGAAAAACGTTTACCTTGAGCACAAAGATCCGCGAGGCGCTCCCTACTGGTGGCTGGAAGGCGAAATTCCGCTGCACACCATCAACGCAGGTTCAGACAAGGAGATGCTTAACAGGGGCTATATCACCATAACCCCGCTGCGTTTTGAATTTACCGACCATGAAGGGCTCGCGGCGCTGAGCGGTCTTGCCGCCGACACGCCGTAACCGGCTGTTTATTGCCGTTGCTGTTTGCTTACTTCGCCCCAAGCCGTTTCAGCAGCAGTTTCCGTGCCGTGCCGTATGGCGGCGCGTCAGGCAGTGCCGTAAGTATGCGTGCGGCGTGCCCGTCTTCTATAAACTGACGTCTGCTGCTTTGAAAATGCAGGTCAAAAAACCATGTGCCGAGCAATACGCGAAAATCATTCACACTGCGCAGTTCGCAATAGGCCGCGACGCGGCCTTCCACGGCGGCTTTCAGTACAGCCGCTCCGCACAGCGCCGGCTCGTCCGGCAAATTTAGCACAACGGTCGGCTTGTACGGCGCTTGGCCGGACAGATGCTCAGCCATGATACGCAGAATGTCCAGCTTGTCCGCGTCGCGCACAACATGCGCGACCCTGCAGATTTTGTCCGGCAAACCGGCGGGCAGGGCGAAACGGTTGTGCAGTCCGACAGCCGCAAGCACCATGCGCTGCACAACGGCGCCCTCTTCTGCAAGACGGGCTTCACGCTTGAGAATTTTAACGCCCAGAAGGCCGTGATTGCAGGATTCCTTGTCTTTGAACGTGCGGTATTGCAAATATTGCTCAAAACGAGCCATATCATGATAAAGCGCCGCCAAAAGACAGGCCCTGGTCTGATCGGGCGTGAAAGACACGCTTGCCGCAATGCGACGGGCGATGGCAAAAACCGTCTGTGTATGCCGGATTTTTAAATCAAGAGGAGCAGGGTCTTCCTGTTCTTTGGCGCACTCGCGCGCGGCGTACTGCAGGAACCACTGTTCATGAAAGCTTATGTCGTTTGTAAAAATTTTCGTCATGTGCCTGTGTACAGCCTTCGTTGACTTTTGACAATGCGGAAATGACGGCGTTTTTCAGTCATGAGATTATAGCCCGCAAAAATGCACCTGATCTGAACAGCGGCAAGAAATGATACTCGCCATTGTTTCAAATGCAGCCACAACGTAAAAGATTTTGAACTTTACCTTCTCTGTCTTGACTTTATGTTGGTTTTCGCTGCAAACTGATCACGCTTGAATAATAATCCCGTTTTTCGGGCTGATATATAACAGCGCAACGAGGCAAGCAAGTACAATGTCCAAACTTCTGGATTTCGCACTGGGGTTATTTTCCAATGATCTGGCCATAGATCTGGGCACTGCCAATACCTGCGTCTACGTCAAGGGGCAAGGCATTGTCTTGCGCGAACCCTCGGTCGTAGCCGTAAAAAAAGACTCGCGCGGCAATAGCGTGGTGCTGGCCGTGGGGCATGACGCAAAACGGATGCTGGGCAAAACTCCCGGCAACATCTGGGCTATCCGTCCCATGAAAGACGGCGTCATCGCGGACTTTGAAGTGACGGAGGCCATGTTGCGCCACTTTATCGCCAAAGTGCACAACGCACGCAGGCTGGTACGGCCGCGAATCATGATCTGCGTGCCCACCGGCATCACGCAGGTGGAAAAACGCGCTGTCAAGGAATCGGCCCAATCGGCCGGCGCCCGTGAGGTGTATCTGATTGAAGAGCCCATGGCCGCCGCCATCGGCGCGGATTTGCCCATACAGGATCCCACGTCCAACATGGTGGTGGACATAGGCGGCGGCACCACGGAAGTAGCCGTTATTTCCCTTGCCGGCATTGTCTATTCGCGCTCGGTAAAAGTCGGCGGCGACAAAATGGACGAAGCCATCATGATCCACGTGAAGCGCAAATACAACATGCTCATCGGCGAATCCTCGGCTGAAGAAATCAAGGTCAAAATCGCCTCGGCCTATCCTCTTGATCCTGAGCAGCAAATAGAGGTCAAGGGCCGCGACCTTGTCTCCGGAATCCCGCAGAACAACATTATCACCTCACAGGAAGTGCGTGTGGCCATTTCCGAACAGGTTGACAGCATTGTGCAAGCTGTGCGCGTAGCGCTTGAGAACACCCCGCCGGAGCTGGCCGCCGATATTGTGGATCGCGGCATTGTGCTGACCGGCGGCGGGGCACTACTGAAAGGGCTTGACCAGCTTTTGCGTGAAGAGACAAAGCTGCCCATCACCGTGGTGGACGACCCGCTCTCCACTGTGGTTGTCGGCACAGGCAAGGCGCTGGACAATCTGCATATTCTCAAAGACGTGTGTATTGATTAGTGACGTCGCGGCGTGTTCTAATTCTCGCGGGAATACTGCTCATCCTCTTCCTGGGTATGTACACTTGGAACCAGCGCACCCGCACGCTGGACGATATTGCCGCCAACATCGGTCTTGAGCTCGCAGGTTCCGCCTTGGCACCGTTGCGTTCCATACAGGACTCGGTTGCGGGCTTTTGGCGGCGTTATTTTGATATCGTCAATACACGGGAAGAAAATGAACGTCTCAAAACCGAACTTCGGAATATGGAATCCCGCTTTCAGGCCGTGGGCGAGGACCTTGCCGAACTCAAACGTCTGCGCGAACTCATAGACCTGCCCAAGTACGCAAGCTTGCGGCCGGTGGGCGCGCGCGTGATTGCCGGCCGCATGGGGCCCAACGCCGTGCTGGACAGCATTACCATAAACCGCGGTTATGTAACGGAAGCGCGGCCCGGCACACCGCTTGTCACCCACAACGGCCTTGTGGGGCGTGTGCTGCGGGCAAGCCCGCACACGTCCACCGTGCTGCTGCTGACAGATCAAAACAGCCGCATCGCTGTCTTTTCCCAGACAAGCCGCGCCTTCGGCATTCTGGCGGGCCGTGGCCCCGGACAAAACCTTGAAGTCAACTTCGTGCAGCGCGACGCCAATATCAAACAGGATGAAGTGCTGCTTACATCCGGTCTGGACAAAAAATACCCCAAGGGTATTCCCGTGGCCCGCGTGACCAGCGTTGCTCCCTCTGACTACACGCAATTCATGGCCGTGGAAGCCGAGTCCATGGTGGACTTGCGTCACCTTGAAGAAGTGATCCTGCTTGCTTCTGTCGACGTCGCGCGTCCGCCGGAGGCGCCTGACCACGGCCCCATACGGCCCATGGGCCAGCCCGCGCCGCCGGCGGCCACAGCACAATGAACAGAGCACGCAACCTGTGCTGGTGGGCTCTGTTCATCCCTGCCGCCATCGTGCTGCAGGCGTTTGTGCCCGGCCTGGACGTTCTGGTCGCAGGTCTGCTCATTCTGCTGCAGGAGCGTGACTACAAAAATATGTTCTGGCTGCTGCCGCTCTTTATCAGCCTCCAGGAAGGCATGGGCACGCGTTTTTTTGGCGGGACCGTTGTGTGGTACGCCATGGTGATAGTGCTTTTCAAGCTGGGGCAATGGCTGTTTGAGGTGAAAAGCTTTATCTTTGTTTTTCTGCTTTCCGCCTGTCTTGCAGCGCCCTGTTATGCCATCGACTGGCTTATGGCACCATTGCAAAATTTGACGTTCAATATCCAGGAAACACTTGATAAAAGCCTTGTTCAGGCGCTTTTTCTGCAGGTTGTCTGGCGCGTGCTCTCCATGACGCGGCAATGGCTCAGAACTGATGACGATGCTGAAAAATAATAACACGCCGCCTTCGTCGGACATCGCAGAAAATCAGCCCCGCGGGAGCGTGTTTCGCGCTTGGCTGAAAATTTATATGGAAAACGAACGCTACCAGCCGCCGCGCAACGGCGTTATTCTGTTGCAGGTGCTGGTGGGCATGCTCTTTTTTGTATTGGTGACGCGCCTGTGGTATCTGCAAATCCACCACGGCGACGAGTTCGCGCGGCAGGCGCATGGAAACCGCCTGCGCCATGAACGTATTTTCGCGCCGCGCGGCCGTATTCTGGACAACAACGACAAGGTGCTGGCAGACAACCGCACAGCCTGGGCTCTCTCCCTAGTGCGTGAAGACTGCCGTGACATCCCGGTCACACTGACGCAGATCAGCGTTTGGTCCGGCATCCCCCTTTCACAGATATGGGAAAAATACCAGCAGGATCGTTTCAAGGTAAAAGCCTTTGAGCCGCTTCTGCTGCTCACCGACATCAATTTTGATCTGGTTGCCCTCATTGAATCAGAAATATACGCATGGCCGGGCCTAAAAGTTGTCGTGCGGACAAAGCGCAATTATCCGGAAAAAGATATGTTTGCGCATGTGCTCGGCTATGTGGCTGAAGTCAATGAAAAAGAAATGGCTGCCGATGAAACGTTGGCCATGGGCGATCTGGTGGGCAAACAGGGTCTGGAACTGGAACTGGAAAAACAGCTGCGCGGCCAGAAAGGCCTGTATGATGTAGAAGTGGACGCCCACGCGCGCATGCTCGGCAAAGCCCTGCGCGAAGAACCGCGCAGCGGGAATGAAATGAACCTCTCCATCAACCTCGCCCTTCAGCAGGCGTCTTGGGAGGCGTTTGGCGGCGAGGCCGGCTGCGCTGTCGTCATGGAGCCGGATTCCGGCAAACTGCGCGCGTTTGTTACCTCGCCCGCCTATGACAACAATCTTTTCTCGACAGGCATCTCCAAGCGTGACTGGGACGCTCTGCGCACAAGCAACCGCTTTCCGCTGCAAAACCGCGTAATACAAAGCGTTTATCCCCCCGGTTCTGTCTGGAAGCTGCTTATGACAGCCCTGTTTCTGGAACGTGGTATATCCCCCCGTGAAACTGTGTTCTGCCCCGGCGAAGTTACGCTGGGCAATCAGGTTTTCCGCTGCTGGAAACACGGCGGACACGGCAGCGTCAATATGGAAAGCGCCATCACCAATTCCTGTGACGTTTATTTTTATCTCATGGCCGAACGGATCGGCATTGACAAGATAGAAGAATTCGCCAAGGCCAGCGGCTTCGGGCGCCCCACCGGCATCAGCCTGCCGCATGAACGTTCAGGCCTTGTTCCTTCCCGGGAATGGAAGTGGCGCCGTTTCGGCAGAGCCTGGGTGCGTGGAGAAACATACAACACTTCCATCGGGCAGGGATTTACTCTGGTCACGCCCGTGCAGATCGCCGTGTATGTTTCGGCGCTGCTGAACGGAGGCGATATGCTCAAACCCCAACTTCTGGAAAACGACGGACGTGTTGTCACAGGGCGGCTGCCGGCAAAGGCGGAGACCAGAAACTTTATTGTCGGCGCAATGCGAAAAACAGCGTCCGCCGGCACGGCGCACGTTGTTTACCGCAGAGACGCAGACATGGGCGGCAAAACCGGCACAGCCCAGGTGGTCAAGCTGAAAATGGGCGCCGGTGACCGTCGGTTGCGAACGTCTGAAATGGAATACACACAGCGTGACCATGCCTGGATAGCCACCTGGGGTTCCAAAAACGGCAGAACCTATGTTGTTGTTGTGATGGTGGAGCACGGCGGCGGCGGCTCCAGCGTGGCCGGGCCGATAGCGAAAAAAATTTACGATCACATTTTCGGGCCCGCGCAAGACACGCCTGCGCGCGGCGCGCAATGAGTATAAAGACCGCATCTGCCGAGACGGTTTGCACATTATGGACAGACGCCTTTTCAGCTATATAAACTGGGGTCTTTTGATCTTCATGCTTTTGCTGTATCTGCTCGGCGTGGGCAACCTCTATTCCGCCAGCGGCACGCGTGTGGGCGGCGGCATGGTTTTTTCCGGGTTTTATCAGCGTCAACTTATCTGGGGCATGTGCGGCCTTGTGTGCATGATGGCGGCCATGAGCTTTGACTACCGTCAGTTACGCAATCTGGCCTGGCCGTTTTTTCTCGTTTCCATTTTGCTGCTCCTGCTCGTGCCGGTGGTGGGCAAAACCATTTACGGCGCAAAGCGCTGGATTCCACTTGGGTTTATGAGCATCCAGCCTTCAGAAATAGCCAAATTCGCCGTGCTCGTTCTCTCGGCCCGCCTGCTGGCGCGCGACGAAAGTCCCCTTGGCTGGAAAGATTTTTCCACTGTGCTCTGCGTGGCGCTTGTGCCGTGTACCCTCATCATCCTGCAGCCTGATCTGGGCACAACGCTGCTGCTGCTGCTTATCTTGGGCGGCATGATACTCTTTCGCGGTCTGCGCGGCTACGTGCTCAAAACCTGCCTTCTGGCAGCGCCTACTGTGGCCGCTTTCATGTGGTTTGCAGGCATGCACGACTATCAGCGGCAGCGCATCCTGACATTTTTAAACCCCGGTCACGACCCGCGGGGCACAGGCTACCATATATTGCAGTCGCGCATCGCCATCGGCTCCGGCAGGCTTTGGGGCAAAGGCTTCACAGAAGGCACACAGAGCCAGCTGCGTTTTTTGCCGGAACGCCATTCCGACTTTGCGGTGGCCGTGTTCGGCGAAGAATGGGGTTTTGTGGGCTGCGTCATACTGGTTACACTGTTCTGCCTGTTTTTGCTTTCCATTTTTTCCACGGCGGTGCAGGCCAAAGACCGCTTCGGCAGTCTGCTGGTTGTCGGGATATTCTTTTATTTTTTTTGGCAAATTTTCATCAATATAGGCATGGTGATCGGGCTGATGCCGGTTGTGGGCATTCCCCTGCCCTTTATCAGTTATGGCGGCAGCGCGACATTGCTCAATTTCACGCTGCTCGGCATTGTGCTCAACGTTTCCATGCGGCGTTTCATGTTCAAAGGGTAAACAACGCCCCCGGCTCCGCATGCGTCCCTGCATATCGGGTCCGGGTCAATTATGAAGACTAACGAGGTACGTACATGAAAAAAATCAACGTGGGCATCAACGGTTTCGGCCGCATCGGCCGGCAGGTTTTCCGCGCTTTGCACAGGAGCTGTCAGGATCATGTGCAGGTGACGGCCATCAATGACCTCTTTGACGCGGAAACAAACTTTCACCTTGCGGAATACGATTCCGTCTACGGCAGGGGGTTTTTTGACGCGCGGGTCAACGGTCAGGACGTGACCGTCGGCGACTGGAACATACGCTGCTTTGCCGAAAGCGACCCCGCCAACATAGGCTGGCGTTCCTGCGATGTGGATATTGTCGTTGAGAGCACAGGCATTTTCCGCAGCGCAAAACAGGCGGAGGTGCATCTGGCAAACGGCGCGAAAAAAGTCATCATCACAGCGCCCGCCAAAGAGGAAGACATCACCATCGTTATGGGCGTCAATCAGGATCAGTACAACCCGTTCAAACATCACATCGTTTCCAACGCCTCCTGCACAACCAACTGTCTGGCGCCTGTTGTGCTAGTGCTGCAACGTGAATTCGGCATACAGACAGGCAATATGGTCACCATCCACTCCTATACCAACGATCAGCGCATTCTGGACATGGCTCATAAAGATCCGCGCCGCGCGCGCGCGGCAGCCTGCAACATCATACCGACGTCCACAGGCGCGGCGCAGGCGGTTGCCAAGGTGATTCCCGAACTCAAGGGCAAGTTCAGCGGCTATTCCCTGCGCGTGCCGACGCCCACAGTTTCGGTGGTGGACTTTTCCGGCATTCTGGAAAGACAGACAGACACGGAAACCCTGCTCGGCAAGCTGAAAGATGCCTCTGAAGGCTTCCTGAAGGGCATTTTGGAATACAACGATAAGCCCTTGGTGTCCATGGATTTCAAGGGCAATCCGGCTTCTTCCATCCTCGAGGCGTCCTACACCACCGTGCAGGACGGCCGCATGGTCAAGGCCGTCTCCTGGTACGATAATGAATGGGGCTACTCCAACCGCGTCTGTGACCTTGTGCGCTTTATGCAGAACAAAGGGCTGTAATTCAGAAAACATGAAGTCACGGCATAAAACGGCCGTAGTGGTCTTCAAAACGTACAATATCATCTTCGTCGAGATATGCACCGCTCTGAACCTCAATAATTTCAAGCGGCATCCTGCCGGGGTTGCACAGACGGTGTTTTACGCCAAGGGGAATATAGGTGGACTGGTCTTCATGCAGAAGAACAACATTGTCTCCCACAGCGATTTCTCCCGTTCCGCTCACCACAACCCAATGCTCCGCGCGGTGGTGGTGCATCTGTAGGGAAAGCGCCGCGCCGGGGTTGACCATAATGCGTTTGACCTGAAACCTGTTGCCGAGCGCCAGGGTTTCATACCAGCCCCAAGGCCGCAACACGCGCAGGTGGACGTCTTTTTCCGCTCTTTTCTCATCGGCAAGGCGTGCAACGAGTTTTTTGACATCTTCGGTGCGTTCTTTATCCGCCACCAGAACCGTATCGCCGGTCTCCACCACAATCATGTCGTGTATTCCCAGAGCTGCAATAAGCCGCCCGCTGGAATGCAGATATGTGTCCGCCGTGTCTTCGGCAATGATATCCCCCACACGGACGTTGCCGTTTTTATCCTTGTCTGACATTGCATACAGCGCCGCCCAAGAGCCGAGGTCGCTCCAGCCGACGTCAAGCGGCACCATGGCCGCATACGCGGTTTTTTCCATGACGGCATAGTCAATGGAGTCAGACGGACATGCCGAAAAAGCGGTATTGTCAAGGTGTATAAAATCTGTGTCAGTGCGCCGCCCTTCAAAGGCTGCGAGGGAATGCGCATATATTTCGGGAGCGTAGCGCTGCAGTTCCTGAAGATACAGTTGGGGGGCGAACAAGAACATGCCGCTGTTCCAGTAATATCCACCGGTGGCCAGCATGGCTTCTGCGTCTTTTCGACAGGGCTTTTCCACAAAGCGCCGCAGCGTGTAGCCTGTCTCAAGCGCGTCGCCGCGTTCAAGCCAGCCGTAGCCGGTTTCCGCTTTTGTCGGCTGAATACCGAAGACCACAAGGCGGCCGTTCAGGGCGATGTCTGCGGCTTTGACCACTGCCTGCGCAAAAAGGGTTCTGTCCTTTATCGCATGGTCGGACGGCAGCACCAGAAGAAAGGGCGGGGATGTTTCCGCGTGCAGCGCGGCCAGCGCTGCGACGGCTATGGCCGGAGCCGTATTGCGTCCGAGAGGTTCAAGGATGATGCGTCCGGCATGGCCCGGATATTCGGCCTGCAACTGCGCTGCGGCGAGAAAACGCTGCTCTTCATTGCAGATGACCAGCGGCGGCGGCATGTCCGGCATGTCCTTGACCCTGATCAGCGTGTCGCTGAAAAGGCTGCGCCGCCCGCCCAGATCCATAAACTGTTTGGGATAGTGGCTGCGTGAGAGCGGCCAGAGCCGCGTGCCGAAGCCCCCGCACAATATCACGGGACAGAATTTCACGATATGCTCTCCAAATTATGTATGCATCACGCCGAACATTTCGTCAGGGGGCGACAAGCGGCTTACGGCTGCGCACGACAGGTTTGCCCAGACGCATGTCTGCCATAAGTTGCGTTATTTCGGCGGCCCTTGTTTCATCGCCGCGCAGCAAGACCAGAACAAGAAATCTTTTGCCGTCACGCTGCATGCGTGTGCGCAGTCCTTTGCCTTCCAGTCGCTGGCGCAGCGCGTCCACGCTGTCTTCATTTTTGAGTGCGGCCACCTGAAAAACATAGTCGTTCATGGATTGCTGCTGCGTCGGTTGCGGGGAGGGGTTTTCAGCCGTCCGCGGGATTGCGTCGGGCTGCGCCGCAGGTTGTGGCGTTGCGGTCACGGGTTTGAAAGACTGCGTTCTGGGCGCCGTTGTCGGGGTATCCCGTAATATGCTGGCAAAACGCAATTCTTCGGGTGCAAGTATCCGCTGGTTTTCATTGCTGTTTCTCTGCTGCGTATTGTACCTGTCGTCCGTCTTGTCCGTCGTAGCGGCGTTCACTGCGGCATGTTGCCCGTCAGCGCTGTCCGCGTGGGTTCTGCCGCGCATGACTCCTGCCAGATAAGCAAGAACAATGGCCGCCACAACGAGAAAACACGCCGCAAAAAATGACGGCAGGCGCAGGCCGTCATTGCTTTTGTCTTGCTCCGTATCAGGCTGTCTGAACGTCATGCGGTTTTTTTCTCCATGCGCGCCTTGCGCAGCCAGTCATACCAGCCGGAAAGCCCTTCGCCGCTGCGGCAGGAAAGCTCAAAAATCTCCAGGTCCTTATTCAGCTTTGCGGCAAAGGCGCGGGCGCGGGCGCGGTCAAAATCGACGTGGGGCATCAGGTCGATTTTGTTCAAGACCATAACTTTGGCCAGATTGAAGAGCAGGGGGTATTTTTCCGGCTTGTCGTCGCCCTCGGCCACACTCAGCAGAGCCACCTTGGCGTCTTCTCCGCAATCGAACTCGACCGGACAGACGAGATTTCCCACATTTTCAATAAAAAGAATATCCATGCCTTTAAGGTTCAAACTATCCAGCGAGGATAAAATCATATTGCTGTCCAGATGGCAGCCGCCGTCGGTGTTGATCTGCACGGCCTGCGCGCCGGTGGCCGCCACCCTTTGCGCGTCGTTTGTGGTCTGCAAATCTCCTTCAATGACTGCCATCCGAAATTCGTCGGCCAGGTCGCTGAGCGTGCGTTCCAGAAGCGAGGTTTTGCCGGCGCCGGGAGAACTGATCATGTTGAGTGTGAGGATGTTGTGCCTGTTCAGTCGCGCGCGCACCTGCCCCGCCGTTTTTTCATTCGCTTCCAGAACATTGCGTATTACGGGTATTTGCATGTTGTTCTCCTTAAAAACGGGGAAATGTTTTTGTGCGCCCTTGTCGTCGCGCGCCGGTGGTCCGGCTACAGGATTTCCAGACGGCTTAAAATCAGTTCTTTGCCTTGTTCCACAATATGACCGAACAGTTCGCCGCAGCCGGGGCATGGCAGGTGGAGCGCGTCCTGATCCTGCCCGCCGAAAACCCTGCCGCAAAAGGGGCAGCGCAGGCGTAGCGGCAAACAGGCGAGTTCGAGGCGCGCTCCCTCATGCGGCGTGCCCTGTATCATGGCGTCAAAACAAAATTGCAGCGCCTTCGGCACAACTCCGGAAAGCGCGCCGTATTCCACCCGCGCCATGAGCAGACGGGCACAGTTCCGGCGGAAGATTTCTTCTTCCGCCATGCAGAGCAGGCTTTGTACCAGAGATATTTCATGCACTCCGCATAACTAGCTGAAAGTTCAGGCCGCGTAAAGAGTGCATGTTTTCGGAGAGATTCTCTTTTGCAATGATTTGATGCCGGTAATCCGTAACTGCTCCTCTCTGCGGGCGTCTTGCAAAACAGCCCAAAGCCGCTTACATACATGCGCATGAACATAGCCGACGAACGCGTTATTCATATTGAAAAGGCCAGGCAGCACAATCTCAAAAATGTAAGCCTCGACATTCCCCGCGACGAGCTTGTGGTGATCTGCGGGCCGTCCGGCTCCGGCAAATCCACGCTCGCTTTTGACATTGTGTACGCCGAAGGCCAGCGCCGCTATGTGGAATCCCTGTCGGCCTACGCCCGCCAGTTTTTGCCCAAGATGGACAAGCCGGATGTGGAGAAGATCGAGGGTCTTTCCCCTGCCATTTCTCTGGAGCAGCAAAGCGTTTCGCGCAATCCCCGCTCCACTGTGGGCACGGTGACGGAAATTCACGATTTTCTGCGCGTTTTTTTCGCGCGCTTGGGGCGCATGTACTGTCCTTCCTGCGGCCGCTCTATTGAGGCCCGTGCCGGCGACGAAATCATCAGTGACATTCTGGCCCTCCCGCAAGGCGCAAAGTTCATGTTGCTGGCGCCACTCATAGAGATGCAGAAAGGCACGCACGCGAACAGGTTTAAAAAACTCAGGGCCGAGGGTTTTGCCCGCGTGCGCGTGGACGGCGGCTTTTGCACGCTGGACGACGTGCCCATTCTGGACAAAAACAAAAAACACTCTATCGACCTTGTTGTGGACCGTCTGGTGAACAAGGATGGCATACGCAGCCGTCTGGCAAATTCCGTGGAACTGACCCTGCGCTATGGCGACGGCCGCCTTGTGCTGCACGAGCTCGGATCAGCGCAGACAAAAATCAGGGAAACCATCCATTCCACAATTTCGGTCTGTCCGTACTGCCGCATATCTCTGCCTGCGTTGAGCCCGCAGCTTTTTTCCTTCAACGGCCCGCAAGGAGCCTGCCCGCGTTGCGTTGGTCTGGGCAGCGTGGACTATTTTGAGCCGCGTCTCATCGCGCCCAACCGGGGGCTGGCGCTCAATGCGGGCGCGCTGCTGCCTTGGGCGGCGGAAAAATCCTTCCGACGGTATGAAACGGCGCTCGCGGCACTGGGGAAACGTTTTAAATTTAAACTTTCAACACCGCTGGACCAATTTTCCGACACAGCCCTGACCGCCCTGTTTTACGGCGAAGACGAAAGCGGCAAACCGGCCGTCGGCTCGCCGGGCCTGCGCCGCAACTGGATGGGCGGCAGCGTGGCTTTGGGCGCCACAGGCGACTATCAGAGCGAACATTTCAAAACAGCGCAACATATCAATATTGATCCCGGCAAGATGAAAAAACGCTGGCCCGGCGTGGTGCCGCTTTTGGAAAAAGGCATGGAATACGGCAACGCCTGGCGGGAAGAACTTTTACGTTTTCGTCAGTCCACAAACTGCCCGGACTGTGATGGCGCGCGCCTCAAGCCGGACGCCCTTGCCGTGCGGGTAGACGATCTGAACATTGCCGCTTTTTGCGCCCTTTCTGTGGAACGCGCGCTTGCATGGCTTCACGGACGCAACTTCAGCGGACGCCGCACGCGCATTGCCGAACCGCTGATGAAAGAACTCACCCACCGTCTTTCCTTTATGTACAACGTCGGCCTGGAGTATATCTCCCTCGGCCGCTCCATGGTCACTCTGTCCGGCGGAGAAGCCCAGCGCATCCGTCTGGCCTCGCAGCTCGGCTCCGGTCTTGTGGGCGTGACATATGTTCTGGACGAGCCTTCCATCGGTCTGCACCCGCGCGACAACGAACGCCTGCTCGACACTCTGCGCTCTCTGAAAAAACGCGGCAATACAGTGCTCGTTGTGGAGCACGACGAAGCCACTATCTGCGCGGCCGACACGGTTATTGAACTCGGGCCTGGCTCCGGCGCGCAGGGCGGCGAAATCATGTTTGCAGGAAGTGTTGAAGCCTTGCTCGGCAAGGCGAACACGCTCACGGCCCGCTATCTGCGCGGGGAGGAATTCATCGCGCTGCCGGACAAACGCCGTGCAGGCAAAGGTGAAATTGTGCTGCACAACGTCACCACCAACAATCTGCGCGGCATTGACTGCCGTATTCCCCTTGGGGTGATGACCTGCGTGACGGGGGTTTCCGGCTCCGGCAAAAGCTCGCTCGTTGTGGACACGCTCTACAAACATCTGGCGCTGCAACTCGGCCTGCGCGTGGACCAGCCGGGCACCATCGGCGGGATCACATACACCGGCGGCATACACCCCGTTGAACGTCTTGTGGCCATTGACCAGACGCCCATAGGCCGCACGCCGCGTTCCAACCCCGCTACCTACGCCAAGATTTTTGACGAAATCCGCTCCATCTTTGCCATGACGGCGGATGGGCGGCAGCGCGGCTACAAGCCCGGCCGTTTCAGCTTCAACGTGCGCGGCGGCCGCTGCGAAGCCTGCAGCGGAGATGGCCAAATACGCGTGGAAATGCATTTTCTGCAGGACGTGTATGTGATCTGCGACGTGTGCAAGGGCAAACGCTACAATCACGAAACCCTGGAAGTGCGCTACAGGGGGCTGAATATCGCGGAAGTGCTGGACCTGACGGTACATCAGGCGCGACAGCTTTTTGGAAATTACCGGACTCTTGAACGCCGCCTCGCTGTGCTGGAAGAAGTGGGTCTGGAATATCTGCGCCTTGGACAACCTGCCACAACGCTTTCCGGCGGCGAAGCGCAGAGAATCAAAATATCGCGCGAACTCGGCAAAAGATCCCTGCCCGGCAGTTTGTATATTTTGGACGAACCCACCACAGGCCTGCACATGCACGAGGTCGGCAAACTCATCAAGGTGCTGCACGCCCTGGTGGACAAGGGCGCCGGCGTTGTCGTGATTGAGCACAATACGGACATGATACTCGCGGCGGACCATGTGCTGGACATGGGGCCCGGGGGCGGGGAAAACGGCGGGCTGATTGTTTCCGCGGGAACGCCGGAAGCCATTGTGGCCGACCCGGACTCCGTGACAGGCCGCTTTTTGATGCGGGAGCGGACTGACAGGCGCAGACACCGCCTGCGCGGCACATAACGCGCAGACCAAAGAATTGTGCCGCGCTCCGTTATGACCGGGCAAGTTGAAACAGCGCGTTATTGCCCTTGGATTTCCGGCGGCAAAACCGCAAGATCAGCGCCCGTTGTTATCACGCCGCCGCGCAGCACTTTGGCAAAGACCCCCTGCGTCGGCATGATGCACTCGCCCACGGCGTGATATATCTGACAATGGTTGTGACATTCCTTGCCTATCTGCGTCATTTCAAGCAAAGCGTCTCCGCATGCGAAACGCGTGCCCACGGGCAGCGTTACAAGATCAATATCCCGCACCACCAGATTTTCCCCAAAACAGCCGAACGGCGCGACAAAGCCCCGACGGCGAAAATCCTCAATGCGATCCGAAGAAAGCAGACTCACCTGTCTGTGCAGGTTGCCGGCATGGGCATCGTGTTCAAAGCCGTAATTTTCAACAAGCACTGCCGAATTCACCGGCTTTTTGGGCGTCCCTTTGCGTTTGCTTATGCAGATTGCGAGAATTTCACCCATATCTCTGTCTCCCCCCGGCAGGTTACTTGCGCAAATCTTCCGGCTCGGCAGCCCGTCCTTTGTCGTTGCCGACGCCGTTGCGGCAGTCCGCGCAACAGCCGTAAAGATTGTGCACATGACCGCTCAAGGTGAAATCACGGCTCGCCGCCAGCTCACGTTGGAGCGCTTCAATGCGCTGATTGCAAATTTCCAGAATTTTTCCACAACTCAGGCAGACGATATGGTCATGGTGGCTGTTCGGCTTTGCCACTTCATAGCGGGCTATGCCGTCGCTGAAATGTATTTCCGAGGCAAAGCCGGCCTCGCAAAGCAGCTTCAGGGTGCGATAGACGGTTGTCTGACCTATGCCCGGATCCTGTCTGACGATGTGCTGATAAAATTCCTCCAGCGAATGGTGGCCGGGCAGATCAAAAAAGGCGGCGGCAATAGCGCAGCGCTGTGAGGTGGTGTTCAGCCCCTTGCGGTTCATGAACTGCAAGAAACAGTTCAGAAAATCATTCGTTACGGACGTCATACTTTCTCCATGCCTCTTGGCGCAATCCCGCGTTTTCCGTCACGGCCCCTGAAGCATCTTCACCGGCAATGGAAAGAACCATCACCGCTTTTGCTCAAAAATATACCAGAATGATTACTGTTAACTTTTTATACTCTTTGCCGTGCGGCCATGTAAAGGGGAAAAGCCGCCTTGCCTAGGGCATGTAGACCAGCAAGGCGTCACTCTAAAAATATTTTGAAAACGTTTTGCCCACTCTGATATCAATAATTTTACTGAATTGGAGCGAACAGTTTTGGACGATTCCGGCCATGCGGCTGTAGTTCATTCTTTGTTTATATCGCTGCTGATGGAGGTATTGGGATACATTCCATGGTTGTGAAGCATATCGCAGGTGCGGGCATAGGTAAAATTTTGGTGGATATTACAGACCATTTTAGTTATCCTGCATCAGTATGGCGCGGTATGTTCAACAATAAGACCGGCAACGGGGCAGGTATGGCGTAACTGGAAAGAATTATTGTCGGGAGCAGCGTTCTCGGCATAGGCGGCAAAGAGCCTGTGATGGTCGTGGCCGTCAAATGGTACGGCACGGCTGTTTTGGAAATTACCTTCAAGACAGCAAAGGGCATCTGGGCAGTCAACTTCTCTACAGAGAAAATGAAGCGGCGATTGAAGTTCAGGACAACAGCCTGCCCTGGAGTTTTGACGCGGACGCAAACCTGCTGCGCCTTGTTTCCGATTGCCCATATTTTCGACCCGTATCTTGCCGTCCATACCTCTGATATAGAGCCGTTGCCGCACCAGATTTCCGCAGTATATCAGGAAATGCTTGGCCGTTTACCGCTGCGGTACATTCTTGCCGATGACCCAGAGCCGGAAAGACCATAATGACCGGCCTGTTCATAAGGGAGCTGATTGCGCGCGGGGCTGTGAAACGCTGCCTGATTGTCTCCCCCGGCAATCTGGCAGAACAATGGCAGGATGAACTGTACCGCAAATTTCAGCTGCGTTTTGTCATCCTCATCAATTGACCGTATTGAGTCCGCCGTATCCGGCAATGTTTTTGTGGAAACGAATCTCTGCATAGCCCGTTTGGACAAGCTATCCAGAAATGAGGAAATTCAGGAAAAACTGCGCATTACAGATTGGGATTTGATTGTCTGCGAGGAAAAATTCGGCAAGCAGGCGGCTGAATATGCCTTTTCAGATGACTATGACGAAGACGATTTGCCGTCCGGTGAATTGGAAGCCACGGAAGAAAATGTGGCGGATCAGGCGTCCGCCGCATCCACTATTCGCGAACTTGAGGCTGAAATCTCCACCTTGAAACAGCTTGAGAGCATGGCGAACGCAGTTCGCGTAAGCGGCGAAAACCGCAAATGGGAGGAGCTTTCCGGGCTGTTACAGAATGACAAGGCCATGTTCGACGGCGAAGGACTACGCGAGAAGCTCATTATTTTTACGGAACACCGGGACACCTTGCGCTATCTTACGGAGAAAATCCGTTCTTTGTTCGGACATGACAAATCGGTTGTGGTCATTCACGGCGGTGTGCTGCGGGATGCACGCCGCAAGGTGGAGGAACTCTTCAAACAGGACAAAGACATGCGTATTCTGATTGCCACGGACGCGGCGGGTGAAGGTATCAACCTTCAGCGGGCGCATTTGATGGTCAATTATGACCTGCCCTGGAACCCAACCGCCTTGAACAGCACTTCGGCAGAATCCACCGCATAGGACAGACCGAAGTCTGCCACCTTTGGAATCTTGTCTCTCAGGAAATTCGTGAAGGCATGGTGTTCCAGCGCCTGTTCGACAAGCTGGAACAGGAACGTGAAGCCTTTGGCGGCAAAGTTTTCGACATTCTCGGCAAGGTCACGTTCAACAATCGCTCTCTGCGGGAATTGCTGATTGAAGCAATACGCTACGGCAGTGACCCTGAGGTGCACGTCCGTCTTTCCCGGGTGGTGGATCGCGCTCTTGACCGTGAGGCGCTACGGGCATTGCTGGAAGAACGCGCGCTGACCGAGGATATTATGGATGTTCATGCGGTTATGGCAATCCGTGAGGATATGGAGCGACTTGAAGCGCACAAGCTACAACCGCATTTTATTGAGGCTTTTTTTATCGAAACCTTTCGCAGTGTGGGAGGCAAAATTCGCCGCGCGAGAACAGACGTTATGAAATCACCGCCGTGCCCTTTGCCGTGCGCAACCGGGATATGCAGATTGGTTTCGGCGAACCTGTGCTGCAACGCTATGAACGGATTTGTTTTGATAAAGCCTTTCGCGCCGCGCAAGGGTCTCCGCCCGCATCGTTGATCTGCCCCGGCCATCCGCTTGCTGGTAGCAACCATTGATCTGCTCCGTGAGCGCAATATAGACGTGCTCAAGCGCGGTTCTGTCTTCATTGACGATAACGACTTTGGTATGGAAGCGCGTTTGCTGTTCTATATTGAAGATGCAATTCAGGACGGTGTAATCCTGCCGAACGGCGGCAAGCGTGTCATCTCCAAACATATCCATCTTGTGGAGATTAAGGAAGACGGTACGCCTCTTCATGTCGGATATGCCCCGTATCTGGATTACAGGGCGGCAATGGCTGATGAGCAAGCGTCCGTGCAGAGTTTTATCGGCAAACAGACCTGGCTGCAAAAAGATGTGGAAGACTTGGCGCATGGCTATGCTATTGCCAATATCATCCCTGCCCATTTTTCCGAAGTGCGGACGCGCAAGGAACACCTGATTGGAAAGACAGTCAGCCTGACCGCCGAGATACAGTATTGGGATTTCCGGGCCGCCGATTTGAAGCAAAAGGAAGCTGCCGGAAAAGTTAATGCCCGGCTCAATTCACAGCTTGCGGCAAGACGCGCCGAGGAACTGGCGGCGCGATTGCAGAAACGGCTTGCTGAACTCGAAACGGAAAAGCTGATTTCCGCCATGCCGCCTGTGGTGGTCGGCGGCGCGTTGGTCATTCCGCGCGGGTTGCTGAACCGGCTTATGGGCACGTCTCCCGCCGATATGCCTGAGACGCCTGATACGGCGACACGGCAGGCGGTTGAACACGCCGCCATGCAATCGGTTATGGATATTGAAAAAGAGCTTGGATTCATCCCGCGTGATGTCAGTGCCGCAAAATGCGGCTATGACGTGGAATCTTTCATACCAGAGGATCGACGCGGCGAGGCCAACGCCTGCTTGCGCTTCATCGAAGTGAAGGGTCGCGCGAAAGGCGCGGATACCGTTACAGTGACAAAAAATGAGATACTGACCGCGCTGAACAAGCCGGAAGAATTTATTTTTGCCCTTGTCGAGGTGGATGGAGACAAAACGCGGACGACATATCTGAAAAAACCTTTCCGCGCGGGAAGTAAGAACAATTATTGTCCTGGTTTGCCGCAAGCGTCCCGCCGACGCGCCCATCTGCACTCGCCGTGAGTTTATTAATGTACTCAAGCGGGAGTTAAAACCTGTACTGAAAGACCTGCAACGCTCCAACATCGCGCCGGTGGACTTGGCGCAATCTGCCATCGGGCAGGGCATGGGCGTGTATTCCCGCTTTGCCAAAGTGCTGGAAGCCGACGGTACAGCCATGAGTGTGCGCAGCGCCCTGCAAATCATTAATCATGAGCTTGACCTCTACTTTACAGAACAGGACGGAGAACTTGACCGCGACAGCCGCTTTTGCGTTGACCTCTATTCACAGTATGCCTTTAATGATATGAAGTTTGGCGAGGCCGATGTGCTGGCCCGTGCCAAAAACACCTCGGTGGAAAAATTGGTAAGGCGTGAAATCCTTTACGCTGAGAAAGGCGTGGTACGCTTTTTGGAGCGCAGCGAATTGCCGGAAAAAGTGAAAAATACGGAAGACTGCATCTGGCTTTTGGCTCAACAACTCACCAAGGCGATGAAAAGCGGCGGCATCGTGTCCTTCATTATCGATGAGGAGCATAAACTGTTTTACTATCGCGGCTTGAAGGATTTTTCCGAAACGCCGGGCTGCTTGCTCGACACCTGCCGCTCGGCGCAGGATGCGTATGAAAAAATGCTTGTCTATTTCACGGAAGTAAAATTATAAAATTTAAAGGGTCACGAACAGCTATGGAACACCTGAGCGAGCTGATTGATCCTTGGTGTGACTGCCTGCATGCGCAACGGGGGCTTTCACCGCGCACGGTGGAGGCCTATACCTTGGACATGGAAAATTTTTTTCTGTTTTCCGCGGAGCTTGCCCAAAGCGGCGTCTCCCCCGCCCCGCCACCCGTTCAGACCGGGCCGGACGAGCAGCATATCTTTCTCTACCTCGCATGGCTGCGCAGCCGCGGCAACACGTCACCGACGCTGGCGCGACGTCTGGCTGCCCTGCGCGCTTTTTTCAGTTTTGCCGTGGAGGAGGGCGTCATCACCGCAAACCCCATGACATTGCTGGAAAACCCAAAAATGCCGCTGCACCTGCCGGAAGTGCTGAGCCGGGAAGAAATGGAAAGCCTGCTGAACCAGCCGGACATGAAAGAAAAATGCGGGCGGCGCGACCGTTGCATTCTGGAATTGCTGTATGCCGCCGGTCTGCGGGTTTCCGAGCTGTGCAGTCTGGCGCTTGCCGATCTGGATTTGCAGCGCGGGCTTGTACGCGTGTTCGGCAAAGGGGCCAAAGAACGCCTTGCGCCGCTGCACGGCCTGATGCAGAAAATGCTTGACGAATATCTGCGCGACTGGCGGCCCCTGTTCATGCCCGCCGGCAGCCGCATCTTCATCAACCGGTCCGGTCACGGCCTGACGCGCCAGTATATCTGGAAAATCGTTAAAAAATATGCGCTGCTTGCCGGAATACGGCGGCATATCTCTCCGCATACCTTCCGGCATTCCTTTGCCACCCATCTTCTGGAAGGCGGGGCGGATTTGCGCGCCGTGCAGATGCTGCTCGGACATGCCGACATAAGCGCCACAGAAATCTATACCCACGTTCAGGCAGAACGCCTGCGCAGCGTGCACCGTCAATTCCACCCGCGAAGCAGGATGTAAGAACCATTGTGAACACACTTGTCACCTGCCACACGAATGCGGATTTTGACGCCCTGGCCGCCATGCTGGCCGCCCGGCATCTCTATGCGCCGTGCGGGCTGCTCTTCCCCGGCACACAGGAACGCCCCCTGCAAAAAGTCTATGCGGAGCTCGACAAAACCATGTACGGCTTTGTGGAAGCAGACAATCTGCGCTGGGACGATTTTGATAGGCTGGTTCTGGTGGACACGCGGCAACACGACCGCGTGCGCCATGTCGCGCCCCTGCTGGAACGCAAACGCCTTGTCGTGGAAGCATGGGACCACCATCCTGATTCACTCGACGATATTACGGCTGACGCCGTCCATACCGCCCCGATGGGGGCCGTCACCACACTGCTCGCCCGGCATCTGCAACAAAACGGGGCGCGTCTGACCTGCGGGGAAGCCACACTGCTCGGCCTCGGCATTTACAGCGACACAGGCTCCTTCACCTATCCCTCCACCACGGCGGAAGATTTGCTGGCAGCGGCCTGGCTGCTTGCGCAGGGCATGGACGTCAATCAGATCAACGAAATGGCCTCGCACGAACTGACCAGCCTGCACATACAGGCCTTGAACAGCCTGCTCGAATCGGCCCGCACCTATACCATAAACAACTGTCAGGTGGTTCTGGCAGAAGCTTCCCTGGAGCACTATCTGGGTGATTTTGCGAGCCTTGCGCACAAACTGATGGAAATGGAAAAACTCCCTGTCCTCTTTGCCGTCGGACGCATGGGCGACCGCATTCAGGTGGTGGCGCGCAGCCGCAATAAAGCTGTGGATGTGGGCGAAATCTGCAAGGCGCTGGGCGGAGGCGGGCATGCTCACGCCGCTTCTGCGTCCGTGCGCTCCATGCTTCTCCATGAAGTGCGGGATGCCATACTGCGGTGTCTGAAAGAAAAAAGCAGCCCCGGCAAAACGGCGCGCGAATATATGGTTTCGCCGGCTGTGGGCATTGACGCCACGGCGACCATACGCGAGGCGGATGCACTCATGCTGCATTTCGGCCTCAAGGCGGTGCCGGTATTCCAAGCAGGCTCGCGCGTCTGCGTGGGGCTGCTGGACGCACAGACGGCGTCGCGGGCAGGCGCCCACGGCCTCGGCAATGAACAGGTGGACGAATATATGCAACGCCGTGTGCACACGCTGCCGCCACAAGCCTCACTGCAGGATTTGACAGACGTCATCGTGGGCGCGCGCCAGCGTCTGACGCCTATTGTGGAAAACGATCAGGTGATCGGCGTTGTCACGCGCACGGACCTCATCAATTTTTTTGCCGGTGACCCGGGTCAGCTCTCCGTGCAGAAACACCGGCGCAAAGAACGCAATATCAGCAGATACATATGGGATCGTCTGTCCGCTGAATCACGTAATCTCCTTAATCTTGCCGGAGAACTGGGGGAAAAACTCGGTTTGCAGGTCTATGCCGTGGGCGGTTTTGTACGGGATTTGCTGTTAAACAGGCCCACCCGGGACATAGACCTGGTTGTGGAGGGCAACGGCACAGCGCTGGCAAGGGCTCTGGCATCTGAACTGAACGGGCGCGTGCGGGAACATCAAAAATTTTTGACGTCTGTCGTGATTTTCCATGACAGGGAAGGGCGCGAGTCACGCATCGACGTTGCCACGGCACGGCTGGAGTATTATGAATACCCGGCCGCGCTGCCCATAGTGGAACTTTCTTCCATCACGATGGATCTCTTCCGCAGGGATTTTTCCGTCAATGCTCTGGCGGTGCGCCTTGACGGAGAACACTATGGACAACTTGTGGATTTTTTCGGCGGCTATCAGGACATCAAGAACCACACCATTCGCGTGCTGCACACATTGAGCTTTGTGGAAGACCCCACGCGTTGTCTCAGGGCCTTGCGCTTTGAACAGCGCTATAAATTCAATCTTGGCGCGGGAACAGAAAAACTTATCAAGAACGCGCTCTCCCTGAAATTGATGGATCGTCTTTCTCCGGTGCGTCTGTTTAATGAATACAGACATATTTGCGATGAGGCGGATCCGCCGGCCTGTTTTATACGCATGAACGAAATCGGCATATTACAGGCAATAAATCCGACGCTTACCCTGAACCCGGGCAAGGTCGCCCTGCTGCGCAGACAGCGGGAAATGTTCGCCTGGTACACGCTGCTCTATTCCAATGACACAGCGCAGCCCTGGCTTGCCTATTTCTACGGGCTCAACACAGGTCTGCCCTATAAGGAAACCTCGGAAAATTATGACCGCATGGGCCTGCCGCAAATAACAAAAAAGGAAATCCTGCAACAGCGGGAACAGATGCGCATGTTACGGGACAAATTGAAAAAATGGCAGCGGAAGGATGATACGGGAAGCGCAAAAATAAGCACGTTGCACGCAATGCTTCGTCCCGTCTCTCCAGAGTGCCTGCTCACGCTGATGGCGACGGCGGACAATCCCGGCCTGCAAAAAAATCTGTCTCGCTACATCACACAATGGCGCCGTGAAAAACCGGACATCACAGGCGACGATCTGCACCGCCTCGGCCTTGCTCCAGGCCCTTTTTACAGCTATATTTTGCAGGCTGTACTGGCCGCTAAGCTGGACGGCGCGGCCGGCAGCGTGGAAGGGCAGTTCCGTCTTGCAAAAAAACTGATACGTGAAGCGGAGGAAGGTTCCAATGAGCAACGACATCAGAATGAACAGGGCTGAAGCTGAACAGGGTTCTTCCGCAGGGTGTCCCGGCGAAGCCGGACTGTTTCACGCCGTTGTGTGCACCGCTGTTGGACGCATACACATTGAGGCCGATACAGACGCCATCCATCGCCTGTATTTTTGCGGCGACAAACCGCGCACTTCGCCATCCTGCGCTGTTCTGAACGAAGCCTGTGCACAAACGCTTGCCTACATAAACGGCAAACTTCGCGCCTTCGACCTGCCCGTCAAAACTCGGGGAACCCCCTTTCAACAGGCGGTCTGGCGCGAGCTTTGCGCCATCTCCTACGGTCAAACGCGCACCTACGGGGAAGTGGCGGAACATCTCGGCAACCGGAACAGAGCCCGCGCCGTCGGCGGCGCGGCCAACGCAAACCCGGTTGCCCTGATTATTCCCTGCCACAGGATGATCGGCGCAAAGGGCGCCCTGACAGGTTTTGCCGGAGGGTTTGCCGTAAAACAGGCGCTGCTTGATCTGGAACAGCGTTTTAACGGCGGCAGCGCAACCACATAACCGTATTCGCCAAAAAGATCTTCGGCAGCCTCAAGCAAGAGTTTTTTGTTTTTCATATACCTGTTCCGGCTCGCTGTTCAGCCCGCCGCACACGCTTAAACGCGTTTTGCGCGGCCGCGCCAAGACGTTCCAGACGTTTATCCACCAGTTCATAAAGACTGCCGGGGGTAAATCCGCCGTTTTTCCGACGCTGCCCGGCGGACAGCCCGGTGAGTAAAAAAAGCGCCTCTTCAATGCGCCGCACCGGCCAGATGGCGAAGCGCCGCTGTTCCACTGCGTCCAATACATCCGGCGCCAGCATCAGGTGATCCACATTGTCGGCGGGAATGATCACACCTTGTGAACCTGTCAGCCCGTGTCTGGCGCACACTTTGTAAAAGCCCTCGATCTTGCGCGTCACGCCGCCCACAGGCAGTATCTGCCCTGAATGGCTCACCGCGCCTGTAAACGCGAGATCAAGCCGGACAGGCACATCCGCCAGAGCGGAAAGCAGTGCCGCCAGTTCCGCGCCTGAGGCGGAATCCCCCTCAATGCCCGCATAGCTTTGCTCAAAATACAAGGAACCTGAGAGAATCAGCGGCTTGTTTTGGGCAAAAAGATTTGTGAGGTAGCTTTTCAGGATCATCATGGCCTTGGTGTGAATGGGGCCGCCAAGTTCCGCCTCTCGTTCCAGATCGATAATGCCTTCATGCCCCACGCCCACTGTGCAGGAAATGCGGTGCGGCAGGCCGAATTCAAAATCGCCGTGCCAGGTGACGGAAAGACCGTTGACCTGACCAACAGCCGAACCGCTGGTGCGCACCTTGATCAGCTCACGGTCGTATTCCTCCATAAAAATTTCTTCCACCAGATTGGCGCGCCAGGTGCGCCCCGCATAGGCCTCTTCAAGCACGGCGGCGCTGACAAGGGCAAAACCGCGCAGTGCGGCAATGGCGGCCGCCTCAATCATGACTTCGCGCAGCAGAGGAAATTTCAGGGAAAGACGACGTTGGTCTTCACACAGGTGCGAGCCCAGATCAATCAGCCAGGCGAGAGCTGAACGGTCAAAAGGACACAAGCCTGTTTCGGAAATAATGCCGGCAATATATTTAAGATATAGACGAATATTTTTCGCGTTGCGCTCCGCAGCATCGGCCAGATGGGCTTTAATCCGAAAAAGCTTGGAAAAACGATCGTCATTGACAAGCAGGGTCTCGTACATCTCTTCCCCGCCGATCAGAAGCACCTTGAGATTCAGGGGCAGGGGATCGGGCGTGATGCCCTTGGGGCGCGTGGCCGATTCCGGGATCTCGTCCATATCTTCAATACGCGCCGTATTGGCGTGCAGCGCGCGCAAAAGACCTTCCCAGGCGGCAAGGTGCTGCAGAATATTTTCAACATGCAGCAGCAGAAAACCGCCGTTTGCCCTGTGCAGGCTGCCGGCCTTGATCAGGGTAAAATTCGTGACAAGCGCGCCCATTTCCGACTCGCGCTCGACGCAGCCCAGCAGATTGACCGCTGTCGGGTGGTCTTCCACCACAATGGGCACGCCGGCAAGTTCGCTGTTGTCCACAAAAAGATTGGCTTCATAGCGGTAAAAAATGTTCTCCTGCATGCCGGCCGCATGCGCATCGCCGACAGACGACGCCTGCGCGCCGTCACGCGCAAGAAACGCCTCTGTATTTTTTAAGATATCCTCATGCAGGGCGGCAAAGTATTCCCCCAGACCCGTCACGAAACAAATTTTCAGCATATGGTCGCGTACGGGCGTCAACAATGCGGCCAGCACCTGCGTCATGACCTGCTGTTCCAGACCGCGTTCATTGTCATGAAAAGATTCAAGCGCCTTGTTCATGCGACGCATAAAGCCGGCCATGGACTGCACCAGACTGTCGCCCCGCCGCTTGAGATTCAAACGAACGGTGTTGTCCAGCCGGTCAAATTCCTCCTCACTCAGGCGTTTGCCATCCACCAGCGGGTGCAGCGTCAGAGCGCCGTTGTCGTCCATATCCAGAGTAAAACCCTTATGCACGGCAACAGAATTCATTTTGTGCAAAAGCCCCATGCGCACATTCTGAAATTGATTCAACAGCTTTGTGTGCTGCCTGACGTACGTTGTCGCCTCAAAACGACGTGTCAATTCTTTTTGAATATTTTCAATAAGTTCCCTTAACGACTGCCTGAATTTTTTGCCCTGCCCCGCAGGAAAAATCAGCAAAACAGGACGATCGGGATCCTTGAAATTATGCACGTACACCAGATCCGGCGGTGTTGCCGACTTGCGGGCCCTGGGGCGCAGCCACGACAAGAGCAGATGGCTGCGGCCCATATCTGCCTCGCCGGAAAGGTATACATTGTAGCCCGCGGCGGATATTTGCAGGGCCAGATTCAAGGCCTGCATGGCCCGCGGTTGAAAAGAATTGACGCCGTTGTTGCGGGGCAGCGGAACAGCACGGCTGTCCTCCCACGGAATGCGTCCGGGATCAAACGTGGCATGCAGGCGAGAGGCCGGCAATGTAACGGGAATAGGCATACGGTCAGTTCATCCCAAAAGTTTGTCCAAAATGTCACGGGCGCCCATTTTCAGCAGATTATCGGCCAATTGTAGCCCAAGAGCACCAGCGTCCGAGGCAGTGCCGGATATGTCGCCACGCAGCACGCGGCTGCCGTCCACCTCGGCCACCAGGGCGCTCAAAAACAGCGTTTTTTTATCAAGCAGCCGCGCATGCGCTGCCACAGGCACCTGACAGCCGCCCTCAAGCCCTGCCAGCAGGCTGCGTTCAGCTTCCACGCAGCATCTTGCTGAACGGTCTTCCAACGCACGCAGCACGTCTTTAAGCTCGTCGTCATCAGCGCGGCATTCAATGCCAAGCGCCCCCTGACCGGCGGCGGGCAAAAAACGGGAGACATCGAAAAAATGCATGTGCGGCGCGGCAAGATTAAGGCGTCGAACAGCCGCAGACGCCAGAATAATGGCGTCGTAACCTCCATCCTGCATTTTACGCAGGCGCGTCTCCACATTGCCGCGCAGATTTGCAATGTGCAAATCCGGCCTTACCTCCAGCAGCTGCGCCTGCCGTCGCAGGCTGCCGGTGCCCACGCTCGCCCCTTCAGGTAATGCCTCCATATCAGCGTGCCTGACGGAAAGAAAGCAGTCTGAGCTGTTTTCGCGCGAAGGCACGCATGCGAGCGTCAGTCCCGCCGGCAGCAGCATGGGGACATCCTTGATGCTGTGTACGGCCAAATCCGCCCGACCGTCCAGAAGCGCTTCTTCAATTTCCTTGACAAAAAGTCCCTTGCCGCCGACCTTGGCCAGAGGAACATCCAAAATGACGTCCCCTGTCGTTTTGATCACGCAAAGGGAAATATCAGCAACAGGGCACAGAGCCCTGAGCCGGTCTCTGACATAATGGGCCTGCCAGAGCGCCAACCTGCTGCCGCGCGTGGCGATGACAAGCTGTTTCTGCATGTCTTCCTGACGTTAATATTGCAATGAAGACGGCGAAAAATGACTCCGGCCGGCTAATGTCCGCAGCTCGCGCAATTGCCGCCGGAACACCCCGCGCAGCCGCCTGACCCTGAAGAAGATGCCCCATACCCTCCTTCTCCTTCATCGGCTGAACCACGAGATGGATAACGGGCCGAACGCGACATGAGTCTGCGCGTTTTGTCAAGGCCGCAGTCCGGGCAGGTGGGCGTCACACCGCCGAAAACAAGCTCTTCAAATTCATGGCCGCACTTTTTACAAATGTATTCGTAAAGGGGCATATCAACCTTTATTGTTTTTTGTTGCAGATACGGCTTGATGCCGCCGGATTTTCAAAAAGATAATTATCCGTCAGCCGGTAGAACAAATCCCTGCGGCGGTGTGCACTGCCTGAATAAGAAGTGTCTTCCATGATGATACCGCGAGATAAAGTTTACGTTCGATTTATCGCAGCCAGTATTATGTCAAAGAAGCCGCGCTGACAAGACGCTTCCGTAATTTAGCATAATCCGCTACAAATACAGAGTGTTATCCATAATCAGGCATAGCATGTTTATTGTATGCATTGCCGCACTGCGGCAAACAGATTGATGACGCAATACCTGTCAACATTCCCTCAGCGTATCGGGGAAATGGACTTGCGGTCACCCCTATGATAACGTATTTTGCCAAGTCATGCAAAATACCTCACGCCGCCGCGTGCTCCTTGTCTGCAAGACAGGGCATGAACGCGCTGCCCTTCTTGGTTTTGAAATACTTTGCTGGCTGCGCCGCCGGGGGCATCCCGCCGCCATGATTGACGCCGGTTGCGACAGTCCGGCATATCAGGCGAATGACCTTTTTTTTGTCATCGTGCTTGGCGGCGACGGCACCATGCTCGGCGTGGTGCGACGCCTTGCCGGACGCTCCGTTCCATTGCTGGGCGTCAATTTCGGCCGTGTGGGTTTTCTGACGGACGTCCGGCCCGAACACTGGCAAGAGCCGGTTGCGGCCTGTCTTGAGGGCATGGCCGCTGTGCGCTCCCGCATGGCGTTGCGCTGGTCTGTCGCCAGTGCCGGCATGACAGCGGCGTCCGGAACGGCGCTGAACGACGTGGTGTTAAGCCGCGGTGCCCTTGCGCGTCTTGTCTGCATCGATATTTCCATAGACGGACAGCATATGGGCGTTTTGCGCGGCGACGGCGTTATCCTTTCCACGCCCGTGGGCAGCTCCGGCTATTGCGCGTCAGCGGGCGGGCCTTTGATCCACCCCGCTTTTGAGGCGCTTATTCTCACCCCTGTCTGCCCTTTTCTCAGCGCGTTTCCTCCCGTTGTCTGCCGGAGCAGCGCCGTATTCAGCCTGCGCATCCTGCACGGCTCCACAGAATGTCACATCACCGCGGACGGACAGGAAGGCAGAATCTTGCAGTCAGACGACCTGCTTACCGTGACAGGGCTGCCTGACGCAGTATATCTGATGGGAGACGAACCTTCCTTTTTGGAACGCCTGCGCACACGGGGCGTCATAACGGACGACGCGGGGCAGGGCCGCCGCAGGGAGAAGGCCTGAGCCGCTCAGTCTGCACCGCATACGGCGATAACACAATACACGACAACATGCCCGTCGTAAAAATGGATTGACATATGACTGTATGTGAAGTCGTCATCGGCCTGGAAGTGCACATCCAACTTGCCACAGCCTCAAAATTGTTCTGCCCGTGTCCCACCATGTTCGGCCAACCGCCAAATACCAATGTCTGCGAAATCTGCCTCGGCATGCCGGGCGCGTTGCCGTCACTCAACCGGCAGGCTGTGCATTACGCGGCGCTTGTGGGACTTGCCGCAAACTGTACGATCAACCTTTATTCTGTCTTTGCGCGCAAAAACTATTTTTATCCTGATCTTCCAGCAGGATATCAAATTTCTCAATTTGACCTTCCTGTATGTGAACACGGCTGCCTGAGCATTCGGGCGGACGGGATTGAAAAAAACATCGGCATTACGCGCATTCATTTGGAAAATGATGCGGGCAAAAATATCCACGCGCAGGACGAAAACGTCAGCTATGTCGATCTGAACAGGGCGGGAACACCGCTCGTGGAAATTGTTTCAGAACCGGACATACGCTCGCCCGCCGAAGCCGTGGCGTATCTGAAAACCCTTTACGGCATTGTGACCTATCTTGGTGTGTGTGACGGAAATATGGAAGAAGGCAGCTTCCGTTGCGACGCCAACGTTTCCCTGCGTCCGGCGGGAAGCACGCGTTTCGGCATCCGCTCTGAAATCAAAAATCTTAACTCGTTCAAAAATGTGCAGCGCGCCATAGAATATGAAATCGCCCGCCAGCAGGGCATCCTGGATGACGGAGACGCCGTGACGCAGGAAACACGTCTCTATGATGCCGTCAAAAATGTTACCATTGCCATGCGCAGCAAGGAAGAAGCTCACGACTACCGCTACTTCCCCGATCCGGATCTCCTGCCGGTCACAATCAGCGGGGAAGAACTGGACGCGTGGAAAAACGAAATGCCTGAACTGCCGCATACGCGCCTTGAACGCTTTAAAGCGATGACCGGCTTGCCTGAGGCGGACATCGAGATGCTTGTGCAACACCCGAACATGGCGGATTTTTTTGAAACAGCGGCAGGCTTGTCTGACGCCAGAAAGACGGCAAACTACATGCTCGGCCCCCTGCTGCGTGAATGCCATGCCCGCAATCTGCCGGCTGATCCGGCAAAATGGGCCATGCGGCCGCAAGCTCTTGCGGAGCTTGTGCGCATTGTGGATCAGGGGCTGATCAGCGCCAAAATTGCCAACGATATTTTTGCCGAAATTTTCAGCACCGGTGCCATGCCCGAAGCGTATATCAAAGAAAAAAATCTTGGGCAGATTTCTGATTCCGGCGCGCTGGGAGCGGCCGTCGACGCGGCTGTTGCCGCTCACCCCGCAGAGACGGCCTCGTACAGGAGCGGCAAAACAAAACTGCTCAGCTTCTTTGTGGGTCAGGTCATGCGCGCTACAAAGGGCAAAGCCAACCCCGCCCTTGTCAATGAACTTCTTGTACGCAAGCTGGGTCGGCACTGATTTTCCTGTGATATCATAATTTAATTCACAGCGGATTAAAGCTAACAACCGGCCATTGCATATTTTTTACAATATGGCACACTCTTTGATAACAACTGGACAAATGTATTTTTTGAACACATTTCCAACAAAAAAACAGCATGGCACTCGAACTCAGCCAACAATTAAAACTCAGCCAGCAAATCTTTATGACGCCGATGCTGCAGCAAGCCATCGGGCTGCTGCAACTTTCACGTCTGGAGCTGCTGGAGACAGTGCAGCAGGAACTTGTTGACAATCCTTTTCTTGAAGAAGACTCCGGCGAAGACGACGCGGCGGAAAACAATCCTGAAATCCGCCAGGACGGCATTGACGAAGACGGCTACGGCAGAGAAATCAACTGCAATGCCGACTGGGAGGACTATCTCGGCGAGTTTGCCAGCACCCCTTGCCTCTTGCAGGCGCGCGAGTTTGAATCGTCTGAGGAAATTGCCCCGCTTGAGGGACGCTGCTCGGCAAAACCTACGCTGGAAAGCCATCTGCTTTGGCAATTGTGCCTTTCTACCATGAGTGAAACGCAAAAAAACATCGGCGAGGCGATCATCGGCAATCTCTCTTCATCAGGCTATTTGCAGGCGGCACTCAAAGAAATTGCGGACATGGCCTCATGTACAGTCAGCGAGGCGGGCGCGGTCTTGGAACGCGTGCAGCTTTTCGACCCTGTGGGCGTTGCCGCGCGAAGCGCGCGGGAGTGTCTGCTCGTGCAGCTCAAAAATCTGCGTTATGACCGTGACCCTGTGCTCGTTGAACTTGTTGAATCGCATCTCGAAGATATTGAAGCAAAACGATACAGGCCGTTGTTGCGCAAATTCAGGCTGGATATGAATAACCTGAAAAAATACCTTGATATCATTCAGAGTCTTGACCCTATGCCGGGAGCAAGTTTCGGCGGTGGCGAACCAACGTATGTCAGCCCGGACGTCTATGTTTACAAAATCGACAATGAATTTGTAATCCTGTTCAATGAAGACGGGTTGCCGCAATTACATCTCTCTTCTCTGTATCATGCAAAAATAAAACTCACATCAGAACAGGAAAAAGAATATTGCAGTGAAAAAATGCGTTCAGCGGCATGGATGATTAAAAGTCTTTATCAACGTCAACGCACGCTGTATAAAGTTATGGAGAGCATTGTTCGTCATCAGCAGGATTTTTTTGAATACGGCGTTACAAAACTCTCCCCATTGATTCTTAAAGATATTGCCGATGATATAGATATGCATGAATCCACAATCAGCCGTATTACAACCAACAAATACGTTGCGACGCCGCACGGAATTTTTCAATTAAAATTCTTTTTCAACAGCGGTCTTGAACTGGACGACGGTAGCCAGGTGGGCTCGGAAAGTGTGAAAGCACAGATAAAAAAATTTATTGCCGAAGAAGACGCAAATACCCCCCTGAGCGACGAACGCATCGGCGAAATGCTCAAGAGATCCCTCAAGGTCAACATCGCCCGGCGCACTGTCGCCAAGTATCGCACATCGCTTGATATTCCTTCTTCTTCAAGACGCAGGAAATATTTTTGAAGCCACGTACCACTTAAAGGAGCACAGGATGAATATCTCTTTCGCCTTCAAGAATTTTGAGGTTTCCGACCATCTCAAAAAATATGCCCGCCGCCGCATTGAAAAACTCGGACGTTTTTTCGGCAAATCCGCAGGGTTTGAGGTAAGCGTCGTGCTGACCGTGGATAAATTCCGCCACCGATGTGAAGTGACGGTTCGCGGCGAGGGCCTGCATATCAACGCATCCGAACAAACCACCGATATGTATTCGGCCATAGATCTGGTCACCGACAAGGTTGAGGCGCAGATAAAGCGTCAGGTTTCCCGCTTCAAGAAACAGCGGCGCAAAACCGCAAAATCGGATGTGGACGTCTTTACCTACAATTTTGACGCACAGGCGGAAGATACGACAGAAGTGAGCGGAACAAATCGCTTTGTCCAAAAACCCATGCACATTGACGAAGCCATAATGCAGCTTGATGTTATCGGCAGTGAATTTCTGGTTTTTTTCAACGACGAAAACAGCCGCATCAATGTTGTCTACCGAAGACGGGCCGGCGGCTATGCGCTGATTGATCCTGTATTATAGGCCGGCGATATGAAAACACTGGTCAAATCTTCCCGGCGTGACCAAACGGAAGGCTGCGCCGCAAAGGTGTGCATTGTCACCGGCCTGTCCGGCGCCGGCAAAAGCACGGCCCTGCAGGTTTTTGAAGATTTGAACTATTTTGTCGTGGACGGCCTGCCGGCAATTCTCACCCTTGAAATGGCAAACTTGATAGAACTCCACTCTATGTCGCATTTCAAGGGAATTGCCCTCGGCATGGACATGCGACAGGCCAATTTCCCGGATGAAATCAATGAGACCTTAAACGCCATGAGCAGAAAAGGCATTCGGCCCTTGTTGATTTTTCTGGAAGCCAAGCCGCAAGAACTGTTCCGCCGATACGCCACGACACGCAGACCCCATCCGCTGGAACGCGAGGGCATGTGCCTGGAAGCCGCGCTCACGGCGGAACGCGAAAGCCTTGTGCCTTTGCGTGAAATGGCGGATATAGTCATAGACACGTCGCGTTATTCCATACACGACCTGCGCAGGGCAATACAGAAACGATGGAGCGGCAGCCACAGCAAATTGCGCTCCATACGCGTCAATCTCATCTCCTTCGGCTTCAAGTACGGCGTGCCGCGCGAAGCGGATACAGTGTTTGATCTGCGTTTTCTTCCCAACCCGTATTTTGTGGAAGAGCTGCGTCCTTTGAGTGGCAAGGATCAGGCCGTGGCCGACTATATTTTTGCCTCGCCCAAAACTGCTGAATTCCGCAGCAGGCTGATTGGCCTGCTTTGTTGTATGCTCCCGCTGATGGAATCCGAGGGTCGCTACAGGGTGGCCGTGGCCGTGGGATGCACAGGCGGACGCCACCGCTCTGTTGCCGTGGCCGAAGAAATTTTACAGGTTCTGCGTCAGTCGGACTACCCTGTTTCACTGGAGCATCGTCATCTTGAACTCGGCTGACAATTTCTATCAGGAGCGCGCGACATGGCTGAAGAAAACGAAGCAAGGCAGATCGGAATCATTATTGTGTCCACTGCCGACTACGGCTCAGCCATGCTGCGCACGGCGGAATCCATTTTAGGGCCACTCAGTGACTGCAGCTCAATCAGTGTGGACGAGGAGGACAGGGTCTCCGAAATCGTCCGCCGGCTGGACGACGCGGCAAAGCGTCTCAACAAGGGCAACGGCGTAATCATTCTTACAGACATGTTTGGCGGCACGCCTACCAATCTGGCACTTGCCCTGCTCGCGGGCCATCAGGTGGAAGTGGTGACCGGAGTGAACCTGCCCATGCTGTTAAAAGTTTTTACCTCCCGCGACAAAAATCTCGACGAGCTCGCACGCGCTGTCGCGAAAGCCGGCGTCAACGGTATTGTGGTCGCCGGCAGCCTGCTGCGCGAAAAGGCGCGCGACAAGCCCGCCGAGCCGTAAAACCGGCACATGCGGCTCTCGCCGCTGCGCGTCATTGCTGCGCATTCTCTACCCCTGTGGGCTATCGCGTCAGTTTGCGAAATTTAATCCTGTGCGGCGTGTCCGCGCCCTTGCCCATGCGCTTTTTGCGATCTTCCTCATATTCCGAATAATTGCCTTCAAAATACACCACGCCGGAATCTCCTTCAAAGGCCATGACATGCGTTGCCACGCGGTCCAGAAACCAGCGGTCGTGGCTGATCACCAGCGCACACCCGGCAAAGTTCTCCAGAGCGTCTTCCAGGGCGCGCATGGTGTTGACGTCAATGTCATTGGTGGGTTCGTCCAGCAGCAGCACGTTCGCGCCTGATTTGAGCATGAGGGCCAGATGGAGGCGGTTGCGTTCGCCGCCGGAGAGAATGTCCGTTTTTTTCTGCTGGTCCGCACCGTGAAAATTAAAACGCGTGCAATAGACCCGCGCGTTCACGTCACGTCCGCCGAGCCTGAGCGTGTCCTGTCCGCCGCTGATGAGTTCGTACACGGTTTTGCCAGGCGCAAGAGACGCGCGCGCCTGATCCACATAGGCAAAAGACACGGTCTCTCCCACATGCAGCGTGCCGGAATCCGGTTTTTCCTCTCCGACAAGCATCCTGAAAAGCGTCGTCTTGCCGGCGCCGTTCGGCCCGGTAACGCCAACAATGGCCCCAGGCGGAATCAGGGCGCCGACCTTGTCCATCAACAATTTGTCGCCCAGGCTCTTGCTCACATTCTCAAGCTCTATCACTCTTTTGCCGAGACGCGGCCCGGGGGGAATGTAAATTTGTAGATCAGGCGCGCAGTTTTCGCTTTCGTGTGAGAGCATGGCCTCATAGGCGTTGATTCTGGCCTTGCCCTTCGCGTGGCGTCCCTTGGGCGACAGGCGTATCCATTCCAGTTCGCGGGCCAGGGTTTTCCGGCGTTCGGCCTCGGTCTTTTCCTCTCCGGAAAGCCGTTTCTGCTTCTGTTCAAGCCAGGAGGAATAATTGCCCTTCCAGGGAATGCCCCTGCCGCGATCCAGCTCCAGTATCCAGCCGGCTACATTGTCCAGAAAATACCTGTCGTGCGTCACCGCGATGACCGTGCCCGGAAAGGTGGAAAGATAGCGCTCAAGCCAAGCCACGGACTCGGCGTCCAGATGGTTTGTGGGCTCGTCCAGCAGCAGAATATCGGGATTTTGCAATAACAGACGGCACAGGGCCACACGGCGTCGCTCGCCGCCGGAAATTTGAGAAACAGGCATGTCGCCGGGCGGGCAGCGCAGGGCGTCTATAGCCATTTCCAGCCGGGAATCCAAATCCCAGACGCCCTTTGCGTCCATGCGCTCCTGCACTTCAGCCTGTCTGGCGATAAGGACGTCCATTTCTTCCGGTTCCATGGGCTCGGCAAAGCGGGCGTTGATGGCCTCAAACTCTTTTGCAATGGCCGAGAGCCCGCTGACGCCTTCCTCCGCCACTTCACGCACCGTGCGCGTCTCGCCCTTCAGTGGCTCCTGCTCCAGATAACCGATGCTGTAGCCGGGCGCAGGAACGGTTTTGCCGTCAAATGCCCTGTCCTCGCCGGCCAGAATTTTCAACAGGCTTGATTTACCCGCGCCGTTCAGGCCGAGCACGCCGATTTTCGCTCCGTAAAAATAAGAAAGCGATATGTCTTTCAGCACTTCTTTTTGGCCGTGCCGCTTGGTGACACGTACCATGGAATAGATAATTTTGTCGGGATCGTTACTCATTGTTTTCCTCGCTCGAATAGTGGTTCCTTTCATACGCGCAAGAGCGTATTTTTACAAGCAAAGGGCGAAAAGTAGAATCAGTGGGAGACGCAGGAGATAAAGTTCGAAAAGTCTCTTGGCATACAGAAAACTTGGTGCTAAAAAAGGAAGCGGCGCATTCCGGCAGCAATTCTCTGAAACAGAACGGAGGAAGACAAACATGTCCGCATTAGCTCTTGGTCACATGAACCCCGATACAGACAGCATTGTTGCGGCGTTGGCCGCGGCGGAACTCTATGGCAAACGCGGCTTTTCCGTTACCCCGGCGGCCCAGGGGCCTCCCGCGCCGGAAACCGAATTTGTGCTTAAAAAATTCGGTCTTACCGCGCCGCAGGTCGTCAAGGACGTCGCCGGCAAAGAGATATGGCTGGTTGACTACTCTGACCTGCAGCAGGCTCCGACCGGCATGGACTCTGCCACTGTGCTCGGCATTGTTGATCACCACAAGCTCGGCGACGTGACGACCTCTTCGCCGCTGGAAGCCTGGATATGGCCCGTAGGCTGCACCAACACCGTGCTCAGAAGCATGTATGCTTTTTACGGCGTGGAAATTTCGAAAAATATGGCCGGCGCCATGCTCTGCGCCATTCTTTCCGACACGGTTATTTTCAAATCGCCCACGTGTACGGACGTGGACAAAAAAGCGGTTGAATCGCTGGCGAAAATCGCCGGCATCAGCGATGTCAAGGCGCTCGGCATGGAAATGTTCAAGGTAAAGAGCGCGGTTGAAGGCGCATCCATGCATGATCTGGTTCACCGTGATTATAAAGATTTTGATATGAACGGCAAAAAAGTTGGCATCGGCCAGCTTGAAGTTGTGGATCTTTCCATTCTCGCCGCTGTGAAGGCCGGTCTGCAGGCTGAAATTGAAAAGGTCAAGAGCGAAGGCCGCCACAGCGTCTTTTTGCTGCTGACGGACATTATGAAAGAAGGCTCGGAAATGCTGATCGTCTCCGACGACCCGTTTGTTGTGGAGAAAGCCTTCGGCGTCAAGCCGGCCGGCAAAACCGTGTGGCTGCCTGGTATTATGAGCCGCAAGAAGCAGGTTGTGCCCAACTTTGAAAAAGCCTTCAAGTAAACGCGAGGCCTGAGAACGCAAAAAATCCGGCTTTACCGAGTTTTTTGCGTTCTTAGGCGCTGCCGTGCCACGCCAATAAACCTGCGACAGCCAGCGCCTGCCCCACAGCCAGCGTGAGATCGTAATCCAGCGCTCCCGAGGCCAGCACAAGACATGCCCCCGCGTACAAAAAAGCTTTCCAGCGAAACCGACAAAACACAAGCTGCATCGCCGCCGCAAAGAAACAGGGCAGGGGAAAGCTACAACGGGCAATCACCGACCAGCGCAATCTGCATATACGCTCCCGACGCCGGACACCCGCCGCCCGCAGCAGTGCGGCCGCGCTTGCCAGACGCGGCTGAAAACATATATGTAAACATATCACATAGGCAACAGGCAGGGATACGGCATGAGCGCATTGACTCCCCGTGAAATTGTGGCGGAGCTTGACAAATTTGTCATAAAACAGGAACAGGCAAAACGCATGGTGGCCGTAGCTGTGCGCAACCGCTGGCGACGCAGCCGTTTGGCCCCTGGGTTGCGCGACGAAGTGGCTCCCAAAAATATCATCATGATGGGACCGACAGGCGTCGGCAAAACAGAAATTGCGCGGCGGCTTGCGCGCCTTTCTGGCGCGCCCTTTCTCAAGGTGGAGGCCACAAAATTTACTGAAGTGGGCTATGTGGGCCGTGATGTCGAATCCATGGTGCGCGACCTTATGGAGATAGGCGTCCACCTTGTGCAGGAAGAGGAAAACGGGCGTGTGCGCAAAGCGGCCGAGGCGGCGGCGGAGTCCAGCCTTATGGATCTGCTCCTGCCGAATTCCTTTGCCCAGGAAGAACGTGGCGCGACCCGCGAAAAATTGCTCCGGCAATTCCGCCTCGGCTTTCTGGACGATCGCGAGGTGGAAATAGAAGTGACCGAACAGAGCGGCCCGGCTATCGACATTTTCGCCATTCCCGGCATGGAGCAGATGGGCGGGCAGATAAAGAGCATGTTCGGCAAGGCCTTTCCGCCGCGGCAGCGAAACCGGAAAATGAAAATTCGCGACGCTTTCAACGTGCTTGTGCAGGAAGAATCCGGCAAGCTGGTGGATCAGGAAGCCATTGCCGACATGGCCAGGGAACGCGTGGAACAGAGCGGCATCATTTTTATTGACGAAATCGACAAGATTGCATCTTCCTCGCAAAACCGCACCTCCGACATTTCACGCGAAGGCGTGCAGCGCGACCTGCTGCCCATTGTGGAAGGCAGCTCCGTCAACACAAAATACGGCATGGTGCGCACAGATCATATCCTTTTTATCGCGGCCGGAGCTTTTCACTTCAACAAGCCCTCGGACATGATTCCGGAGCTGCAGGGCCGTTTCCCCCTGCGCGTGGAACTGCAGGCGCTGGGCAAGGATGAATTTCTGCGCATCCTCACCGAACCTGACAACGCCCTGACCAAACAGTATGCGGCACTGCTCACTACAGAGGATATCGCCCTGAGCTTTACCGATGACGGTCTGGAAGAAATCGCGGCCTTTGCTGAAGAGACCAACTCCCGCTTGGAAAATATCGGCGCGCGCCGCCTGTATACCATCATGGAAAAAATTCTGGCCGACATCTCCTTTGACGCTCCGGACATGCCCGGCGCGAAGGTGCTGGTCAATCGCGACTTTGTCACAGGACACCTGGAGGACGTGATAAAGGACCAGGATTTGCGCCAGTATATTTTGTAACGCCGCCACGAGGAGTGAATACTCCACCTGCTGAAGCAAGTGGCCTCAATTAACAGCTAAAGCCGGCGACATCGGTCTCGCCGGTACAGATCTGCAGTAACTTCAACGCCGTTGCAAAATGAAAGTTTTTACCCCACTCACACTTTGTTTGGCTCCACAGCTCAAGAAAAAGAAATGGGGTTTTGACCCTCTCAAAATGGGACAATAAAATGTCCCCTTCCCCTGACGCAAGCCTGCCGACAGGACGAGACAAGCCCTGGCTGGCGCCGCTGGCCGGCTTCAGCGACCTGCCCTTTCGTTTGCTTTGTCGGGAATACGGCGCGGCAGTGTGCGCGACGGAGATGGTCAGCGCCAAGGGGCTTGTCTACGGAAACCCCGGTACGCATGACCTGCTGGCCACACTGCCGGAAGACCGGCCTCTGGTTGTGCAGCTTTTCGGCGCGGAAGCGGATTTTTTACTTCGGGCAGTCACTCTGTTGTGTGAATCCGGCTACAACTGGTTTGACCTGAATATGGGATGTTCTGTGCCCAAAGTGCTGCGTCAGGGTGCCGGGGCTGCTATGCTTGGCAATCCGGACAATGCCCTCCGTGCTGCAAAAGCCATGCTGACAGCCGCAGGGAAAAGCAAGGTCGGTTTCAAGTTGCGGCTTGGCCTCGGCACCGACCAGCCGCCCTTGAGCGGACTTGTTGATTTTGTTCTGCGCCTCGAAGACATGGGTGCCGGATGGATTACTCTGCATCCGCGAACGGCGAAACAGGGCTTTGGCGGCACGATGAACCATACCGTTCTGGCAAAACTTGCACAACGTCTCTCTCTGCCGCTGCTGGCAAGCGGCGACCTGTTTTCCGCTGAAGACGGCATACGCTGCCTTGAACACAGCGGCGTTGCCGGTGTTATGTACGCGCGGGGGGCAATGCACAACCCCGCTGTTTTTGCAGATCACCTCGCGCTTTTTCGGGGTTGCCCCCCCCGCAACCCGGACGCCGGGCGCTTGCGCGCCTTGATTGTGCGCCATATAACCCTTGCGCGCCGACTCAGTCCCGGCAAGGCAGCTCTGCTGAAAATGCGAACAGTGATTCCCCGCTATGTTCGCGCTCTGCCCGGCGCGCGCACGTTGTGCGACAGGCTTTGTCGCTGCAGCGACTGGCGGGAGCTTGACAGGGCGTTGAACTTCTTTTGGCCTGCTGTTGAACAACAGGAAAATGCACATGAACGTCATACGAGCTAAAACCGCTGGTTTCTGCATGGGCGTTTCCCTCGCCCTGCAAACACTGGACAGCACCCTGCACGAAAAAAACAGGATATGCACTCTCGGGCCTATTATACACAACCCTCAAGTGCTCGCGGCATATGAAGCACAGGGCGTTGTTTGCGTCCGGGATGCCTCACAACTGCGGTTCGGCGACCGAGTAATCATTCGGGCCCACGGCCTTCCCCTGCAGGACGAAGCCGCCGCGCGTGCGCGCGGCGCGATTGTGGTGGACGCCACCTGCCCCAGAGTAAAAAAAGCGCAATTGTCCATTGCGCGAGCTACACGGCATGGCGCGAGCCTGTTGCTGTTCGGCGAAGCGGAACACCCGGAGGTGCGTGGCCTTATTTCTTATACCCATGCCACGGCGCATGTTTTCAGCAACCGGGAAGAACTTGAGCCCCTTTGCTTTGGAACACGCCCCCACTGTGTGCTCGCTTCACAAACCACACAGGATTGCAATACGTTTATACAACTGGAACGGATATTACGCGCGCGTTTTCCTGATCTTGTGGTGCTCTCCACCATCTGTGACGCAACCAGCAGCCGTCAGGAAGAAGCGCGTGCCATAGCAGCAAACGTGGATGTTATGGTGGTTGTGGGCGGCAGACAGAGCGGCAACACGCGCCGTCTTGTCGACGTGGCTGCGCTGAGCGGTATTGAAACCTTTCTTGTAGAAAGCGCTGACGAGCTTGACGCAAAAAAATTTTTACAGAAAACGCGCGTAGGCCTAACTGCCGGCGCATCTACTCCAAAAAGTCTTATTGACGCAACAGAACTCTGGCTGACATCATTGTAGCTCTATTTTTTGCTGCAACCGCTTTTTTGAGAGGGGATATGGCACAAACCGAACAGGGAACATTTCACCTTCGTGATGATTTTTAATATTTTATTAAATAAAAATAATTGATTACAGGCATCAAGCAAATTATTGAAAAAGTGAATCTCTCGAAACAGGCGTAATCTTGACAGCAGGAGCACAGACAGGTTAAAAAATCTTGAGAAGGCTATGCAAGTGTCACCACAACAACGTCAGTCAACCTGTGCGGACGTCGCAAAAAGGCAGCATAACTACTATTTTTTACAAATTGTGCTTTGGGCTGTCGTTCAATTGGCAGGACGGCGGATTCTGGCTCCGCTAATCAAGGTTCGAGTCCTTGCAGCCCAGCCACTCGCGTCCCCATCGTCTAGTCGGCCCAGGACAACGGCCTTTCACGCCGTCAACAGCGGTTCAAATCCGCTTGGGGACACCAGAAAATTTAAGTGGTTACGAGCAAAAATCGTAACCACTTTCTGAGAAAATCCATTCTGTCCGACAAGGGTCAATGCGGTGCCTGTTTGCGTGGATATGAAAGGGGCGTCCTGCTTTGGAGGAACCTCTGCAGCTTTACCGATGCAACCAAAAGCAGGAGCACAATACAGGACAATACATACACAACAACGACATGCGAAACGGCATTCATAATGAGTCAGATTTTTATTTGTTCTCGCCTATGACAACTTCAGCCTCGGGGTGTGCCTGACGCAAAGCCTCGTGCAAGACAGCAGCGTCAGCAAATGCCCTAAAGGGTCCGGCCATTTCAGAATCTCTGGCGTTGCTGTAGCGCACATAAAAGGCCTCATCAGCGTTCAGCGGCGTACCATGCTCATCACTGATAACGTTCAGATTCACCCTGCCAACGCCGCGATTGCTCAAATCAAGCTGAAGCGCCGCCGCGTAGGAGAGATCAATAATACGACCGCGCCAGTAGGGGCCGCGATCCGTGATACACACAATGACACTTTTGCCGTTGTCCTGATCAGTCACTTTCACAACCGTGCCTATGGGCAGGGTGCGGTGGGCCGCGGTAAAAGTAAACATGTCATAGTCCAGTCCGCTGGCTGTCGGACCACCGTGCGCCTTGCCGCCGTACCAAGTGGCCATGCCCGCCAGCAATTCGCCATTTTCTTTGGCGCGCCTAAACCAAACCTCGCGGCTGTCAGTCCTGCTCATGGAATCTTTGGCAACACTCTTGCTTTTACTATTTGCTGCGGTGGACTTGCCCTTGACGTTATGTTTTGTGGAATCGCTTTTTGCGACATTTGTTGATTTATGTTTTTTAACCGTGTAACTTTTTGTGCTTATATCTTTGCGAAGGGCCGCATCGGATATTACGGGTAATGCGAGCGCAAAACAGATAAGAACAAACAATATGAATAAGTTGCGAATGTAAATCATAGTACCTACCTTGATAGACTTTCTTTCATGCTTATGTTTTTTGTAACTGCTTATAATCTGCTTGTCAAATTTTATAACCGGTTAACATATCGATCAAACTTCCAATATTAAAAGTCTTAGAGAGATCATGATTGAACGGAGCTAAACAAAGGTCTGTCCATCCTTGCAGCCCAGCCACTCTCGTCCCCATCGTCTAGTCGGCCCAGGACAACGGCCTTTCACGCCGTCAGCAGCGGTTCAAATCCCTTGGGGGACGCCAAATTTAGGTATAACGAAGAACGCCAAAGTCTGAAAAGCCTTTGGTGTTCTTGCTTTTCTGGCTTAGTTATGTTCCCCAAAGTCCAGCTTTGACCCCTTGCATCCGGCAGTTTTGTAGGTATATTTATAGGTATCGAACGCCGGAAAAACTTTGATACCTACTCTATCAAGCTCTATAAATAACAGGAAAAGATTGCAATGTAGGTATCGCCGGCGCATGACCTTCAAGGGAGGAGCAACCATGCTGAACGATACCCTCATTAAAAGTCTGAAAGCCGCTGAAACGCCCGAAAAGTATTTTGACGGCGGCGGGCTTTTCCTTTTCGTGCCTGTCACCGGCAGCAAACTGTGGCGAATGGCATACAGGTATAACAAAAAAAGCAAGCTGCTCAGTTTTGGGGAATACCCCACAGTATCCCTGAAATCAGCGCGGGAACGGCGCGACGAGGCCAAGAAACTGCTTGCCGATGACATTGACCCAAGATTGCACAAAAAGAATCTCCGCGCCGCCAGACTTGCGGATGAAGCCAATTCTTTCCAGAATATAGCTATGGAATGGTATGAAAATCAGACCCTCAACCACACGGAGAAACACAGAGGGCATATCATATTCCGATTCAACACCATCAAACAATTTTTCAAAAACTTTTCCCCAAAAAAATCAACCATTCAAGTATATTCCGGTCAAACCGGTCCAAATGACAGCGTAACTATTTGATATGCCGGTCATAAAGACATTCTCAGGGCTGTAGAAACTGATATCCTTCCGATAGTCCATACTTTTATCGGAAGGAGATTTTTTATGTCCACAGTCATACCCGCGACCGGTTTTCTCCGCTTGCGGCAAATCCTGGACATTCTCCCCATCAGCAAAAGCTCATGGTGGGAAGGATGCAAAACAGGTCGCTACCCTGAACCGGTCAAACTCGGCCTGCGCACCACCGCTTGGAGAGCGGAGGACATCGCGGCTTTGGTACAAACTCTTGGCAACCGTAACAACAAGGAGAAATGATATGAATATTATTGCTCAGCCCAACATTTTTTAACCAGCCAAGCAAATAGGCGCACTTGAAAACAGCAAGGCAGGAATTACGGCATATATTCCGTAATGTTCTGCCCTTTTTTATGAACCCATCAGGACGGGCAGCCTAATTCAGGAATAAATTTTTTGTATCTGCCTGCAACACGCATTAGCATGTATTGATATACAGCAAGCATATTTTATCATCTTATAGTATCGCGATAATAGAGCGATACAAAATAATAAAATTTACTCGCATATTTTGTGCATCCGCTAACGCATCTTAACATTCTCCATGCTTGTGCGTTTCTATGAATATTTCCCAATGCTGCTATATATGTTGGATTGAGAGGACAGGACAGAGGAAACATGCCCACTTTTATGGCCGTTTCCTATCCTGCCCTACGGGGTAGCTTCTTCGCCAAGGCTCAACGCGCAAGAAAAAAACTCAAGACCCAAGGAAAGCCCTCAACGGTTTGTGCTTTATTTTTCTCGGCGCAGAAAGCTGTTGGCAATCGACCAGAGGTGGATTATTTTTATCATATGGACAAAATAAGCAGGGAAACACGCAGCCGCAATATGGCCAACATCAAAGGCAAAAACACCAAGCCTGAAAAACTGGTGCGCAGTGTATTGCATGGGATGGGATTTCGATTTCGACTGCATGTGAAAAAGCTCCCTGGTAGCCCGGACATCGTGTTGCCGCGCTATAAAAGCCTTATCTTTGTACATGGTTGTTTTTGGCATGGGCATGAAGGGTGCAAGCGGGCGACAATCCCAACAACCAGAGCGGATTTCTGGCGTACAAAAATAAGCAGCAACAAAGAGCGTGACGCTCAAAACCTTGCCGATTTGGCGAAGTTAGGCTATCGTTGTCTGATAATTTGGCAGTGTGAAATGAAGGATACAGCAATATTGAAACAACGACTGTCGACATTTTTGCACGATACTGCGAGCCTATCATAATGGCAAAGCATCCGAGGCCGGGAAATCCGGAGAAATACCGCTTACAGCTTATTGAGCTTCTTGAAAATTTTGAAGAACATTTGAAAAGTAGTGAATTACGGGAACAAGTACTGCAACTTGTTCCTGCTATCGATTTATTGCAAAATATTGGCAGCTCATTAATCCAAGGATCAGACGGTAACAGTGCGCAGAGCCGTATTCTCGCTTATTTGAGAAAATATCCCGGACTTAATCATTACTGGCGAAGAATTGATGGTCGTAGCCGGGATTTCAGAATATGCAAGACGTATCAGAGAATTGAGAGTTCAATGTGGTGTTACAGTTAAAAATATGGATCAAGAGGATATTTCCGCTCTGTTCGGCGAGGATCATCCACGCATCAAACTGGATCAATACATTTTGCTGTCCGATAAAGAAGATCGGGATGCCGCTTTCCGTTGGAATCTCGCCAACGGGATACGAAAAGAGCGTATGGGCATGCGTGATAAAATTCTAAAATTCCTTCGCCAAAACGTCGGCCAGGAAATCACCGGAGAAGAATTGCGATATGTGGCCGGTAATCAGACTGAATGACGGAAATGGGCTGGCCCATCGTAACGCATACCAACGGCCGACCGGATCTGCCTGTAGGCATTTATGTCTTGGAAGAAGATAGACAAGCGCCACAAGCGTCGGAACATGACAGGCAAATTCCTGATGCTGTGCGCCGTGCTGTATTGGTGCGGGATCATTATATCTGTAAAGATTGCGGATGGACGCACGATCAATGGAACTCGTCAGATTCGCGCCATTTGGAAGCCCACTACTTGGAAGCCCACCACATAACAGCTCACGCCGATGGCGGTTCAAACACCGAGAGCAACTTGGTCACGCTTTGCAATATCTGCCATGATGTTCGGCACAGAAAGACGTAATCCGCTCCATGAATCAAGCAATTTGCGTACATGCCGCGCCACGGCTCTGGCCAACGGCGGAGGTACGGCATTACCTATCTGCTTGGCTATTTCAATTTTAGTTCCGGTAAATTGGAAATCATCAGGGAAGCCCATCAATCTGGCAGCTTCTCTGTGTGTTATGGGCCGGTATTGAAAAGCAATCCTAGAAACGCAAAGCATAGAGTATGCTAATATGTGCTGTCGGATGCACAAAATATGCTGATGTATGCTATGCTGTTGTAGCGTTATATTATCGCGAGACTATAGAGTTCTTGCGTGTGTTGACGGCATATCAACAGGATGCTGACGGTGGGTTGCAGGCAAATTTAGGAAATTTGCGCTGGCTTGGGGGCATGGCAATGGAAAGGGCTCTGGCGCAAGCGGTAGCCTTGACAATGATGTGAATTGATATAGCTATTTCCCATAGATATTTGCAAAGTTGGGCAGGCAGCAGGGGTTTCCTGCCTTAGATAACACCGTCTATGGCTCCTGCATGGGGCCATAGTTATCCTCTATGAACGGGATGCCTCGCCTAACTAGTATGAAATACATGCCTTGGTGGGGCGGGCACGGATAAATCATAATCTTGAGCAAGTAATCCTGCTGCAAGTTTTTTACTTGATGGCTACTTGGCTGGCACAAGGCAAATCCATTATGCTTCAAGCAGGTTAATGAAAAAGGTCCATAACTATGGCAACCAGATAGGCTTTTTGTCTATGTATGTCTGTAGGGGCTGTAATCTGCGGGCAAACTAAGTTCCGCGTTGGCTCGTCTTCGGCACCCATCCGAGCTAAGCCCAGCCAGCATGTATTTTAAGCATGTTGTTTCCAGTGCCGGGCCTCATTTCCCCTGCTTTCCCGATTTTTTGGGGAAGGTGACCGGGGAGGTGTGAACGCCGTGTATGCCTTGAGACACCCGCCTCATCATGTCCATTTGGGGATGGCGATACCATGCCTTTGCCCTTTCCGCCGCCAGAGAAAGAGTACGCGGCAGGTCCGCCCTAGTCCTTACGGGTGGGCTGGACTTAGACAGGGCTGTGAGGCATTATGCCCGCAACGATTGCTCGACATTGGTCAATTTTGTCGGGTGAAAGCTGAAAACAAGGGTTTTTAAGCCGTGAACCTTTTTTCTTGATGAAGGAAACAAACAGAAAAGTCTGGAATTTTTATAGAGATTAAACATTTTGATTATGAGATGGCTTGTAGTAGTAAAATTCTTCTACAAATTTGTTAATTTCGCCTTCTTAACCGCAGTTTTAACTTCTTTCATTATTTCCTTTGCTTTGCACTGGTCAAGGCCGGATTTGGTAGCAACGGATAGGATATTTCCCTCTGTCGGATTGCGGCCTTCACCGTCTATTGTTGTGGCATGTTCACCGCCCATCCCTTCGGCATAAACCAAGTCATAGGCTGGCGATACCTGCCAACGCCCATCATCATACAGGAACGAAAAGTTTTTGGCGTGGTCATCGCGATTATGCGCAAACACATTAAAACACATCAGGCGGAACATTTTCTCGGCCTCGCGATAATCGCGCGTCAATTTTAATGTTGCGTGCATGAGATTGTTATAGTCCAGCGTTGGCAAGCGATGACTGGTGTCCAACAAACCGCTGGCAGACATCATAAAGACTTTTCCGCCATTTTTACGTCGGTCAAACCGTTTCACGCCGAAATACTTGCCCTCAAACAACTGCGTTTCTGGTATGATAAGCACCGCCGCTTTTGCCGCCTGCATATAGTCAAACTCCTGCTTACCAATATTCTTTGGGTCGGCACTGGCACGGAATTTTATCAACCAATCTTCGTCTTGTATTTTGATGAGAACTTTCGGGCGCGCACCACCAGAACTGCCGCCGATACGCACCAGCTCTTCCAACTTGCCATCATATTTTTCATTTAATATCGCCTCGGCTTCTCGTGCCAAAGTATCCAAATCGTCTATTGCCATGTTGCTGGTTAGTTGCTCTTCCGGCTTGTATTCCAGTGCGCCCATACCGTTTGTGCCGACTATCGCCAGTCTGTCAAGTGTAGAGGTAGCAAACGGGTCAATATGCTTCTTAATAAGCATTCTATCAATCAACAATCGCCCCCAGCCGTCCGGCAGACTATCATTAAATACCCCAAAATTACCATCAAATGGGTCTCGCGATGCTATAAACACCCGTTTTTCCAGTGGAAGTTTAAATGGTGATATTGAAAATCCATCAGCCAACCAACCCGCCTCATATTCAAACGCAAGCAACTTATCTGGCGTTTCTGCCAGCCGTCCGACTTTCCGTCCATTATATAAAATATTCAATACCTTATTTTGCATTTATCACCTCATCTAAACTCTGATAATTTTTACGTTCAAAGAGTTTTTCAAAATCTGCCTCATAACCAAGCACGACTGCAATTCGCAAAAGCGAGGAAAGCGCAATCTCCCCTGTTCCCTCAAATCGTTTGATAGACCCTAATGATACGCCAGAGCGTTCAGCCAACACCGACTGCGAGATCTTACCCTCTCGTCGCCGTGCCCGCATCCGCTTCATTAAATTTTGTTTTATATCTAATATATTAGCCATAATGTGACTTTAAAAATCTATTATATATAATATAATAGATTTTTATTAAAAAGTCCAGCGTTTTTTATCTATTATGATAAATGGCCTACTAAAATTACGCTATTTGCAACATTTATAAAATAAAGGATGATTTATGTTTTATCCACTATCTCTTTAATTTAATTGCTTTATCTCGCGAATTAATGTCAAGCCGATAGAGATTTCTGAACGCTGAAACAAATTTATGTGAATTTATTTTATTTAAAAAAATGCAAAGGACTTGCGGCGGATGTTTTGGTGGGCGCTGGAACAGGCGGGACTACCGCCATTCATTCGCCTCGCTGGCGACTGGAATCGGGGAAGCCAATGGGACGTGGATCATTAGTGACTGACCTGCCTTGCCCTCTTCGGACCCTTTGGTGTGGTGGGAAGCAAAGGTGCGAGTAACCCCCACTGTTCATTGGTAATATCCATTCCTTCTTTTTAATGAAGGAATCAAACAGAAAAGTCTAGAGTTTTTATAGAGATTAAACCTTTTGATTATTGAGATAGCTTCTAGTAGACTTCATACCTTACGGCGCAATCTTTCGGTCGTCCTTGCCCGTTCTCTATGGAGCGGGGCAAGCCAAGAAACTCAAAAAAACGTACGGTTACAACCAAGATTGCCCGCAAGCCTATATAGTCGCCGTGTTCATTGAGCCTGCGCGGTTGCTTTACTTTCATCAGCCCGGCTTCTTGAGATCGGCAATGGCGCGTTTGCAACGCGCTGACTTATGCCTACCGCCGCAACAAGAGTTTTCATTGTCCACATCCACAAAATCATTGTCCAGGGTGGAGTGCCAAAGTGCAGAAAAGCCAAGTCCAGAAAAGACAAACCGTTTCAATGACAACCTGATAGGCTTCTCGACCTTCGGAACGTGTCTGTCGATTGCCACTATTCAAAGTATGACATTTTTAAGGGTGGGCGACACCATGCCTTTGCCCTTTCTGCCGGCCGAGAGAGAATACGCGACATGTCCGCCCTAATCCTTACGGGTGGGCTGGACTTAGACAAGGCTGCGAGGCATTATGCCCGCAACGATTGCTCGACATTGGTCAATTTTGTCGTGTGAAGGCTGAAAACAACGGTTTTTAAGCCGTGAACTTTTTTTCTTGATGAAGGAAACAAACAGGAAAGTCTGGAATTTTTATAGAGATCAAACATTTTGATTATGAGATGACTTGTAGTAATTAATTGTTTTTACATGATAAAAATATCAAAAACATCATAAAGGTAAAACTTTTTGCTTTTACCCTGTCTTGCATGATAAAAAAAATTCTTATAGTAATATTTCCACCAAAGGAGAGGCGGACAGGTCCGATCAGCCCTATGTCGCTCAACGAGTACGGATCGTGTGCTGGCCATTCACCGCTGTGTAAGCGCCTTGCGAGGACACCTTGTTTGAAACGATAGACGACATTACGGTGCGGTATGAAGAAAACGGCCAGATTCTTGTTAACGAGCTTGACAAGGCTGTTTTGAGCAAAGGCGCATGGACGACCATTCTCTTTCGTTATCAGGAATGGTGTCCGGACAGCGGCAGTTTCGGGCCGGACAAATATGTCATACAGCGCTATAAAAGATCGGGCAGCGAATACCGCAGACAGTCAAAATTCGCTATTTCAAGCGCTGATCAGGCGCGCAAGATCGTGGACGCGTTGCTCATCTGGCTTGAAAAATAACATTTCCTGCAAGGGCGTCCGCCTTGGGCGTTCCCATGAACAGGCCCGACCCGCACAGTCTTCCCCTTTCCCCCGGCGTCTATCTGTATAAAGACGTTCGCGGCCGCGTTATTTATGTGGGCAAGGCCCGTGTGCTGCGTCGGCGCGTGCTTTCCTATTTTCGCGCCGACGGCCTGTCAGCCAAAACGCGCGCGCTCCTGAGCCACGCGCACAGCCTTGACTGGCTCACCACCACCACAGAAAAGGAAGCCCTGCTCCTCGAAGCAGGCCTCATCAAAAAACACCGTCCGCGTTACAATATTGTGCTGCGCGACGACAAACAGTATGTCATGTTCCGGATTGACGTAAAACAGCCCTTTCCGCGTCTGGAAATTGTGCGGCGCGTCCGGCGCGACGGCACCCGCTGCTTCGGCCCTTTTACGTCGGCGCTTTCAGCCCGTGAAACCTGGAAGCTGCTGCACAGGGCATTTCCCCTGCGCCGCTGCTCTGACCGCAGCATGAAAAACCGCGTGCGGCCCTGCCTGTACCACCATATCGGCCAGTGCCCCGCGCCCTGTATGGGTCTTGTGACGCCCGAGGCCTATCATGACGCCGTACACAAAGTCTGTGAATTGCTGCAGGGTCGCTCAGAGCCCTTGCTGTGCACGCTGCGGGAAGAAATGGCGCAGGCGGCCGACGCCCTAGAATTTGAAAAAGCCGCCGTCCTGCGCGACCAGATTCAGGCTGTGGCGCGTACTGTGGAACGTCAGGCCGCCGTGCTGCCCGGCGGCGGAGACATGGACGCGGTCGGCCTATTCCCGGCGGATGCGGGGCTGGCTGTCGGCATTGTTTTTGTGCGCGGCGGCGCCGTGACGGACGGCAGGAGCTTTTACTGGGCCGGTCTCACTTTTGAAGACGCCCCGGAACTGCTCTGGTCTTTTGTAGGCCAATATTATAGCACGCTCATGCCGCCGCCGCGCGTGCTCCTGCCTTGGCTGCCGCCGGACAGGGAAAACGACTGCTTTGGTACTGAAGGCGTTTCCACACCGGCTGAGGAGAAATTTTTCGAACGCGGGCTTATGGAGCAGAGCCTGAGCGAAAAGCGTGGAAGCCCGGTGCGCATTGTTCCCCCGCAAAACACCAGAGACAATCAGCTTGTGGATATTGCCGCCTCAAACGCGCGGGAAGAAGCCCGTCGCCATCAAAAACAGCCTGTGACAGAACGTCTTGCGAGGGCACTACGTCTACCCGAAACGCCGCGGCGTATTGAATGCGCGGACGTCTCCCACACTGCCGGCCGTGAAACCAGAGTTGGTCTGGTTGTCTTTGAATACGGCAGTCCGGCAAGGTCGCAATACCGAAGCTACGCCATGCCCGATAGTGCCGACGATTGCGCCACCCTGCACGCGTGGGCGGCGCGCCGTCTCGCCAGCGGCCCCCCTTGGCCTGACCTGCTTCTGATTGACGGCGGGCGCGGGCAGCTGGCCGCTGTGCAACGCGCTTTGGCAGAGGCTGGACTGGATGCCCTTTTCCCCCTCGCGGCCATTGTCAAAGCTCGCGACGAGCACGGTCGGGCTGACCGCCGGGCCGGAAATGTGCGCGACAGAATTTTTATTCCAGGCCGCGCAAATCCCCTGTCCTTGCGAGACGGCGCGCCGGAGCTACTTTTTTTGCAGCATGTCCGCGACACAGCGCACAGCTTTGCCGTTGGCCGACATCGGCGCGCGCGCAGCGCCGCCGCCCTGTCAAGCGAGCTCATGCGGCTGCCCGGCATAGGCCCGGTCACAGCGCGGCTGCTCTGGAAAAAATTTGCCAGCGTGGAGGCCATGCGTTCAGCCACACTGGACGATTTGCAAGGTCTGCCCAGCATAGGCAGGGTGAAGGCGACGGAACTTTTGCAGAAACTCCAGACATTGCACTGGTAACACTCATCTTTTGAACGCATGCTGCTTATTCTGGCGGCGCTGGCCGTTATCCAGGGCATTGGCCGACGTAGGACAGGCGAAGATGGGCAGCCGATCAGATCGTGCTCACCACCGGACAGGTGGATTTCAGTCTTAGTGGACAAAGTGAAGGCAAGATTTTGAACTTCATCGAGCTGTCACTGCCCTTGCATCCCGGAGATATTTCCTTCCGGTGTCCGGCCGCAAGGCCCGCACACCCCCGGTTCTTAAACCAGCGGAGCGATTTTACGCCCATATAAAGCGAATCTGGGTTTGATGAACTACGGTCGGACCGTCCATGGGGCATCACGGCTAAGGACAAAGATCTTTAGGATCGGTCGATTGATTGGGAGGCATAGCGCGGATTAGATCAGTTCAAAAATCCTTGACTCGGAGGGCAGGTCTATATATGCTCTGTTTTTAAGTCTTGGAAGTGTTGCGGTGTAATGTCGCCTTTGATATTATCATATTAAAATTTTTTGAGAAATCATGTCCGGACAGGCTGCTATAAAAACAATCCGTGTCGGGGACGCCGTGGGCAGCGTCATCTGCCACGACATTACCAGAATTGTGCCCGGCGAGAGCAAAGGGCCCGTGTTCCGCAAAGGGCATGTCGTGCGCGAGGAGGACATCCCCGTGCTGCTCAGCGTGGGCAAGGAACATCTGTATGTGTTTGAGCCGCAGCCGGGCTATGTGCACGAGGATGAAGCGGCGCAGCGCATAGCAGCCGCCGTGGCCGGGCAAAATATTTCCCTCGGCGCGCCGAGGGAAGGCCGTATCAATTTTTCCGCCGCATGCAGGGGCCTTTTACGGGTGGACGCGGCGGCGCTCGCCCGTGTGAACGGCGTCAGTGAAATCACTGTGGCGACGCTGCATTCTTTGCAGATGGCAGATGCGGGGCAGAACGTCGCCGGCGCGCACGTTGTGCCGCTGCTCATCGCCGAGGAAAAGCTGTGTCAGGTGGAAACTGCGGCGACAGGGCCGATTGTCGAGGTGCTGCCCTTGCGGGTGGCGCGTGTGGGCATGGTGATCACAGGCAGCGAAATTTTTCACGGCAGAATCAGGGACGGCTTCGGCCCCGTGCTGCGCGAAAAGTTCGCGGAACTCGGCAGCGAGATAACGGAGCAGACCATGGCAGGCGACGACGTGTCCACGATTTCAGCCGCCATTGATAATTTCATCCGTAGCGGTGCGGACATGGTCGTGGTGACGGGCGGCATGTCGGTGGACCCGGACGACCGTAGCCCCGCAGCCATACGTGCAGCAGGTGCGCGCATTGTCGTTTACGGCGCGCCCGTGTATCCAGGGGCCATGTTTTTGTTCGGGCTTGTGGCGACCCCCAAGGGCGATGTGCCGGTGCTCGGACTGCCCGGTTGCGTCATGTATCACAAGACCAGCATATTTGACCTTGTTGTTCCGCGTCTTCTGGCCGGGCTTGCTGTCACGGCCGGGGACGTGGCGGCGTTGGGGCACGGCGGTTTTTGCGCGCAGTGCGCACAGTGCCGCTACCCTGTCTGCCCTTTCGGTAAATAGGGTACCTGTGTCGGAAGCCGCGATTGTCGCCTGCGTCATTGGACCAGTCGCTCTCGAAGTCAGCGACAATGTTGATAGACTGTGAGAAAATCTGCCATATGTGCGCCCCCAAATTTTGGGGAAGCCTAGCATGGCATTTTTTATGCCGCAACAGTGCACACTTGGGATCAGCAGGGCATAGGCTTTGCACGGGATGGCATACTTTTGACAGGTTTTCTGGATTTTGAATTTTTGGAGTAAAATTATAGACTATGGAGCACGTTGCACTAACTGCAGTCTGTTGTTGTGCTATTGGCGGGGGAATTATAATAATACAACGAGGAAGGAAATATGGATTTTGCAGAGGAAATTAAATCTCTTGCTGACAGGGCTCAAAAAGTTAAGGGCACTCAACTACTGAGGAAGCCACAAAAACAGCTCTGATTTTGCCGTTTATCATGGCGCTGGGCTATGACGTATTTAACCCGCTTGAAGTCATGCCTGAATTTATAGCTGACGTTGCCGGCAGGAGGGGAGAGAAAGTTGACTACGCCATCATGCAGGATGGCAAGCCTTATTATAATTGAGTGCAAATGCTGCGGAGCGGCACTTGACAGCTCTACATGCGCACAGTTGCACCGCTACTTTCTCACTCTGGACTCCAGCGTTGGCATCCTGACTGACGGAGTGCGGTATCTGTTTTATTCCAACACCAATGACGGCAAAAAAATGGATTCTGTGCCATTTATGGAGTTCAATCTGGAGAATATAGACCCGATCCTCATTCCTGAGCTGCGCAAAATCTGCAAAGGAAAATTTGACCGGAAAACGACACTGGATACTGTCAACGAGTTACGCTTTAACAGGCAAATCAAGCGGCTGTTGGCGCAGCAGATGGATGACCCAAGTGAAGGCTTTGTGGATTATTTCATTCGTGAGACGTATGAGAGACGGAAGACACCAAAGGTGCGGAATCTATTTTTCGGATATGTAAAGCGTGCTTTCAGCGAATTTGTGACAGAGCAGATTGACGAACGCCTGAAAAGCGCTCTCGCGGCAACGTCCAAAAAGGAAGGTCCAACTTGCGTGCAGGAGCAGGAAGAAATAAAAAGATTGGCCACTACTACAGAGGAAGAATGGCAGGCGTATTACCTTGTCAAATCGTTGCTTATGGGCACTATTGACACAGGGCGCGTCTATCTTCGGGATAACCTCAATTTTTGCAATATCCTGCTTAACAACAGCCTGCGAAACCCTATTATCAAGCTGTTTTTCAATGACCCTGAAAAAATGTCTATTGAACTGATAGGCCCAAACAGGGAAAAAATATCATATCCCATCAGCAAGGTTGAAGACATTCTTGCTTACGCGGAAGCCATCCGCGCGACGGTAAAGATGTATGACGAAGGCTAAAGAAAATTCCGCGTAAAAAAATATAAATTTTCTCTTGACAGCCTCCGTATTGAACTATTGTCCGAGGACGCGACTGCGGACGTCGGTAAAACTTTTCCCGCTCAGCGGACAGAAACAAGCCATATCATCCCGTTGGCATATTAGGGGAAGGCCGCACTCCACTTCTTGGGCTTTCTGTCAATGTCCAGCCAGCCGAACAGTTCGGGATGCGCCGTCGCCCAAGGGCCGGAAAGGATGCACAGGAACAGCAGCACAATGCCGATAACAGAGGCGCCCATGACGTCGCCCTTGCGCCATATCTGCATGTACAAACCCATGATGACAGCGATGGGAATGGTGGCCGCCACCGTGTAGGTGGTTTTGTCAATCTCCTGCGTGGCGATATACGCGAGACTTTGCCCGCGATGGCGCACAGAGGCGAAGAGCACGACCATATCGTGCACGCCGCCGGCCAGTACGCAGCCGATGAGAATCCACAGCAGCCCGGGAAGATAACCGAACTGCGCCGCCAGCACGGGCGCCCCAGCAGAGGTCCGGCTGCGGCAATGGCCGCGAAATGGTGGCCGAAGAGCACAACTTTGTTTGTTTGCACATAGTCGTGTCCGTCCGCGAATTTGACGGCGGGCGTCTCCCGCGCGTCCCATATGTTCAGGACTTTGTTGGCAATAAAGAGAGCATAAAAACGGTATCCTATGGCAAACACGCATAAAGCCACAAAAATCACCGTTAAGGCATTTATGACATTCTCCGTGAAGGTATGATTATGAGGCCTTTCTTTCTAAAAATAATTAATAGATAGCGGCTGACTCCATTACATGTCAATCAAATTGTCCATACGCGCTCAACAAAGTCTTTTCGGCTACAGCACGCAATCCAGCCCGAAATCACCGGACAAGCCGCGCGGCAAGAGCGCGCTTGCTCAAGACGTTCGGCAATGGCCGAACAGGACGGCGCGTCAACATTCTGCCACAGGCAGACCAGCCAAGAGCGGCACGCAAGCCCCCTTTCCCCGTGCGCTGTAACGGCATTTTGCAAGCTGACGGGCAGCAGCACGGAGCGAGGCCCGACCGCGTCAGCTCAAAGCAGCCGGGCTGCGCAGTCGACCGCAAGTTTCGTGTTTAAAGATGCCTTGACGAATGTCGCCTGCAGGCGTGCCAGCGCTTCCAATCAGCCGCATTCGACAGTGCAGCAGGCTTCAATTTCGTGCAGATGCGCCTGATCAAGTCATATACCCCGGCTTTACCGGGGTATATGACTTGAGTATGTTATAAGTATTCCTGCGCGTGATGTCAGCGCATTGACGCATGCCGTCCGGGTTTATTCCCGGTTGGCCGTCCGGACAAAAGCGTTGTATGTCTTGCGGCTGTTATGTGAGGCCGTGTTCAGATTGTGCCTGATCCGGCTGTGAAAGCCCTCGGAAAAGCCTTGCGCCAGCTCTTTAGGGAATATCGCCGCTTCTTTGAGAAAAGTGCGAAACCCCCGCTCTGTTTTTGTATCTCCTTGAAAAGGCGATCTCCCCGCCGCGGTCAGGGCCGTTTCTATATCTTCATGCACACGCAGCAGGGCCCCCTTGTCAGGTGGCTCCTGCTTCAGCAGGGCGGCGGCTGTTTTGAATAGGGAAAAAATTTTTCTGCTTTCAACAATCTGGCGTTTTAAGGGGTTATTGCGCAAAAGAGTTGCTTCTGCCTGTGCGGCCATGCCGGCCGTGGTGGTCAAAAAAGCGTCACGGGCATTTATAAAGGCTGTGTGCGTCATCTCAAGACGTGTGATAATTTTGTTGCCTCTGGCGTTGTCATCCCGGATGCTGTCGTTCCTCACATATTTTTCAAGAAGGCGGTAGTCCGCCGGCATTGTTTCCAGCGCCGCGCCCATGAGATTAACATATTGTAAAAGCTGGCGGCGCACGTCAGCCGTAAACATCTCCGGCGGCGGAGCAAGCCGTCCGGCGGCAGTCTCCCGTGCGGAAGCGTATACTCTTGGCGCCGGTTCAAGCCGCCATGTTTGCAGATACGCATGGGCGTTATTCAGCAATGCATCCGGCAGGGTATAAGGTTCTTCCGCCAGCAGCGAGGCGGCAGTGTTGTAAAAGTCCACCAGTGCCGCTGCCTGTGCCTTTTCTGCGGGCGAGAGCAGCGGCTCAGCTTCCGGCGCGGGCGCGTGCGGCGATGACTGAACATGCGCCGGCTGCCAAGTTTGCTGTTGCGCACGGTCGTCTTCGTTGTCAGGGCGACAAGCCGCCAGAAAGAGGAGAACAGACAGGCAGATGGGCAAGAGTAGTGTTTTCATCAGACGTGGGCCAGAATCCAGTCATTCAGGGCCGTGAGATCCTGGCCCCAGGGAAAATTTCCGCCTTTGAGCATATCTCCTACGCCATAAAACTGTGTTTCCGCGTATTCTGCGGCATCACGGTCTGTTGTCGCGTCGCCGACCATCAAGATATCTTCCGGCGGCAATCCCGCTATGCCGACGATCTCGGCAAGCAGCTGCGCCTTGGCCGGCGGCGAACCGTAAATATCTGTAAAAAAGTGTTCAAGCTCCCGCTCGCGCAGGATCATGCGTACTTCTTTCCGCGGCGCGCCGGAACAGACAAACAAGGGCAGTTTGTCACGCCAGGCGTCCAGTACGGCCTGCATGCCGGGAATCAGCGGGCAATGCCGGATTTCGTCAAGGGCATATTCAGCAAAGCGACGGCCCCATTCGGCCGATGTCTCCGGCGCTATTTCACGGCCAAGCACTTCACGAAAAAACCACTCGAATTTTTTATAACGGCTGACTCCGCCGTGCGCCATGTGGTACATGACAAAGCGCTCCTCCGCTTCCTGTCCGTAAGGACGCGCCAGGCGGGCAATGGTCTTGGTCTTGACAGGCACGCTGTCAAGAATCACGCCGTCACAGTCAAAAACAAGACATTTCAGAGCCATGGCTACCCTCAAATATTTTCGCCGCGTCGTCCGATCATTTTTGCCGGCACGCCGGCGACAATAGCAAAGGGTTCCACATCTCGCGTCACTACAGCGCCCGCGCCCACCACCGCGCCCCGGCCGATGCGCACGTCGGGCGTTATCACGCAGTTTGCGGCAATCCAGACGTCTTCTTCAATGATTATTTTCCCCGGCTCGTGCCCCTGATGCATGATCGGCGTTTGCTGCCGGCTGAAACGGTGATTGGCGGCGCGCAGCACCGTGCCGGGGCCGATTGCCGTATATGCCCCGATTTCGATAACGCCGTCGTCCGCGCCAAGGTGCACGCACGGAGAAACAGCCACATTTTCGCCTAAAATCAGAAGGCCGTTGTTGGCTGTGATAAAAGAACCGCGCCCGAGGCGCACGCCATCGGAGAGACGCATATTGCGGCAGGCTGCCAGCGTCAGGGCGGTGCCGAAGCGAACTGAACCGCAAACGCCGAAAAGCGGCCGCCAGGCGGCAAGGCGCGCCGCGAGACCAAGCGACGTTGGCAGCCAGGCAAAGCAGGCGATCCAGAGCTCTTCCAGAACTGCCGCGATGCGTGTTTTACGGGGCGGCGCCTGCAAAACTCCGTCTACCGCGTGTATTGTTCCATCAGCTTGTCCCCTTCCATAAGCCGTTGCACGCGAGCCAGATCTTCAGGCGTATCCACGCTGAAGGTTCGACAGGCTGTGGGCACCATGCGCACTTTTTCGCCGTATTCAAGAATACGCATCATATCCACCGATTCATAAATTTCCAGCGGGCTTTCCTCCATCCCGTTAAAACGCAACAGATAGTTGCGCCTGAAGGGAATAATGCAGACCTGTTTGCGCATGGGCACTTTTCCCGAACTTTTTTTACGCGATGGCACAGGTTCGCGCGAGAAATACAGCGCGTTGCTGTTACGGTCAATCACCACCTTGACTTCATTGGGATCTTCAAATTCTTCAAGCGTTTCCATCTCGGCCATCAGATTGACGACATTGATGGAATCGTCGTCAAGCATGGGAGCGACGGCAGCGTCAATTATCTCGGGCGTAACCATGGGCTCGTCGCCCTGCACCATAACGACAATATCCGTTTTTTTGCCGGTTGTTGCCTCAATTTTGAGCAGCGCCTCAGCGGTGCGCGTGGAGCAGCGCACATGATGGTCGCCTGTCATCACGCATTTGAGGCCGGCGTTTTTACAATAGTCCACTATGATGTCGTCACATGTGGCCACATAGGTGTCCGAGAGCATTTTGCTCATGGCTGTGCGAAAAGCCACATGCCCGACCATGGGCACATTGTGGATGAGAGCGAGCGGTTTGCCTGGATACCTGCTTGATCCCATACGCGCCGGAATGACAGCGACAATGTTCATGGAAGACACCTCTTTGTTATTTATTGTCCCGCTCTGGAGGGTTAAAACCCGCCTTCATGCGGCAGCTTCAGCATTTCTCTTTCTTGGGCTGTGGCGTCAAACAAAGTGTGCATGGGGAGTATTCATTTATAAATAAACCCTAAACGTCAGTGGGCAGCAAATAGCCTCCCTCTGCCTGAAGTTCAGGGTGCAGGGCTCTGTGCGCGTCTTCCATGACCCGCAGAATTCCCTGTCCAAGATCCACGCTGAGCAGCGGCGTCAGTTTGCGCCCTATTTTTGGCATGAACGAGTAAGGCGTGATCTGATAGTGCCCGCTGTTGGGATCGTCCTGATAGTTGACGGTCAAATTTTTGTTGAGCATTTCGCCTATCATCTTGAACAGATTCTCGACGCGCATGGGCTGATTGCCGGCAACAATGATGTTCTGATTTTCAAATTCCCAGGCCAGTACCGCCAGTGTGGCTGCGGAGGCGTCGTCAACGTGCACGTATTCACGCAGGGCTGTGGGGGAGCCGTAATATGTAATGCAGCCGGTTGTCAGCGCCTCGTGGACAAAGCGGTGGATGGCGTTGCGTTTGTCCGCGCGCGGGCCGTACAGGGAGCCGTAACGTAATATGGTATACGGCAGATTGTGCATGGCCTGATAATTTTCAATATAGATTTCACACGCCTGTTTGCTGCAACGATAAAATCCCCCGGATTTCCCATAAACATAGAGTGTACTTGCAAACACATAGCGTTTTACCTTCGCGTTGCGGCAGGCCTCCAACAGCATGGCATTGCCGAGCACATTGATTTTCGTCGTGTCCACAGGGCGTGTGTTCGCTTCTCCAATATCGGCTATCCCGGCGTAGTTAAAAACTATATCAGCGCCGTCCACGCCGGAGGACACGGTTTTCTCGTCCAGAATATTGCCCGTGAGCATGATCTGATCCGGCCGCAGCCAAGGCGAGGGGCGCAGATCAACGATTGTCACCGTATGCCCTGCTGCGGAAAGTTTATCGCAGATATGCGAGCCCAGAAAGCCGGAACCGCCGAATACAGTAATTTTCACTGGCTACGCTCCAGATTGTGGCCGTTCAGCCGCTTGCCATAAAAACACGCCGTCAATGCCGTAAGAGATGAAGCGCACGCCTGCGGCCGTCTGCCGCGCCAATTCCTTTGGGTCCGGCTGAACGATATGCAGCCCCATGTTCGTCTTGTGTCGTTTGCACGCCTCATGAATACGCGTCATGGCGGTCTGAAAGTCAGGGTGGTCAAAGCGTCCCGTAAGCCCCATGCTGCCGGAGAGATCATATGGGCCGACCATGACAGCGTCCAGACGGGGATGCGTCAGAATGGCGTCAAGCTGTTCCATCGCCCGTATGTGCTCAATCTGGGCCACCAGAAAAATTTCCGGAGCGCGGTCATTCATGTATCCGTCAAAATGCCTGCCGAAGACATTGGCCCGGCAAAAACCCACGCCCCTGTATTCCTGTACGGTTTCACCAAGCTTACGCCAGTTGTCCTGACCGGGGTATGTGGCCCAGCCCACCGCCTGATCAAGTTGCGCGCGGCTTTCAATCATGGGAAAGATGAGCCCCTGCGCGCCTGCTTCCAGCGCGTTTTTGACGGCTGTTCTTCCTGCTTGTGGCAGCCGGACGAAGGGCACCGCGCCGCCGCACTCTATGGCGCGGAAAATATCCGGCAGGCTGCCCCGACTGAAGGAGCCGTGCTCCATATCCACCGCCACCCAGTCATAGCCGGCGCGCGCCATAAGCTCGGCCACATCCGCTGAAGGCAGTTGCAGCCATGTTCCTACGGTTGGCGTGTCCGCCGCAAGCAATGCGCGAATGTCGTGTATGTTCATAAAATCAGCTCGCAGTTTTGGCGTCCGGTGGCTGATGCGGCTTATGCCTCGTTATTGCCAGCGGTCATAGTGGATTTTTTCCGCGTTGTAGCGGTTCGCTTCGGAAAACGCTTCTGCCGGATGCCCGATAACCACTATGCTCAACGGCATGATGTTGGACGGCAGGTTGAGAGTTTCACGTATGACCTTGGCGCGATCCTTCATGGGATGCAGCCCGCACCAGACAGTGCCGAGGTTTTTGCCGCGCGCGGCCAGCATGATGTTCTCCGTGGCGGCGGAGCAGTCCTGCACCCAAAAGCCGGGTTCTTTTTCCTCATTCAAATTTGCGCAGACAACGATCACAACCGGCGCTTCAGCCGCCATTTTGGCATAGGGGTGACGTTCGGCAATGGATTTGCGCACGGCCGCGTCCCGCACCACCACAAAATGCCAGGGCCGGCAATTGTGCGCGCTCGGCGCCAGCATGGCCGCCTTGAGCAGAAGCGTGACATCTTCATCACTGACTGGTTCCGTCGTGTATTTGCGTATGCTGCGGCGGGTGAAAATCGCTTCAAACATATCCATTTCTTTGCTCCTTTTCAAAAAACACATCTTGGGACGGGAGTAGTATACCCCAATTCCGCAGAAAATAAAAGAGCAGTCTCCTGCCCGGATTCGATCCTGATCCCGCGCATGTTGCAACACATTTTTGGGACTAAACATCTAACCAAATACCACCCTTGCGAACTCACCTGCATCATGCTGTATCATTAGCGTGCAAACACTGCCTGTTGCCGACAAAGGAGACAGCTAAAGAACACGTGAAAACGGCCCGCACCTGCCGCCGTTTTGCGGAAAACCAGCCTTTGAACATGGCGGATATGGACTGGCTTGTCGATTGCGCGCGACTTGCGCCTTCGGCAAAAAACGCCCAATCCTTGCGGTTTACGCTGGTAGGCCCCGGAGAAACCTGCAAAAAACTTTTTTCGCTGACAAAATGGGCCGGCGCGCTCAAAGACTGGGGCGGCCCGCATGAAGGCGAACAGCCCACAGCCTTCATCGCCGTTCTGATGCCGGCAGACGCAGGGCAACTGGTCTGCTTTGACGTGGGCATAGCGGCCCAGACCATGCAGCTTGCGGCATGCAGCCGGGGGTGGGGCTGCTGCATGATCCAGTCTTTTGATCATTCCGCAGCGTCCGCGCTCTTACATGTGCCGACAGGGATGAAAATCGCGCTGCTCATCGGCTTTGGCGTGGCCAAAGAAACACGGGTAGTGGTCCCCATGCCTGCTGACGGCGCCTTCGCTTACTGGCGCGACGCCCAAGGCGTGCACTATGTGCCCAAACGCGATCTGAAAGAACTGGTGGCCGCGCGGTATTGACATTGGTTTGCATGCGTTCGTCATACGAAGCGGGGCATTGGTGGTTATTTTTGCATTACCAACCAGACGATGGCAACGACATGCATATGATTAACATGTTGATTTTTCCACTAAAAGAGAAATAATCTTTGCCGCGTCAATGAGAGTTTTTGGGCATTGTCAGTGGATTTTACAACGGCAGGGCGGTAGCGGTCGATCTTCATTTTTCGGAGAGGTCGGTGCGCCAGCGATTATTATTTCAACGCCTCCTCGTGCCGGTTGAGAATCAGAATAATAGGCCTGAGATGTACTTTGAACTCCCCAACATTGTTGAGGTCAGTACAGCAAACGAACTGACAATTCCTCGTGCAAGAGAGTTGCACGAGGCAATTCTGCATGGGCGCGACTATACACTCATCCAGATTCTTCGATGCGAGGTCGATGGCAGCACTGCGCAGGAGTGTTTTGTCATAGAGATCGAGTGCGATGGTGTGCCGCCCAGAAATTCCGTAGGTATCCACTATCGGGAGCGCTTGGCGTTGTGTGTTCCAAGAGATGCCAAGCGGCTTGTTGAAGTTTTTGCGCTACGCAAAGACTTTCCCGTCCTGATACACCAGAATCAAGTGTCGCCAGATGCGCCAGCAAATCTCTGCCTATATTTCGAACTGCCAACGGCAGTCTTCCGTAATTGGACACCACAAAATTTTTTTCGTCGTATTCAGTGGTGGTTAGAAAAAAGCTCTCGTGGGGAATTGCATCCATCAAATCTACCAGTTGAGCAACTGTTTTTTTCAAGCCCAGCGGAAAATCAGGGAGCAAATGCTGCGTACCCGATGGGCTTGGTCAACGGCTCCGCGTGTTTCGATCTTCCGCAGCACGGCGAGAAGTTCAGGCGGGGTTATTTCACCAACAGGCCGGTTGCCAAGTAGCGGGAACACATTTTTGTCGATGCGCTCCATAACGTCTTTGGCGTAACCTTCCGTCCAAGTGAGCTTCTGGTTTTCGTGCCATTCTCGCGCAACGAACTCAAAGGAGGTCTGAACGCTCCGCGCCTTAACCTTCTTTTCCATTGAGGGATCAATACCCCCGCTCAACTTTTTTTTGGCGTCAGCACAGGCTTCCCGTGCTTCTTTCAAGGAAAGTTGGGGGTATGTGCCAAGGGTCAACAACTTTTCACGGCCCTGAAAGCGGTACTTCAAGCGCCAGCTTTTCGCGCCGCTTGGAGCGACGAAAAGAAAGAGACCGTTGCCGTCAAAGAGTTTCTGGGGTTTGTCTGTAGGCTTTGCACCGCGAATAGCGGTGTCTGTGAGAGCATTAGACCGAGACATGGGGGTATCACTCCTGGCAAGGGGTTTCATACCTCCAGAAGTACCCCCGAAAAGGTGGGCTGTCTAAGGTGGGCTGTCTATGGAATTTTTCAGCCGAACCCGGACAAGACGTTTCGATAAATCTCTTGCCAGGAAACACTTTCCAGCTTGTCCGGGGTTCAGCTGAATTAAAATCTGGCGGAGAGGGAGAGATTCGAACTCTCGGTTGGCTGTTAACCAACACACGATTTCCAATCGTGCTCCTTAGGCCAGCTCGGACACCTCTCCGTGCGGCAAACAAGCGCGTCAGGTCAACAGTAAATAAGCTAAAAGCGTATAAGGCGCAAGAAAAAAGCGTACAAAAGTTCAGCTCTTTTCCCTCTCGCGGAGGTGGTTGATGTTGGGCACTCAGGGGAGCACAATCACTTGGTGGCATAATAGGCCGGAGCAGGTAACGCGCAAGCACAAAGCACAGATTGTCGCCTTGTTGCGTAACTGTTCGCGCAATCGGCCTTTGCCGGGATTGCATTGATGCCGAACGGTCAAGGGCGGGCAATGGCCGCGTCCCCGTTCATGCGTCAGGGCCGGGCAGGCGGATCTTTATTGTCGTTCTTTTGTCCGTGCGGTGGCTGTTTGTCGACCCTGCCGCCCACGCAGTAATATACCAGCAGTCCAAAGGCGGACACGGCAAAAATGCCCAGAACGTTCAACAGCATATAATTCACAACGGCACTCAAATACCGAGCTTGCTGAACCCGCTGTCTACATAGACAATTTCGCCTGTAACGCCATGGGCAAGGTCGGAAGCCAGAAATGTGGCCACGCCGCCGACATCTGTTGTTGTTACGTTGCGGTGCAGGGGGGCGGCTTCCTCCACACGGGTAAAGATGTTTTTGAGGCCGGAAACCGCGGACGATGCCAGTGTTTTTATGGGGCCGGCGCTGATGGCGTTGACGCGCACGCCGTTTTTGCCGAGGTCAAGCGCCAGATAACGCACAGAGGCCTCCAGCGCTGCCTTGGCGACGCCCATGACGTTATAGCCCGGTATAATCTTTGTGGAACCGTGGTAGGTCATGGAGATCACTGACACGCCGTCGTGCAGCAGCGGCTCAAAAGCGCGGCACAGCGCGGTCAGCGAATAGACGGAAACCTCCAGCGCGAGCTTGAAGCCGTCGCGGGAGACGTTGAGATAGCGGCCCGTCAAATCGTCACGATTGGCGAAGGCGACTGAATGTACAAGCACATCCACAGTGCCCCATTGCTGTTTGACTGTTTTCACGGCGGCTTCAATCTGCGCGTCATCGCACACGTCGCACGGAAAAGTAAATTCTCCGCCGATTTTTTCGTTCAAGGGGTCCACCCGTTTTTTTATGGCGTCCCCCACATAATTGAAGGCAAGGCGTGCGCCTTGTGCCTTGAAACAGGATGCTATGCCCCAAGCAATGCTTTTATTGTTGGCAAGGCCTATAATCAGAGCCTTTTTCCCTTGCAGCAGCATGTATTTTCTCCTTCCTTAAAGCAGGGTCTGTTCCGCCGGCCAGAACAGCAAAGGCTTCTTTATAACGTTCTGCTGTGGCGGCTATTACATCATCCGGCAGCGGCGGCGGCGGGGGACGCATATCCCAAGGCTGTTTTTTCAGCCAGTTGCGCAGATATTGTTTGTCAAAACTCGGCTGACTCTGCCCAAGTTTGTACGTTGCCGCGGGCCAGAAGCGGGAAGAGTCCGGCGTCAACACCTCGTCAATAAGGTGTAGTTTGCCGTCAATAAAGCCGAACTCAAACTTTGTATCCGCCACAATAATACCGCGTTCTGCGGCGTAAGCCCGTCCGGCTTCATAAATTCCGAGAGAAAGCTGTTCGGCTTCGCCGGCTGCGGCTTCGCCGAGCAGACGCCCGGCTTCGGCAACGTTGATATTCTCATCGTGTTCACCGAGCGTGGCCTTGGTGGAGGGGGTAAAGAGCGCCGGCTCCAGTTCGTCTGATTCGCGCAGACCGGCGGGGAGCTTGTGGCCGCACACCGTGCCCCTTGTCTTATAGTCTTTCCAGCCTGAGCCGGTGATATAACCGCGAACAATACATTCCACCGGCAGCGGTTTTGCCTTGCGCACCAGCACGGCACGGCCTTCAAGCATGCCCGCCCAGGGGGCCAGCGCGGTCGGAAAGCTGGCGACATCGCTTTCCAGCAGATGGTTGGGGACAACATTTTTAAATTTTTCCATCCAGAACAGGGTGATTTTATTCAATATCACCCCCTTGTAGGGGATGGGCTCGCTCATGATGACGTCAAAGGCCGACATGCGGTCTGTGGTGACAATCAACAGCGTATTGTCGTCCACTTCATAAATATCACGCACTTTGCCCCGCGAACGCAAGGGATAGGCTGTAATATCTGTTTTTATAACGACTTGCATAATTATCCCCCGTTCGCTGCTTCGGCTTTTTCCCGAGGGAGGCGCGCTTCCACAGACCTGGCGTGGGCCTCCAGTCCTTCCAGTCGGGCTAGATCGGCAATAGCCGCGGCGTGTTCTCGCACAAAAGAGGGCGATACTGCTACTATGCTGGTTTTTTTGCAGAAAGTTTGTACGGAAAGCGCGGAGGCAAAACGTGCCGTGCCCATGGTGGGCAGGACATGGTTTGGCCCGGCGTAGTAGTCTCCAACAGCTTCCGGGCTGTGTTGGCCCAAAAAAACAGCACCCGCATGGCGTATGCGCGGCAGCAGGGCCCACGGGTCACGTGTGCAGAGTTCCAGATGTTCCGGGGCGACGAGGTTGGCTATGGCAATGGCCGTGTTCATATCAGAAGTCACAACAATGGCGCCCCAGTCGCGCAGCGCGCGCGCGGCTGTCTGGGATCTGGGCAGGGTGGCGCACTGTTTTTGCAGTTCCTGCTGAAGCGTTTCGGCAAGGCGGTCATCGTCGGTAATGCACAGCGCTGACGCCAGAGGGTCGTGTTCCGCCTGCGAGAGCATATCCGCCGCCACAAAGGCGGGATTGGCAGAGGAATCTGCCAGAATCAGCACTTCGCTCGGTCCGGCGATCATGTCAATGCCCACTGTTCCCCGGCAAAGGCGTTTTGCGGTTGTCACCCAGATATTGCCCGGCCCCGCGATGATATCCACAGGGGGCAGGCTCTCCGTGCCGAAGGTCATGGCCGCTATGGCCCATGCTCCGCCCACGCGGTAGATTTCGCCTATGCCCAGCAGATGCGCAGCCGCAAGAATGTGCGGGTTGATGCTGCCGTCCTGACGCGGCGGGGTGCAAACGGCAATGCGCGGCACGCCGGCGGTCTGCGCCGGTATGGCGTTCATAAGCAGGGTGGAGACAAGCGGCGTGTTGCCGCCCTGACCGCCCGGCACATACAGGCCGGCCGCGTCAACAGGCGTTATTTTTTGCCCCAGGATGCCGCCGTCCGGACGGGTCATAAACCAGGATTTCTCCATCTGTGCTTCGTGAAAATCGCGAATATTGGCTGCCGCTCCACTGATTTGTTCTCTGTGTTTCACAGAAATTTGGGCAGCGGCGCGGGCGATGTCCCGCCCGCTCACGCGCAGGGGCGGGGCGAAATCCGGGCAGTCAAAGCGTCGCGTATAACTGACAAGCGCTTCATCGCCATTGACGCGCACAGCGGCGAGCATTCCCCGCACGGTGTTTTCCATGCTTTCGTCAGGGGCGCAACGGCCCTTGAGCCATTGGGAGGCACCAGGCCATTCCTGCTCATTGCGCAGTGTCAGAATGCGGCATGTCATAATTCTCCTCACAGTGAGGAGAAAAATCTATAAAATTTTTAGACAAATGTCGAGCGCATAACCAAGAAGGCAATTTGCAGCCGGCTTACGCAAGACAGCTGGGCGCAAGCCGCTGGTGCGGACATACAGTTTTTGCAGCCTTATTGTTATCCGACAACAGAGCCTTTCGGCCGATAATCCGGGGTTTTTTAATTTAAAGACAAAAGGCGACAGCACAACAGTTTTAATTCCGTCAAAATACGTTCTGATATTGTTCTGCAACAGGAGGGAGTTGTGCAGCATCGAACGCATCAAGGATGCCACACCGGACGAAGCGGAAGACCTTGGGCAGATATGTTCCGGCAGCCGTCGTTTTGTAAAAGCGGTAATTGTGGATAGCAAAAACGGACACCGTTCCTTGGCGTGACTTGCCGCCGGAATGTGGGAAATGGAAAAATCATATTTTCTCACGGTGTTGCCGCTGATTGCAGGGGAAAAGGCAGATGCGGTATTGGTGGACAAAGGATACGATGCCAGTGTAAAAAATGTCTTGAAAAGACTGCCCTTGAGGTATACACTGCAAGAAGAGTCAAAAAGTTACTATAATCCGATGGAAAAACATATGTTTGCCTTTCTATTGCCGAAATCAGCGCCTTTTTTCGCCATGCTGCTGGAACAGAACGGCCTGCTGCGCAGCACGGCCGAACTGCTGGTGGAAATGCTGGAAGACTCCGTGGGCAAGGGGCATGTCCATAAAGAAATAACCTTTCTTGAAGATGAAGCTGACAAGCTCTACGGCCGCATTGTACTCGATCTTTCCCAAATCTTCATCACGCCTATTGACCGTGAGGACATCCTGCGCATCAGTCATGCGCAGGAAGAAAGCATTGACTGTCTGCACGGCCTGAGCACGCGTCTGCATATTTTTGAATTTTCGAGTGTGCGTTTTCCCGCTTTGCAGATGGGGCGCACCATTGCGGCCATGCTTGACTTGACGCGCCTGATGCTGGAAGGCCTGAGCAAGCGGCGGGACTGCCACAAGACCCGCGAATTCAGGAAGTTGCGCGGTGAATGTGACATGCTGCTTCCCGTCGCCCTGGCAGAGCTGATGGACGAACAGCAAGAAATCACGCCGGTTCGCATTATGCAGATATTGAAATGGAGTCAGGCTTACGACCGCATCAACATGCTGCTGGAACAGGTCAATGCGCTTGCTGAAACTATTGAAGAAGCAGTGCTGAAAAATGTGTGAAGCGCCCCTGCTTCTCATTGTCATTATACTGATGGCGCTGGTTTTTGACTTTACAAACGGCGCCCATGATTGCGCAAACGCCATTGCAACGGTAGTTTCCACAAAGGTTGTTACGCCGCGTTTTGCCGTGGGTGCGGCGGCATTGCTCAATTTATGCGGGGCGCTTATGGGAACGGAGGTCGCCAAAACGCTTGGCGGCGGCATTGTGCTGCCCCAAGTTGTGGAAGGCAGCCATCTGCTTGTGCTGGCCGCGCTGTTGGGGGCCATCGCATGGAATTGCATCACCTGGTATTACGGCATCCCTTCTTCTTCCTCGCACGCCCTGATCGGCGGGCTCATCGGCGCGGCTGTGTGCGAGGCGGGATTCTGGGCGCTAAACGTCAAGAGTATTGTCGTCAAGGTCTTGATTCCGCTTGTCGTTTCGCCTGTAGCTGGCTATACGACGGGCATTTTTTTAATGTGGCTTGTTTATTGGATATGCGCGCGCATCCACCGCAAGAAGGTCAATACGATTTTTCGGCGTATGCAGCTTGTGTCTTCCGGGTGTATGGCGTTCAGCCACGGGCTGAATGACGCCCAGAAAACCATGGGCATTATCACGTTGGCTCTGGTGATTTTCGGCGAAATTGACTCCATCGAAGTGCCGTTTTGGGTCAAAATAGCCTGCGCCTGCGCCATGGCGCTTGGCACGGCGCTCGGCGGCTGGAAGATTGTGAAGACCATGGGAAGCCGCATCTTCAAACTGGAGCCGCAGCACGGTTTTACTGCAGAGACTTCCGCTGCCATGGTCATCGCGGGAGCCTCGCTCATCGGCGCACCGGTCAGCACCACGCACACCATTTCCGCCTGTATTTTCGGCGTGGGCTCCACCAAGCGGCTTTCCGCGGTGCGCTGGCCTGTTGCCGCCAATCTGGTGACGGCATGGGTGTTGACTTTGCCGGCGGCGGCTCTTATGGGTTTTATTGCCTGCAAGCTTTTGCAGTGGGCTTTGGGGTAGGGGAAGGCATGCGACATTGTGTATGGATATCCGCTTTGCTGGGCGTGTGCATGTTTGCTCTTTCATTTACGATTGCCGGGGCGGAACAGGGAGCAGGCATTAATGCCAAGGGATTTTTTGCCCTGCTGCCGCCCAGTATTTTTGAAAACACGGTCGAGGGCCTGTCCGAAACTGAAAAACAGCGTCTGCTCGTCGACGGCCAGGCAGAATTCTGGCAGCTGGCCGACGAGACGGACGACGTGCTTGTTTTTTCATCACTGCCCTTTCACGACAGCACGGTGGCGTTGCGTCTTTTTCGCAATACGGCTGACAACTTCTGCATTGCGGCCATAGGTACAACGGACGGTCCGCTTTGCACCATGGAGCTGTGGCGGATGGACAATTCCGGAAGAATTGTGCCCATCGACGCGCCGGCTGAACCGGACATCAGGGAATTTCTGGAGCCGGGCCGGCTCCTGCCGGATGGAATTAATCCATCCGCGCTGATATGTCTGGACACTGACGGCGTCAGGGCGCAGCCCCTGTTCTGGAGCAGCAGGGGCCTTGCAGATATGTCTGTTGCCAATGACATACGTTATCAATGGACCGGCACCGCTTTTGAAAAACAGATTCTGCCGAAAAATCCGGCCGCGCCGCGCTATTCCATTTCTAAGTAAGGATGGTGTTAATAATCCATGTCCATGAGAAAATTGACCTGGCGATCTCCATGGGGCCCGACAGATTTAATGTTTATACAGCCCATTTCACTTTGGGACTAACTACCTAGAAATTCATTCGATTGTCCTGTAAACTTTGCCGGGAGGACTTGCCGTTGCAATAAAAAAGGGATATACTAAAAAAAGTATTACATGTGTAACACCACGTTATGCGCCTTTTCCCATACGGCGTATACGATTCGGGACGACACGTCTTGTGACTTCCATGATACAACAAAACCATATGGAGGTAAGGCAATGGCGAAACATGCAACTCCCCAGTTGGATCAGCTTGAGTCCGGCCCTTGGCCGAGCTTTGTGTCCGACATTAAACAAGAAGCAGCCATGCGGGCAAAAAATCCCAAAGGGCTCGACTACCAAATCCCGCAGGACTGCCCTGATGATCTGCTGGGTGTGCTGGAACTTTCCTATGCGGAAAAAGAAACACACTGGAAACACGGTGGGATCGTTGGTGTGTTCGGTTACGGCGGCGGAGTTATCGGCAGGTATTGCGACCAGCCGGAACAGTTTTCCGGCGTGGCGCATTTTCACACCATGCGTGTGGCGCAGCCATCCGGCAAATACTATAACACCAAATTTCTGCGCGATCTGTGCGACATCTGGGATCTGCGCGGTTCCGGCCTGACCAACATGCACGGTTCCACCGGCGATATTGTGCTTTTAGGCACACAGACCCATCAGCTGGAAGAAATTTTCTTTGAGCTGACCCACAACATGCATGTGGATCTCGGCGGTTCCGGCTCCAACCTGCGCACGCCCGAGGCCTGTCTTGGCCAGTCACGCTGTGAGTACGCCTGCTATAATACCCAGGATATGTGCTACCAGCTGACCCAGGACTATCAGGACGAATTGCACCGCCCGGCCTTTCCCTACAAGTTCAAGTTCAAATTTGACGGCTGTCCGAACGGCTGTGTCTGCGCAATGGCCCGTTCGGATTTTGCTGTTGTGGGCACATGGAAAGACGACATCAAAATTGATCAGGACAAAGTCAAGGCCTATGTGGGCGGCGCTATCAGACCGAACGCCGGTGCGCATGCCGGCCGCGACTGGGGCAAATTCGACATTCAGGCTGAAATGATTGACCGCTGCCCCAGCCGCTGCATGAAGTGGGACGGAGCGAAGCTTTCCATCAAAACTGCGGACTGCGTGCGCTGCATGCACTGTATCAACACCATGCCCCAGGCGCTGCGCATCGGCGACGAACGTGGCGCGAGCATTCTTGTGGGTGCCAAAGCCCCGGTGGTGGACGGCGCGCAGATGGGTTCGCTGCTTATGCCCTTTATTTCCTGTGAAGCCCCGTATGATGACGTCAAAGAAGTCATTGAAAAAATCTGGGACTGGTGGATGGAAGAAGGCAAGAACCGTGAGCGCGTAGGCGAAACCATGAAACGCCTGTCTTTCCAGAAGCTTCTGGAAGTCACGAAAATTCCTGCAACCGCCTGTCATGTAAAGGAACCTCGCTCCAACCCGTACATCTTCTTCAAAGAGGAAGAAGTTCCCGGCGGCTGGCAGCGTGATCTTGTCGCTTACCGTAAGCGTCATCAACGCTAGCAGAAGAGGGAGAAGAACATGGTTTTTATTTCTTCCGGGTACAATCCCGAAAAACCGATGGAAAACCGTATCACCGACATCGGGCCCCATAAGTATGACGAATATTTTCCGCCGGTCATCAAAAAGAATCTCGGCAAATGGCTGTACCACGAAATTCTGGAGCCGGGCGTTCTCATGCATGTGGCCGAAAACGGCGATAAAGTCTATACCGTTCGTGTGGGCGGCACCCGCACCATGTCCATCACGCATATCCGCGAGCTGTGCGACATCGCCGACCAGTACTGCGGCGGTTATCTGCGCTGGACAACCCGCAACAACGTTGAATTCATGGTGACGAACGAAGCCGCCATGAAAAAACTGCGCGACGAGTTGGACAGCCGCAAATTCGAAGGCGGCTCCTATAAATTCCCTGTGGGCGGCACGGGCGCGGGCATCAGCAATATGGTTCACACCCAAGGGTGGGTGCACTGCCATACACCGGCCACCGACGCCTCCGGCCCGGTGAAATGCGTGATGGACGCCATATTTGACGATTTTAAAAACATGCGCATGCCTGCCCCGGTGCGCATCGCGCTGGCCTGCTGCATCAATATGTGCGGCGCTGTGCACTGCTCGGACATCGGCCTTGTGGGCATCCACCGCAAACCGCCTATGATAGACCATCAGTGGGCTGATCAGCTTTGCGAAATTCCTCTGGCCGTGGCCGCCTGCCCTACCGCAGCCGTGCGGCCCATCAAGGTGGAGTACAATGGCGAAAAAGTGAACTCGATCGCCGTAAAACAAGAGCGCTGTATGTACTGCGGCAACTGCTACACCATGTGTCCGGCCCTGCCCATTTCTGATGGTGAGGGCGACGGCATTGCCATTATGGTGGGAGGGAAAGTTTCCAACCGCATTTCCATGCCCAAGTTTTCCAAGGTTGTCGTGGGCTACATACCGAACGAGCCTCCGCGCTGGCCTACACTGACCAACACCGTGAAGCATATTGTGGAAGTTTACGCGGCAAACGCCAGAAAATATGAACGGCTGGGCGACTGGGCTGAACGTATAGGATGGGAGAGCTTCTTCAAACTCACCGGCCTTGAGTTCACCCATCACCTGATTGACGACTTCCGCGACCCCGCTTACTATACATGGCGGCAGAGCACACAGTTCAAATTCTAGGAAGTTGTTTAGCCCCGTCGGCGCGTCGGCGCCGCCGGGATGATGGAGAGAACGCACATGGCTGACGACAAAGACATTGTTGTTGATTTTCTGAACAGCAAATCCGCCTCCAAATCCAAGTTTTATTTCAAGGATTTTACGGAACTGTTTCCGGACAAAGGCCCCCGCGACGTCAAAAAAATTCTCACCAAGCTGGTTAATGAAGAAGTGCTGGAATTCTGGTCCTCCGGTTCCACCACCATGTACGGCCTGAAGGGTGCGGGCAAGCAGTCGCATGCCGAAGGTGAGGATTAGGGCAAACCAGCATTAAAATGCGGATTTGCTCTACAAAGATTCGGTGACCGTCGGCGCGCTCGCGGGCTTTACGAACAGTGACAGCATCCCTATGAAGCAACCTTCATGATTTCAAGATGTGCCGCAACCATGTTGTGGCATTTTTTGTTTGTACCTTTCCCCCCTCGCGTTCAAGCTCCGGCGCAGGACGGCATTGTGCATCCAGCCAGTTTCATCACTTTCTCGCAATCTCTTTGAATTGTTTGATTTTCAAAAACATTCTTTCGATAATATTGCGCTCTTTATACAAAAAATTGTCATATGGTAAATCTCTCCAGGGCGTACCTATTTCAGCAATCCACATAACACCTTATAACACCTTCTATAACTAAGCGATTATCGGGAGATGTTCTAGCCGGATCTGCGATTGTACCAAGCAATGCGTCCTTTTCCTCTCCCATTGGTCATCCATGGCCGCGCCGCAAGGCGCGTGTTTTTTGCCCTGGATGCCTGCACCGGCTTCGCGCCGTTCCCTATCCGCTATGGGGGTGAACTGTTTTTATATCATGCTGTTCCTCTGTGCCGCCGTGGAAGGGCAACGCATCACTGCGGCGTGCATTGACTTTCGATGTTTTTACGGCATAATGCCATAATGTGGGGTGGTTGTTTGCGACAACGGCAGGGGAGAGTGTAGTGGCCAAAAATCGTGCATTGCAGCAATGGCGCGTGGAAGATTCCATTGAACTGTACGGCATCCGTAACTGGGGCGCCGGGTATTTCAATGTTTCCGATGAAGGCGAGGTTGTCATCTGTCCGCAGGGCACTAGGGGGCCGCACATTCCCATTCCTGAGATTATTGCCGGTCTGCACGAGCGCGGTTACGACATGCCTGTGCTGTTGCGCGTGGAAAATATTCTGGATTCGCGCATTGCGAATATCCATGAGTCATTCTGCAGGGCCATCAAAAACCTCTCCTACAAGGGAGCCTATCGCGGCGTTTTTCCCATCAAGGTGAATCAGCAGCAGCAGGTGGTGGAAAAAATTGCCCAGTTCGGCACGAGATATCATCATGGCATGGAAGTAGGCTCCAAGGCGGAACTTATCGCGGCCGTCTCGCTGATGCGTGATGCGGAGGCCTGCATTGTCTGCAACGGCTATAAAGATGAAGAGTTTATTGACCTTGGCCTGCTGGCCCAGCGTCTTGGTTTTAATGTGTTTTTCGTCATGGAAATGCCGAGTGAGCTTGAAGTTCTGCTGGAACGCAGCAAGGCGCTCAACGTGCGGCCCAATATCGGCGTCCGAGCAAAACTGGCTGTTAAGGCGGGGGGCCATTGGACGGATTCCGGCGGCGAACGTTCCACGTTCGGCCTGTCGCCGGCGCAGATAGTGGACGTGGTGGACACGCTCAAGACTTGCGGCATGTTGGATTGCTTCCGCCTGCTGCACTATCATCTGGGTTCCCAGGTCTCCAATATTCGCGATATCCGCACCGGCGTTATGGAGAGCGCGCGTCTGTATGTCGGGCTTGCGCAGGAAGGAGCGCCCATGGGCTATCTGGATCTCGGCGGCGGTCTTGCCGTGGACTATGACGGATCGCACACCAACTATATTTCTTCGCGTAACTACAGCCTGGATGAATACTGCGCGGACGTGGTGGAAACGATTATGAGCATCCTGGACGAGCAGGACGTGCCGCATCCGCATATCATCACTGAATCGGGCCGGGCTACCGTAGCCTATTATTCTGTTTTGCTTTTCAATATCCTGGACGTGAGCGCTGTGGCGGAGGTGCAGCTGCCGGACACGCTGTCCGAAGACGCGCCGGAGCCTGTGCGCAACCTGCAGGAGGCGCTTGCCGGCATTTCTTTGCGCAATCTGCAGGAATGCTATAACGACGCCATTTATTACCGTGATGAAATACGCCAGCTTTTCTTTACCGGTCGGGTCACGCTACGCCAGCGCACGCTGGCAGAGCGTTTTTTCTGGGCCATCATCATGCGCATAGCAAGGGAAAAGAGCAAGCTGAAAAATGTGCCGCGTGACCTTGAAGACATTGACGTGAGTCTTGCCGATATTTATTATGGCAATTTTAGTGTATTTCAGTCTCTGCCGGATTCCTGGGCCATAGATCAGCTTTTCCCTATCATGCCTGTGCACAGACTCAGAGAATTTCCTTCGCGTCAGGGCATTATTTCCGATATTACCTGTGATTCCGACGGCCGCATTGACCATTTTATTGATCCGCAAGGCATGAAACCAACGCTGGATCTGCACCCGTTGCGCGACGGAGAAGAGTATTATCTGGGCGTATTTCTGGTGGGCGCATATCAGGAAACATTGGGCGATCTGCACAACCTTATGGGCGATACAAATGTGGTGTCCATCCGTGCGGCGGATGACGGCAGCTATGAATACGTACGTGAAATCCGTGGTGATTCTGTGGCTGACATCCTGACTTATGTGGAATATGAGCCGCACCGCATACTGGAAGACCTGCGCGGCACGGCGGAGTTTGCCGTACGCCAGGGGCGCATCTCGCCAAGCGAACGTTTTGCCATTATGCAGGCATTTGAGGACGGCTTGCGCGGGTACACGTATTTTGAAAGATAAACCAGAGCAGTTCATACCCACCACAGGCGTTGAACCGGCCCTTGGCGTCTTCCGACGTAATCATGTTCATGACAGTCCCGACGGAGGTAAATAAGTCTGCATTGCTTCTTGCCTTGATTCCACACAATAGTTGCCTGACCTTGCTCCACATTGTTTCAACAGGATTCAAACGACGTTATCAGTCCTCGCTTCATCGACGGTAGAGCAGGCGCGGAAAGCAAGCAAGGCATGACGGCAAAAGTGCAGCAAGGAATTGATACGTCCCAGGCAATCCGCCAGGGAAAAATCGTTATTCTGATGAACGATGCGCTGGAGCCAAAAACGGCTTTGCTGAAACTGGCCTTTTCGCCCCATCAGCACCCGGCCTTGTTGCACATGCTGGAAAAGATGGCGCAAAGCGTACTTTTATTGTGGAAGAATGGCCGTTCGCGCGCAATTCTTCAAAATAACACGCACAAAAAAGGCTTTTAGCCGGACGCGATTTGCGTTAAGGTTGTGTTTGCGAGTATTGTATACATAACCGCATAACTCTTGGGAACAGGCGTGGTCATGCCGACACTCAAATACAGACGGGTGCTGCTTAAACTGAGCGGCGAAGCCCTTGCCGGTGAAACGAAAACCGGCATTGCCCCGGAAACCGTGGCCGCCATCTGCGGTGAAATTGGCATGGTGCTCGACATGGGCGTGGCTATGGCCATTGTGATCGGCGGCGGCAATATTTTTCGCGGTCTCTCCGCCTCGACAAAGGGCATGGAGCGTTCTTCGGCCGATTATATGGGCATGCTGGCTACAGTGCTCAACGCGCTGGCGGTGCAGGACATGCTGGAAAAACAGGGCCATCCCACGCGTGTGCTTTCGGCCATCACCATGCAGGAGGTCTGTGAGCCCTTTGTCCGCCGCCGCGCCCTGAGACATCTGGAAAAGGGGAGGGTTGTGATATGTGCGGCCGGTACAGGCAACCCCTATTTTACTACCGACACCACTGCCGCCCTGCGCGGCATGGAACTTAAATGCGAGGCCATCATCAAGGCTACCAAGGTAGACGGCATTTATGACAGAGATCCGGCAACCCACAGCGACGCCGTTAAATTTGACAGTATAAGCTACGATGACACTCTCTTCCGCCGTCTGGGCGTCATGGACGCCACGGCGTTTGCTCTGGTGCGGGACAACAATATGCCCATTATCGTCTGCCGCATGTTCGGCGGCGATATACGCCGGGCTGTGCTGGGCGAAAAAGTGGGCACAGTTGTGCATGATCGCTAACCATAGCGTAAAGGAACCGTCATGGACACGGATACTACACTGCTCGACGCCGAAGAACGCATGGAAAAAGCCTTGACAGCGCTCACGCGCGATTTTGGAAAATTGCGCACCGGCCGGGCTTCAACAACTCTTGTGGAAGGCATCAAGGCCGATTATTACGGAACTCCGACCCTCATAGGACAAATGGCTTCCATAGCCGTTCCCGACAGCCGCACCCTGACCATACAGCCTTGGGACAAGGGCGGTATGGCGGCTGTGGAAAAAGCCGTCCTGCAGTCAGATCTGGGGCTGACCCCGGTCAATGACGGCAAGATCATACGCATTGTTATTCCGCCACTCACCGAAGAACGCCGCAAAGAGCTTGTCAAAGTTGCCCGTAAATACAGCGAAGACGCCAAGGTGGCCGTGCGCAACGTGCGCCGCGACGCCAACGACAGCCTGAAAAAACTTGAAAAAGATAAAATGATCACGGAAGACGATCTCAAAAAGGCAACAGACGACGTACAGAAACTCACAGACAAATTTGTGGCTGAAGTGGACAAAAAATGCGCGGCCAAAGAAAAGGAAATTATGGATATTTAGGATCTGTCGTGAGTTAAACAGGATAAGATATAAGGTATGGCAGGAGGACTGCTGTGCAATGTAGACATGCTTTGAGGAATGACCAACGGGAGAGGATAAAGAACGCATTGCCCGGTAAAATCGAAGATCCGGAAGGACATCTCCCGATAATCGCTTAGAGCATAGCACATCCGCGCGAAGACTGCTCTATTTTATGCCTGTTTTCGGGTTTTTGAAAAGCACGTCTGGGGAATATTTTCGTCGGTGCCGGCTGTAAAGATATGGCGAAAATGTCTTCTTGAAACCCGGTGCCCGCGCCTTGTGTGTGGTGAAAACGCACCGCATTTTCGGCTTCCGTGGTCTTTAGGTTGTCCTGATTGAACATCGCAGGATGCAGTGTTGAGCCGGAATTTCAATATGACCCAACAAGACGCTGTGATAAATCAATAAGACATGTTCCAATAAATCAGGTAGGTTGTTTTGTCATTGACAAGCGCGGCCTGTACACCTACATAGTGGCGTCGTGCGCCATATTCATTATTGCGTGGCGTGCGGCGGAGATGCAGCATGGTCCGCATTCAGGAAATCCTTGACGCGGTGGAATCCGCCCATCAGAAGGCCGATCTGGATATGATACGGCGCGCCTATGTTTTTGCCGCAGCCGCCCATGGCGGGCAAACGCGCCTTTCCGGCGAGATCTACCTCTCTCATCCTCTGGCGGTGGCGTACTCCCTTGCGGAAATGGGTTTTGACGAGTCCACTGTGGCCGCCGGTCTTTTGCACGACACAGTGGAAGACACAAAAGTCGACATTGAAGGGATCGACGAGAAATTTGGTGAAGATGTGGCCGACATTGTTGACGGCGTTACCAAGATCAGTCTTATCCCCTTTGAGAATAAAGAAGAAGCCCAGGCCGAGAACATACGCAAGATGATTCTGGCCATGAGTCATGACATGCGTGTGCTCATGGTCAAGCTGGCGGATCGTCTGCACAACATGCGCACGCTCAATTATCAGAAGGCCCTTAAACAACGAAGCATTGCCCAGGAAACTATGGATGTTTACGCTCCGTTGGCCAACCGTCTCGGTCTGTACAGCATGAAGCGCGATCTGGAGGAGTTGAGTTTCAGATATCTGTGGCCGGATATCTATAATCAGATTGACCACTGGCTTGACAGCCATCAGGTAGTGGAAAGGCAGATTATTGACAAGGTGACGGAGCTCATCTGCGGGCTGCTTGTTGCAAACGGCATTCAGGGGCGCGTGTATGGACGCGTCAAGCACATGTTCAGCATATACAAAAAAATGCAGTCCCAATCTCTGACGCTGGATGAAATGCACGACATCATGGCGTTCCGGGTACTCGTTTCCGATATCAAAGACTGCTATGCTGTGCTTGGCCTTGTGCATTCCCCGTGGCGGCCGGTTCACGGGCGCTTCAAGGACTACATTTCCATGCCCAAGGCCAACGGTTACCAGAGTTTGCACACCACGGTCATAGGGCCGGAAGGCGAGCGCATTGAAATTCAGATACGCACGGAAGACATGCACAGACGGGCCGAGCATGGTGTGGCGGCGCACTGGCTTTACAAGGAAAAAGGCCGTATCAATACTAGGGATCTGGAACAGTTTGCTTGGTTGCGGGAAATTTTTGAGCGTCAGAGCGAAGAAACGGATTCACGCGAATTCATGCATTCACTTAAGATGGATCTTTTCAAGGACGAAGTTTACGTCTACACCCCGGCGGGCGACGTCAAGGAACTGCCCGAAGGAGCGACGCCGCTGGACTTCGCTTTTTTTATCCACACCAAGGTGGGTCAGCACTGCGCCGGCATCAAGGTCAACGGTCGTCTTGTTCCGCTGGGCACAAAGCTTAGAAACGGCGATACGGTGGAGGTTATTACAGATCAGGCGCGCAACCCCAACAGGGATTGGCTGAAACTTGTCAAAACAGCCAAAGCGCGCAGCCGCATTCAGCGGTATCTGCGCACGGAGGAACGCGCGCGGGCCATGTCCCTTGGCCGTGAAATGCTGGAGAAAGAGGGACGAAAGGTCAGCCTGAATGTGGGCAAAGCCACGAAGGCCGGGCATCTTGCCCTTGTGGCGCAGGAATTGAATTTTGAGAACGTCTATGAAATGATCGCGGCCATCGGCTACGCCCATCTGACGCCGCGCCGTGTGTTGAACCGGCTTTATGCCGTGCTGCACCCCGACGAGGTTGCGCCTGCGCAGTTTTTGCCCGAAGCCGTCGCCAAAGAATCAAAGAAAGAAATCCGCAAAAATGAGGGCGTGGATATTGCCGGCGTGGACGGCGTGCTGATGCGTTTTGCAAAGTGTTGCAATCCCGTACCCGGCGACCCCATTATCGGCTATATTTCCAGAGGCATGGGCGTGAGCGTTCACCGGGCGGACTGTCCCAATGTGGTCAATATGGAGCCGGAGAGGCTTATTTCTGTCCACTGGAGCGGCGCGGAAGAAAAACCCTACGAAGCCGGCATTTTTATTATTGCGAAAGATGTGCACGGCGTGTTGGCCGATGTGACACTGATTTTTGCCAAAAACAGCGTCAATATCACAGGTCTCAAAATGGACAGGACAGTGGACGGGCGCGCAACCTTGTATTTTACTGTGGAGGTGCGCGACGCAACGCAACTGTATGATCTTATAGAAGTTATACGCGCTGTACCGTCCATTCTGGAGGTGGTGCGCGACGCAGGAGACATGGGTTGATTTATTGTGCTTGCAGCCATGCCGTAGACTAAGCATTGAGCATATGAAGAGCCGAGCATTTTCACTTCCGGTGCGGAAGATGTGTTTCGCCGTTAAAAGCTGCTGCTCATCCAGTCTATAGACTTTTTTAGATGCGTCTGCCCTGTGCAAAAGCAGCCCTGACCTCTTGCGCAATGTCGCGTTTTTGTGTATGCTGCGCCATGTACAATTTTTTCAGACTTTTTTGCCTTGTGCTCGCGTTTCTTTCGCCGGCTGGTTGCGGCCCAAAAGAGATGGGCTCAAGCTTGTCCTCCGATCAGGCAGAAGTCGGCTCCGGCATCATGTCGGAAGATCAGTTGCGTTATCCCGTCATCGGCGCGGGCAACATCGAGCGCACTCTCTACTACTATAACCGTCCAGAAGTCATGGCGCAGCAGCAATTGCGGCGCGCCCAGTTTAACAGGTTGACCGGCAACGCGCCTGATCCTGAAATTCCGGAGTACCGCGCCAAGCCAAAACAACGCAGTCCGTTCAGGCAGTAATATCTGTATGTATCCGTCCATGTAGCCCCATAAACAGAAAGGCAACGGACAGGTGGGCAGGGAAAAGACAAATTTCCCTTGTGCGAATGTGGGGAGTTGCGGGCAAAATTGACAGTTTCGGCCGATTTTTGAGCAGCAGGCGAAGATTTTTTGCTTTTTTTGTTATGAACAGGCACTTTTCCATTCATTTGAGGAGTCATTATGCGTAACATCATGCTTGCGGGTTTTATAGCGGTTGTTCTTTTGCTGGTGTTCGGCCGCCCAAGCTTTGCCGCTGAAAACGCCAAAGATCAACCCGTAACTGTATCGCCGGAAGCCTTATTCGCCACCATGCTGGCGAACGCGGAAAAGGGGCAATCACAGGCCATGCTGAATGTGGGCATGTTCTATGAACAGGGCATAGGTGTGTCCCGCAACTTTTCAAAGGCCCTGGAGTGGTATCAAAACGCCGCCCTTGCCGGAGCGAAGGAAGGCTACCTGCGTGTCGGAGTCTGCTGGGAGATAGGTATGGGGGCCGCCGCGGATATGGATAAAGCTGTCGCCAATTACGACAAGGCCGCGCAGATGGGCATGCCCCAAGCTCAGTATAAGATGGCCTCGTTTTATCTGATGGGACGGGGCGTGCCCAAAAACGGAGCCGCGGGCTTTAATCTGCTCAAGAAAGCCGCTGAGGGCGGCGACGGCGCGGCCGCCAACGAGCTGGCCGTGGCCTACCTAAAAGGCATGTTCGGTCAAAAGGAGGATGCGGCCAAAGCCCGCGAATGGTTTTTGAAAAGCGCGAAGGCCGGCAACTTGGAAGGTGTGAAAAATTTTGCAGTTGCGCTGAAGGACGGCCTGGGCCAAAAACCTGACCCCGCAGCGGCCTTGTGCTGGTATCTGATTGCGCAAAAAGGCGGTCTGCGATCCCCGGACATGAAAGGTATTACGGACGCCCTTAAAAAGAAATTACAGCCGGCCCAGATTATAAAAGCGGAAGAAGAGGCGGACAAATGGCTGGCTGATTTCGCCGCCAGCGCCCGTCAGAAGAGCGCTCAACAGCAAGGGCAGGTCCGCTGAAAAAAAGGATAAAAATTAACTTTGGTCTTACATTTGTTGCAGAAGTTATTTCGCGTTTTTTCCCAACACGTCGAGCAGCAGTGTTTTCGGCTGGTCCGCGCAGCTTTTCAAAAAAGCATTGAGAGTTGCGTCACTCTCAAGCACAGAGGCCGGCTTGCCGCTCTTTTGGCGATTGTAGCCGTCAAGCCATATCACAAAGCCGCTGCCGTCCTCTTCATTGGCGCTGTAGTCCCCACAGGTGGTTTTGTCCGCTCTCCATGGGCTTTCATCAGTGTTGGGCATAGTCTTGCGAATCTCTTGCCAGAACGTGAGCACTTTTTCCGTGGGTTCCGTCTGGCAGGCAAGATACACCTGCTCCAGAAGCAGTGCCATAATTTGCGGATCTGCCACAGTATTGCCTATGGCGGCACTTGCATAGCCATCTATCTGCAGAGCTTCAAACGGTGTTGTCGGCAGGGCCACAAGCTCCGCGCAAATGAAAGCGGCGGGATCAATTTTTTCATCCGCGAGGGCCGGCCCGGTCAGGCTGAAGGCCAGAAAGCAGAGAAGCAGCAGTTTTTTCATCACCTTGCCTTTGTAATTAGAGTTCTTGCGGCAATGCCTGCAACTGATTGAGGGTAAAAACCGGCCCGTCAACACAGATGTAACGGCCTCCAATATTGCAGCGTCCGCATATGCCTATACCGCATTTCATGCGTTTTTCCAGTGTAGTGACAATGTTCTCGGGCGTAAAGCCGAGTTTCTCCAGCGCCTGCAAGGTGAACTTTATCATGACCGGCGGGCCGCAGAGCACGGCGACGCAATTTGTCGAGTCCGGCGCAAGTTTCAGCAGCACATTGGGTATAAGGCCGACTTTGTGCGTCCACCCTTCAAAAGGCGCGTCAATGCACAGGGTGCAGTCAAGATCGGGGTTGTGGAGCCAACCCTCGATTTCACAGCTGTACGCCATGTCGCGCGGTGAGCGCGCGCCGTAGAGCAGGCTTATTTTACCATAGTCCGCCTTGCGTTCCAGCAGATGCAACATGATAACGCGCAACGGCGCTATGCCTATGCCGCCGCCCACAAAAAAAATGTTTTTGCCCCTCCAGTCGCGCCAAGGGAAAAAATTGCCGAGAGGCGCACGCACGCCCACCTTATCACCTGTCGCAAGGCGGTGAATGGCGGCAGTGACCTCGCCAGCCTGCATGACGGAAAATTGCAGATATTCTTTTTGCGAGGGGGGGGAGTTGATTACAAAGGTGGATTCGCCGACGCCAAAGACTGAAAGCTGTCCCACCTGTCCTGGTTCATAATGAAAAGATGCCATGACGGCCGGGTCATCCAGTACAACGCGCAATGTTTTAATAGCGGTCGTCTCGTGAATGACTTCCGTCACTGTGGCGACAGCCGGCTTATACGGGTTGCCGCCCGGCATGGGTCTGTCGGAGCAGTTGCGGACAGCGTTCTTGGGCAGAGGCTCGGCGGCTCCGGCGCTTTTTATTTTTTTTGTAGCCACGTAGTGCTCCTCTTGCTGTTTGAGGCGTAAGACGACTCACCCGTCACCCGGCATTGTTAAGCGCGGTAAGAACTATGGCGCGAATGTCCAGGCTGACGGGGCAGTTGCTGATGCATCTTCCGCAGCCGCTGCAGGAAAATGTTCCCCAGTTTTCGGGATATGTTGAAAATTTGTGTGAAATGCGGTTGCGCATGCGCGGCATTTTGCGCATGCGCGGGTTGTGTCCGCTCGCCTCGTGCGTAAAAAGAGAAGACATGCAGTTGTCCCAACTGCGCAGACGGCGGCCGCCGTGCACGCCAAAGCCGTCGCCTTCGTCAGTAATGTTGAAGCAATAACAGGCCGGGCAAAAATAGGTGCATGCTCCGCAGGCAAGGCAGGCGGACGTCTGTCTCTGCCAGAAATCATCGTTGCCGAACAACGCCGCAATTTTTTGCGGCACCTGCTTGAGATCAGGGGCAGGCGCAAGGCTGGCCCATGCGGCTTTACGCACCGCTTCCGCCCTGGGAAAGACATCTTTGCCGTCAGGGAGGTCGCAGTCCTTCAAGAGCGTTTCCCCTGCAGGGCTTATGGCTTGCAGCATAAGGGCCTCTTCAATTTTCGTCATCAGAACGTCCGAGCCTTCAGGCGAGGAAGGGCCGCCGCCAACCCAGTGGCAAAAACAGGTGTTGCAGCCGCTGGAACAGGTTATGGTGAAGACGGTGAGGCTTTCTCTTCTGGCTTTATAGTAAGGGTCTGCAAAGAGGCCGTTGAGAAAAGGGCGGTCCAGCACGCGGAAGCCGCGTGCGTCGCAAGGGCGGCAGGCAAAAATCACAGTGGACAATGCTTCAGGCGTATCGTCAAGGCTGACTGTGATATCGCCCAGGTCTTCCTGATTTTTGCTTTTTTTATAGGTCAGCAGGGTTTCGCACTGGGGCAGCACAGCCTCTTTGGGCGGCACTGTGGCTTTTTCCAGAACAACAGGCATGCCCGCGCGCCAAGGTTCAAAGATCACCGAGCGCTTGTTGGCCGATTTCACAACAGGAACCAGCACGCGATGGTGTTTTTGGGAGAGAAAAGAGAGAAAGGCGGGTAGACCGTCTGACGTCAGAATGCGTAAGGTGCTCATTTCCAGTCCCTTTCATGGATATTTTTTTCATGTGCTTCGTAACCCAGCAGGGGCGGCAAGGCGGCAGGATCAAGACCTGCCTTGTAGTCGTCAAAAAGCTGAGCGACGGCGCGGGCTATCTGCTGGCGTAGAGCAAGAATGGGAATGCCCACAGGGCAGGCCCGCTGGCATTCGCCACAGCCGGTGCATCGCCCGGACAGATGCAGGGCGTGGATGGTCTGGAAAAAGAGTTTCTGCTTGATATCGGCATCCTGGCTCATCCAATGCGGGTCACGGCTGTCCGAAACGCAGTAGTCGCGGCAGACGCACATGGGGCAGGCGTTGCGGCAGGCGTAACAGCGCAGACAGCGCTCCATTTGCCCGCGCCAGAAGGCCATGCGTTCGGAAAGCGCCATATCGTCCAGCATGGCCAGTTCCGGCGGTACAGACGAGCCGGGATTCACCTTATGCGGCTCGCCAAGGCGGGTGTCTGCCAGTACGGCCATCGGCGTCGCGCACCCGTAGCACTTGCCTTGGGCAAAGTCATTCATGCAGAAACGGTGTTCCTTTCCGTCGGCCGTGATGGTGACGCCGGCCTCGTCATAGGCGACAGCGTTTATTCGGGTATAGCGACCGAGTTTTTCGTTGACGCGCGCTATGTCAAGCGTGCCTTCACACGGCAGGGCAAAAATGAGCACATCCTCACGTTTGATCAGATTTTCCTGCAATAGTTCCACGACAGAGCGGGAATCGCAGCCCTTGACGACAACGCCTGTTTTTTTCCCTTTGAACAGGGGCAGATATACAGCGGGGTTCATGACGTTGAAGGGGCCCCAAGACAATTTATCCACATCTTCTGGAGTTTTCATGAAAAGCGGCGTCGCATGCGCGCCGTCATAGCCCTGTTGCCAGCCTATCACGCAGTTAAGTTCCGGCAGCTTGTCTTTAATAGCCTGTTTCAGTTCGTTGACAGCGGCATTTTGAGCTGTGCCGAGCGGCCGCAGAGCTGTCAGCGCCATATCGGCAACCCTGAGCAGCGGCTTGGCGTCATTAAAATGGGGTGCCGGGCCCATCGCGTGGATGCGCTTTGTAAAGCTGGTGACAACATGCTGCCAGCGCTGTCCTTCAGAAGCTGAAACCCAGGCGTACTCAAAGCGCGCGTTATCAATGCCGAGTACGGGAAGAAAGCGCTTGAGCACCTCTAGGCGGCGGCGTGCGTAAAAATTGCCGGCGGCATAATGGCAGTCACGGGGGTGGCAGCCTGAGACCAGCACGCCGTCCGCGCCTTCAAGCAGCGCTTTGACAACAAAAAGCGGGTTAACGCGGCCGGAACAGGGGACGCGGATGATGCGCAAATCTGTCGGCTGCCCGGCGCGGGCCACACCGGCAGTATCCGCGCCGCCGTAAGAACACCAGTTGCAGAGGAAACCCACAAGCCGCAATTCTTTGCTGTTCAGCACCGGCATAGCGCGTTCACCTCCGCAAGAATCTGGTTGTCAGTGGCATGTGAAAGCTGCACAGCGCCTTGGGGACAGGTTGATGTGCACAGACCACAGCCTTGGCAGACAGTTTCAATGACATCCGTTTTGATCTCTCCCCGTATGGTCGTTTCCTTGAGGGCGCCGAAGGGGCAGCAGCGAATGCACTTGCCGCATCCGACGCAACGGCGTGTGTCAACCTGGGCTGTCTGCGGGTCATTCTCCAGACGGTCGCGTGCAAAGAGGGCAAGCACTTTGGCTGCTGTTGCGGAACCTTGGGCCACCGAGGCCGGGATGTCTTTCGCGCCCTGACACACGCCGGCCAGAAACACTCCGGCTGTGTTGGTTTCCACCGGTTTGAGCTTAACGTGACTTTCCATAAAAAAGCCGTAATTGTCGTAGGAGATGCGCAGTTTTTCCGCAAGTGCCGCCGCGCCCCGGCTGGCCTCTATACCGACGGCCAGAACTACAATGTCCGCTTTTATTTCAACAGGACGACCGAGCAGCGTATCAACGCCCATGACGACGTAGGCGCCCTCTCCGTCAGGGTAAACGGCGGATACGCGCCCGCGTATGTACTCAACGCCGTATTCCTCAACAGCGCGGCGGGTAAATTCGTCATAGAGCTTGCCAGGCGCGCGTATGTCCATATAAAAGACGTACGATTGGGAAAGCGGCAGGTGATCCTTTGTCAGCACCGCCTGCTTTGCCGTGTACATGCAGCAGAAGCCGGAACAGTAGGGGCGGCCGACAGATTTGTCGCGTGAACCCACGCATTGGATAAAAACGACGTGTTTCGGCTCCAGACCGTCAGAGGGGCGTCTGATATGCCCGCCGGTGGGGCCAGAGGTTGAAAGAAGTCGCTCGTACTGCAGAGAAGTTATCACGTCCGGGTATTGTCCGCCGCCGTATTCTCGGTACACTGTCCAGTCCATAAGGTCATAGCCCGTGGCCGCGATAATGCAGCCCACTTCTTCAGTGACGACGTCGTCCTGCATGTCGTAGACAACAGCGCCGGTAGGGCAGGTTTTGGCGCAGATGCCACACTTGCCTTTGGTAAGCTGACGGCAGTGTTCGGCACTGATGACGGCCTTTTTGGGAATGGCTTGCGGAAAGGGAATGTTGATGGCTGTTGTGACGCCGGTCAATTCATTAAAAGCGTCCGGCGTTTTTTTACTGGGGCATTTTTCGCTGCACACCCCGCAGCCTGTGCATTTCTCCCAGTTGACATAGGTGGCGCGCTTGTGGATTTTGACTGTAAAATTGCCTATATATCCTGAAATATCTTCAAGTTCGGAATATGTGTACAGGGTGATGTTGGGGTGCTGAGCCACATCCACCATTTTTGGGCCAAGAATGCAGGCTGAACAGTCCACTGTGGGAAAGGTTTTGTCGAGTTTTGCCATCTTGCCGCCGATGGTTGACTCCCGCTCCAGCAGAATAACAGGAACGCCTCCGTCAGCGCAGTCGAGCGCCGCCTGAATGCCGGCGACGCCGCCGCCTACAATCAACACTTTTTTGTTGGCTTCAAAGGACTTCGCCACAAGAGGCCGGTTGTTGCGCAGCTTGGCAAGGGCCATTTTCACCAGTTCCGCGGCCTTGTTGGTGTTGGCGTCCCTGTCTTTGCCGATCCAGGAAACATGCTCGCGAATGTTAGCCATTTCAAACATATAACGGTTCAGACCAGCCCGTTCCACCGTGTGGCGGAATGTGGGCTCATGTATGCGCGGACTGCATGATGCCACAACAACGCCGTCGAGCCTGTGGTCATGGATGGCGGCCTCAATGGCTACCTGACCAGGTTCGGCGCAGGTATACATGGGGTCTGTCGCGTAGACGACATCGGGAAAGCCTGTGGATATTTCGGCCACTCTGGCGCAGTCAACAGTACCGGCGATATTGCTGCCGCAGTGGCAGATAAAAACGCCTATTCTCATGATCTGCCTCCTTCAGCCTCAAGTTTGCGCAGCAGGCTGTCAGCGCTGACGCGGAGTTTTTCCAGACCGAGCGCCGTAGGGGACAGGCCGAACGCGAGGCCCATTATCTGTGTAAAATAGAGTACGGGCATGTTGAAGAAGGCATCGACAGCCTTTGCGGCCTGCGGCTGGCGCAGATCCAGATTCATCTGGCAGAGCGGACAAGCCACAGCGACGGCGTCAGCCTGCATACAGGCGGCGAGCTTGAGAATACGGCCGGAAAGGCGTGCCGTCACAGCCCGTTCAGGTATGCCGTACGATGCGCCGCAACAGACTGTTTTGAGTGGAAAATTTAACATTTCCGCGCCACATGCCGTAAGCAGGTTCTCCATGAGAGACGGGTTTTCCGGGTCGCCGAAATCCATGAGCTTGGCAGGGCGGCTCATCAGACAGCCGTAATAGGCGGCCAGCTTCAGTCCCTTGAGGTTTTTACGAATGTGTTTTGCAATGCCGTTTACATCACAGTGCGCGGCTATGCCCTGCATGACAGATGTGACGGCAGGGAAATTGCCGGCTGCGGGGTTGTCCAGCAGCGCGTCAACACGGGCGCGAAATTCAGGTTTTTCCAAGCGATTTGCCGCGTGCTTCAGGTTGGAAAGACAGCTCGGACAGGGCGTCAGCAGCATTTTCGCCCCCTGCCGCGCAGCGATGTCCAGATTGCGGGCGCAAAGCGCGGCTGACAGTTCCGTGTCGACAGCATGGGCCGGCGTTGAACCGCAGCAGTTCCAGTCCGACATTTCAACAAGAGTCAAGCCAAGAACATCGCACACGGCCTGCGTGGATTTTTCGTAGTCCGCTGACGAGCCCTTGGCCGAGCAACCGGGATAGTAGGCATATGTCATGGGCGCACCCCCTCATGCACGGCGCGCTCTTTATAGCGTCGCATGATGCGGGCTACAGCGGCGGCGCCGCCGTGAGGGACGACATGAGGCCTAAAGCCGAGTTTTTTCTTTTTAAGGGCGACCGGCACGAGGTCAAGGTCTGTGAAAACGCGCAATGAACGCAGCATATACAGCGCCATGGTGCCGATTTCATAGGCGCGTCCGAAGGCGCGCACGGTGTCGAGAAAGGAAAGCCAGAAATTTTCCACTTTGGGTGCCGTCACCCTATTTCCCCTGCGGGCCATATGCCTGAGTGTCTCCATAACCGCCGCAACATCAATGTCGTTTGGACAGCGCAACGAGCATGTGGAACAGGACAGACACATCCAGACAGAGCGCGAGCCAAGCGCTTCATCTTTCAGGCCAAGCTGCACGGCGCGCATGATCTGGTTGACCTGACGGTCATAAACAAATCCGGCGGGGCAGCCTGCGGTGCAGTTGCCGCACTGGTAGCAGTCTGACATTTTCTGGCCGCTTTGCGCCTCCACATCCTTTGTAAAAGCCGCATCGCGCATTCGGCTCAGGTTGTTGGCGTCGTTCATGGCAACTTTCCGGTTGGAGGCTGAGGGTTCTTTACTGTATGATTCTTAAAAATCAGGGTGAGTACTTGATAACGTATAGTAAAAATTCAAAGGTGACGTAAAGTCAAAATTGTATGAAAATTAAAAAATGCCGATAGTTGTGTTTCCCTGTCCGCCACGGAAGACAGGAAGCAGATCGTACTGGTTGCGGTGTCAAACTATTTTTATATTCAGCGGGGTTACGGCTTTTTTTATGCCGGGCGGGTGGTTGCCGCTATTTCCGCAACGGCCCGCAGGGCAAGAAGATAGCTTGCAACGCCGAAACCGGCTATGCTGCCTGAACAGACGGGTGCAAGAACAGACCGCCGTCTGAACGGCTCTCGCGCGTGTATGTTGGACATGTGCACTTCCACCACGGGCACGCGAAGAATGCCGAGAGCGTCCATAATGGCATAGCTGTAGTGCGTCCACGCGCCGGCGTTGAACACCGCGCCGTCAATGTCGCCCGCTGACGCCAGATGTATGCGCTCCACCATCTCGCCTTCATGATTTGTCTGAAAAAAACTGATTTCGACGTCAAGTTCATTGGCCAGTGCGGCGAGCCGCGCGTTGATTTCTTCTAGGGTGACTGTGCCGTAGTGGGCCGGGTCGCGTTTGCCGAGCATGTTCAGGTTGACGCCATGCAGTATCAGGATATGCATACAGGTCTCGCGGAGTAAGAAGTGGGGTTCGGCGGATCAGTGTTGTCTTGTCGGCGCGCTTCAGCCGGGATCGCGCCGCCGAGTGCCGCCCTGAGCCTGTCAAAGGCAAGCGGTGGCAGAGGCCGGCCTGTCCAGAGCTGGAACTGCGCATCTGCCTGACCAGCAAACATGGCAAGCCCGGAAACACAAAGCCGCCCTGCCAGCCGGGCTTCGCGCAGGAAGCGCGTTTCAAGTGGGTTGTATACAATATCGTAGGCTATGACAGGCATGCCGTCGGCGGGCCGCCCAGCCAAGGTGAAGTCAAAGGGCGTTTCTTTTTCATACTTGCCGCGCATGCCGAGAGGCGTGGCGTTGATAACCAGATGTGTCAGCAGATCGTGCCGGTCCTTCCAGAGCACGGGGGTGCAGGCAAAGCGTTCTGTCAGGGGCAGGTGGGAACGATCTGACGGTGTCGCTGCGAAAACGCGGCGTGCGCGCCGCAGCGAGAGAGCCGCCGCCGCCGCGTGGGCCGCGCCTCCGGCACCCAGAATCAGCGCGTTCATATTTTCAAGAGGGCTGTCGGCCAGCGGCTGCAGAAAGCCGGCAATGTCCGTATTCTCGCCGCACAGAACCTTGCCTTGCCGGTAAATGGTGTTGACGGAGCCTGTCAGGCGGGCCTGCTCGCTGACGCTGTCAAGCATGGGAAGCAGCGCCATTTTGTGCGGAATAGTTATCGAACAGCCTTGAACGTCAATCAACCGCACGCTCTCCACAAAATGACACAGGCGATCAGGCGGTATTTCCCACCGCATGTATGCAGCGGGAATTCCCAGCTCCTGAAAGCCGGTATTATGCAGCAGGGGGGAAAAGCTCTGGGCCAGAGGCCAGCCGGCAACGCCGTAGAGCGTCGCGGGCATGAACAATGCCGGTTGTCTGGCAGGGGGCATAGACACTCCGGGGTGGTGTGGTAAGGACAGCGGCGTCTGTCTGAATATCTAAAAATTCTGTCATGGGCAAGTGGTCGGCAAATTATGCCTGCCTACAGTGTTTTCCGCCGTCAGGAGCGCTTCAGCTGAATCCAAGCTGAAGCGGACTGGTCCGCTGCTGTCATAATCTCGCTGTTTGACTGGCATCCGTCTGATTCAGCCACCATTCGCCCAAGTGCGCCTGTGTGGTGCAGATCAGAATACTGGATATCCTGATGCTTGAAGGCGCGTGTTGATGTTGTCCACGTTGTTTGTGATCACCTGTGTGCCTTCGCTTATGCCCTTCATGTTTGTGGGCCGATATAGAGTGCGGGATTCATGGTGCGCTCTCCGGAACCTGCCTGTCAGTGACGGACAGACCTGCAAAAAGTGCAGATCGTGCCAGAACGCTCAGCCCTCGACGCGTTCGCGTGCTTTTGTAAAACTACCGCCTGCCTTGCGGATGACCCTTTCATCCACACAAAAGGCCAGTCTGAAGTAACCGGAGCAGCCGAAACCGGTGCCCGGCACGGCCAGCACGCGTTCCTCCTGCAGCATGTTGACAAAGGCCACGTCATCGCCGCCCGGCGCTTTTGGGAAAAAGTAGAAGGCGCCAGCCGGCATTTGAAATTCGTATCCGGCATTTTCCAGAATTTCGGCCATGGCCTTGCGTCGTGCGGCATAGACGGAAATGTCCACCTGACTGCCCAGAGTGGCGGCCGTGATATGCTGCCCTATGACCGGAGGGTTCACAAAGCCGAGAATGCGATTTGTCAGCGTCAGCGCTGCTATGAGTACGCCCCTTTCCTCAAGCAGGGGCGAGACGGCCACATAGCCCACGCGTTCCCCCGGCAGCGAGAGATTTTTTGAAAAGGAGCTTATGCACACTGCGTGCGGGTAGAGCGGCAGGATTGAGACGGGTGTTGTTCCGTCATAGGCCAGAAAGCGGTAAGGTTCGTCCGAGACAAGCCATACGGGCCGGCCGTATTCCTGGCTTTTTCTTTCCAGCAGGCGTATCAGGGCGGCGATGTCGTCACGGCTGTAGATGACGCCTGTGGGGTTGTTCGGCGAGTTGATCAGTACAACGCGCGTATCGGGGCTGACGGCCTGTTCAAGCGCCTGGACATTCGGCGCGAATGTGTCTTGCTGGCTCATGACGGCCCTGAATTTTCCGCCGTGATTTGAGGTATAAAAGCAATATTCCACAAAATATGGAGCAAAACAAAGCACCTCATCTCCGGGGTTCAGCACCGCTCGAAAAAAAGCGTTCAGACCCCCTGCTGCGCCGCAGCTTAAAATTACATCGTCGGCCGTCAGGGTGAGGCCGTGTTCCCCGCTCAGGTGCGCGGCCAGTTTTTCGCGCGCCCAGTCAAAACCGCCGTTGGGCATGTACCCGAAGGCAAAAGGTTCTTCCGCGTGTGCGGCGAGGTCGCGCAGCGCACGGGCTACGGCGGGCGGCGCGGGAAGATCGGGGTTGCCCAGACTGAAGTCATACACATTGTCCGCGCCGAAACGCGCCTTGAGCTTCCCGCCCGCTTCAAACATGCGGCGTATCCAGGATGCGTTTTTGAGCAATGTATTTACGTTGTTTGCAAGTATGGACATAATGTCTCCTGTGCAACCGAATAAAAAATTGTAACATACTAAAATAACATGGCTTTCTAAAAAGTTTTTAAATTTATCTTGCTATTGCAATATGTTGTCGAGTTCATTCGATTGCCCTATAATGTCTCCCGGTTCTTGTTGTGTTCACGATGCCTATGGGGTATACTTCTGAAATGCTGCAGAGCGCAATTGTTACTGGAGGTTCCGGATGTGGGTAAAAAATATCAGGCACAATATACGGATGCTGGCACCGCTGCTGATTGTTCTTTTTTTGCAGGCCTGCGCTGCCAGAGATGCCGACGACAGCACTGCAGGCATGACTGTTTCTGTTTCGTTGCAGAATGTGCACCGCTGTTCGCGGATTTCCCCTGAAATTGTTATCGCTGATGCGCCGCGCGATACGGATCATTTTGATGTGCGTCTGGTGGAATACGGGGAGGAAGAGCGTTTTTTCGGCGGCGGCTCCTGGCCGGATGACGGTTCGGGCGTCATCCCGGAAGGCGCGCTGACGAAGCATTATCGCGGGCCTTGTCCGCCGGCCGGCAAGGACAGAAAGTACGCCTTTATCATCTCGGCGATGAGTAAGGACAGCGTTCAGCCCACAGCAGTGCGCCTGTATCATTTTACGCAGGAATAACCACTGTTGCAGTCTGCCCGGACCGAGCTGTATTAACTGGGCATGGACGGCGTGTCGGATTCTCCGTTCTCTTGAATCTCCATATAAGTGGCGCTCTGTGCGCTTTTTTCCGATACGCTCACGCTAACGAGGCGCACTGCCGCCGCTTGCCGGTCAGGATGACCGGCAAGATGCGCGGCAACAGTTTGCCAGATATAACGGGAAAGATTTTCGGAAGAAGGATTGACAGCATCAAATGGCGGCGTCTGATTGAGAGTATGATGATCAAGATCTTCCAAAACGTCTTTCAACACGTTTTTGAGCGTTTTGAAATCCAGAAGCAGGCTTGTGTCCGGAGTGAGACATCGGCCCTCCACAGTCACCTCCACCGCAAAATTATGACCGTGAAGATTTTCACACTTGCCTTCATATCCGCGCAACGCATGCCCCGCCGAAAATTCATCGCGCACGGTAAGACGCCAGAGTGAGCGAGCCATCAGGACACAATCCGGTAGACGACAAAAGCCGAAAGAACCACTGCAATAATCGCAAGCACAGTACACGCGTTCTGATTCCAAGCAAAACCGGAGCGTTTCTCATTTTGAAGAACATCGTCCGTGGAAGGGACGGCGAAAAAATCTTTCAGCCCGGAGTTCCAGGACATGACCGCTCCAATGCGCCCGTTATAATGCCCAGTCCGCCAGCGCCTTTTCCAGTTCTGGTCCGGGACGAACTTTCAATGTGTCGTCAAGGCGCAACAGGCATTGACAACTCTCCAGAACAACAGTGGCTTTTGTCTCAACCGTCCCCGGGTGACTGACAAGAATGTTTTTCAAAGCCAGCATATCCTCACCGTCCATACGATGGGGCGGTATCTGAATACAAACGGGTTCCTCACTCTGACGGCAGAAATCGTCCAGCAGACACGCGCCCTGCCCCATGAGCCTGAGTTCAAGGGGCGCGGCTTCCGAGTCCTCTTCCGCAGACGGCTCTCCGCCCGGCGTGTCCGGCCGGTTCTTCAGTCTGGCCGTGAGACACAGCAACTGCCCTTCCTGCACAATATCCCTGACCCGCGCGTACACGTCAGAATAAAAAACTACTTCGGCATGGCCGGTCATGTCTTCGACCTGCACAATGGCCATTGTCTCGCCCCGTGATTTTGTCACAGTCTTTCTTACGCCGACAACCAGCACGGCGCAGGAAAATGCCGCACCGGGGAATTTTTCCCGCGCGTCGTCAAGCGTCGTCAACCTGAGCCTGCGCAGATCACGGTAATACGGCTGCAGAGGATGCCCGGTCAAAAAAAAGCCCAGCGATTCCTTCTCGCCTTTCAGCTTACTGTCGTCGTCCATTTCCGGCAGCGCTTCCTCGGGGCAGTCAAAACCGACGCCTGATTGCCGAACGGCCTCCGTGACCGGCGCCATACTGAGCAGGGACACCTGATTGGACTGCTTCTCCCTGTTTTTTTTCTGCGCACGGGCTGTTGCGGTCTCCAGCACGGCCAGCAGGCCTGCCCTCGTCACGGCAAAGCAGCCGCAGGCGCCGCCTTTGATCAGAGATTCCAAAACCCTTTTCGTTACTTTGCGCAAATTGACGCGGCAGCAAAGATCAAAAAACGAGATGAATTCTCCGTCCTGCTCGCGAGCATCCACTATTTCGCGCAGGGCTTCATCCCCGGCATTCTTGATGCCGCCCAGCCCGAAGACCACCTTGCCCCCGCGCGCCGTAAACGCCCTCTGACTTTCATTGACCGAAGGCGGCAGCACGTCAATGCCCATATCTTTGCAGCAGGCGATATATTTGAGCAATTTTTCCTGATTGCCCATTTCTGAAGTGAGCAGCGCCGCCATAAATTCCACTTTATAATGCGTCTTGAGATAGGCGGTGTGGTAAGAAATCAGCGCATACGCCGCGGAATGGGATTTATTGAAACCATATTCCGCAAATGTTTCCATCAGGTTGAAAATTTCATTGGCCTTTCTCTTGTCTATGCCGTTCTTTTCTGCGCCGTCCACAAAGGTCTTGCGCTCTTTCGCCATGACCTCGACTTTTTTCTTGCCCATGGCCCGCCGCAGAATATCGGCCCCGCCCAAGGTATACCCCGCTATTATTCGGCCGATTTGCATAACCTGTTCCTGATAGACAATAACCCCGTACGTGTCGCGCAGGCATTCCTTCAGCAAATCATGCGGGTACGCCACAGCCGTCTGGCCGTGTTTGCGCTTGATAAATTCCTCCACCATGCCTGTTTTTAACGGACCCGGCCTGTACAGGGCCAGCATTGCGATAATGTCTTCAAAACAGGAGGGTTTGAGCTGGCGCAAATATTCCCGCATGCCGGAGCTTTCCACCTGGAACACTCCGTCCGTGTCTCCGCGTGAATACAATTCATATGTTGCCGCGTCGGTCAGCGGCAGATCGTCCAAATCCGGCGGCGCATTGCCTTGTAGGCGTATATTGTCCAGCGTGTCATTGATCAGCGTCATGGTCTTGAGACCAAGAAAATCAAATTTGACAAGGCCCACTTCTTCCACCATGGGCCCGTCAAACTGGGTCACCAACTCGCCCCGCTTACCCCTGTACAGCGGCAGGTATTCCTCCATGGGTTTGTCTGAAACAACAAGGCCGGCCGCATGCGTGGATGCGTGACGAGCCAGCCCTTCCAGACGCAAGGATGTATTAACAAGTTTTTGTATCCGCGGGTCGGATTCATAGAGCTTTTTCAGCTCCGGCTCTATGTCCAGCGCTTTCTGAACGGTCATTTTGAGCTCTTCGGGAATCAGCTTTGCGATGCGGTCTGTCTCGGCAAAGCTCATGCCGATCGCACGCCCCACATCCCGCACCGCCGCCCTAGCCTTCATGGTACCGAAGGTTGTTATCTGGGCGACGGCTCCTTTTCCGTATGTGTCCACCATATGGCGTATTACGTCCGAACGGCGTCGTTCACAAAAATCAACGTCGATATCCGGCAGGGAGACCCGTTCACTGTTTAAAAAACGTTCAAACAACAGACTGTATGGCAGGGGATCAATATTGGTGATGCGCAACGCCCACGCAGCGATGGAACCAGTCGCCGAGCCGCGCCCTGGGCCCACGGGCACGTCGTGTTCTTTCGCCCAGTTGATAAATTCCTGCACTATCAAAAAATACCCTGAAAAGCCCGCCTGAAGAATAACGTCAAGCTCGTGCCGCAAACGCATCCGGTATGCTTCACAGTCAATGCGGTCACGCTCCGGATGTTTTTCTAGGCGTTTTTCCAGTCCCGCGGCGGCCAGACGCTCAAGTTCCGATTCCATGCCGGCCCCTTCGGGCAGCTTGTAAACCGGAAAATAATGGCGCCCAAGATCAAGTTCAACAGAGCAAGATTCCGCGATGCGCACAGTGTTTGCCAGAGCCTCCGGAGTGTCGGCAAAATCTTTTTCCATTTCCTCCACAGATTTGTAATACAGCTCACGGGACTCAAAACGTCGGCGTTTGGGATCGTCCACAGTGGTCTGGCTCTGTATGCAGAGCAGCACGTCATGGGCTTCGACATCGTCCGCGTTCAAATAATGGCAGTCGTTCGTGGCGACAAGGGGCAAATCCGTCGTTTCGGCCAGTTCCCGCAGGCCGACATTGATCTTCTTCTGCACGGCAAGTCCGTTGGCCTGTAATTCCAGATAAAAGCGATCCGGGTAAATTTCGGCGTATTCTCTGGCCAGGCTCAAAGCTCTGTCCATATCTCCCGCTGCGACAGCGCGCGGGATTTCCCCGGCCATGCATGCGGAAAGACAGAGCATACCCTCAGAATAACGGCGCAGCAGAGCCTTATCCACACGCGGCTTGTAGTAAAAACCATCCAGAGAAGCGCGTGTTACAAGCTTGATAAGATTATGGTAGCCTGTGTCGTTCTGCGCCAAAAGAATCAAATGAAAACGTTTTCGCGCCTGTTCCGGGCTTTTGTCAGTATGGTCGCGACAAATATAGACTTCGCAGCCTATGATCGCTTTGAGTCCAAATTCGCGGCAGGCAAGGTAAAAACGGGGCACGCTGAACAAATTGCCGTGATCGGTAACGGCACATGCGGGCATTCTGAAATCTTTGGCGCGGGCGCAGAGGTCTTTGATTCTTATGGCGCCGTCCAGAAGACTGTATTCAGTATGGCAGTGTAAATGGATAAAATCTGACATGGCAAAAGCATACCTTTTTGTTGCTTCGGATTCAAGATGCGACGCTTGTCCCGATTTTCCCCGACGTCACGCGTGCGCCGCCTTTAGACCCCGCAAACAATGGCCTGACAGTGTAAAGCCTGTCTGTCTGCCCGAACAGATACACAATATCGTCCGCTTCAAAATGCGTGTCCGGTCCGGGCGAGGCATCGACAGTGCCCTGACGGTGTATTGCTATCACCGTCACGCCATATTTTTTCCGCAAGGCGCATTCCGCAAGGCTTGCCGCGCAAAGCGGCGAGTCCGCGGCAAGGCGTATGGTCTGCACGCCCATGTCCGGCAGGCGGTGAGCAACCATGTCCAGCGGGTTGACTGTGACTGCAAGACGACGAAGCAAGCGGTAATTCTCCTGCCGGAACCGGGCTGCAAAATTGTCTATATCTTGGCTTGGAACCAAATATTGCGTGAGGACGCGGCTGAAAACCTCAATGGAGGTTTCAAATTCCTCGGCAATAACGTCATTGGCCCCCAAGTTCCGCAACGGGCCGATTTCCGTCACAAAACGCGTGCGCGCCACGATATGCAGATTGGGGTTCATGCGCCGCGCCTCAATGGTAATGGCGCGCACGGCGGACGGATCTGAAATAATGATCGCTAAAACGCGGGCTTTTTCCGCACACAGATATTCCAGCACCACAGGCTGGGAGGCGTCGCCATGGGTTATAGGCTCTTTGCCTTGGTAACGATTGACGGTTTCCGGATTCATTTCCAGAATGATATATGGAATGGACAATTCACGTGCCGCCTGGGCCAAATGTTTGCCGCTCAGGCCAAAGCCAACGATAATCAGATGGTCTTCCAGAGAACAGCCGGATGTTTCTTCCGCTCCGCCTTTCCGCGCAGCCTGTGTTTTACCGCATCCGGCCGCCGCCAGGGCAGCCAGCCTGGGGGCCGCAGCAATCAGCCCGGGCGTGAGCATCATCGTCAGCACGCTTACGCCGAGAAAAAATTGGTACTCGTACATGTCAAGCAGATCCGCCTTCATGCCGGATGCGGCCAGCACAAAAGAAAATTCGCCCACCTGCGCAAGCGTAAGCGACGCGATAAGGCCTGTTCGCAGGGGGTAGCCCTGCATCAGCACGGACGGAAGCGTCAACAGCGCTTTAACTATAATAAACAGCGCCGTTATGAGGATAATGGAAAAAAAATGATCATTAAAAAAATCCAGATTCAGCATCATGCCGACGGAAATGAAAAAAAGGCTCATGAACACGTCGCGGTAAGGCAGAATGCCGGCAATAACGCTCATGCTGTATTGTGAACGGGCGAGCATGAGACCTGCCAAAAAAGCTCCCAGAGAAAGGGAAAGCCCCAAGGAGCTCGTCAGCAGCGCCATGCCCATACACAGCCCGAGCGTCGTCAGGAGCAGAATTTCCCGCGTGCGGACGCGCACCACAACTTCCATCAGTCTGTGCAAACCATAGCGGGCAAAAAGCAGCACGCCGCCCAGCACTGCCCCAACCTGCAGCACGGAAAAAAGAGCATTCTTGAAAGAAAGCTCCAGAATTCCCGCAAGCAGAGGCACGCCAAGCATCATGGGCGCCACCATAATGTCCTGAAAAACCAGGATGGCCAAGGACAATCTGCCGGCAGGCGTGCTGGTTGCGGCGCGCTCCTGCATGATGCGCAGCACAATGGCGGATGAGGAGAGAGCTGCAAGACATCCCCAGAAAACTCCCTTTTGCCAGGAAAGTCCATACAGCTTCACCAGGCCTGCCACCGCCAGCACCGTCAGGCCGAGCTGAAGCCCCCCTCCCAGAAAAACAGGTCGCTTCAGCCGATTCAGCGCGTCCCCGGACAGTTCCATGCCGATGGTAAAAAGGAGCATGGCCACGCCGATCTCCGCAACATGACCGATGCCTGTCCTGTCCTGAATAATGCCCAACAGCGAAGGGCCGCAAAGCACCCCTGTAAGTAAGAAACCCACCGTGGTCGGCAGCTTCATCTTATTGCAGGCGATGGTCACCCCAATGGAGAGCAAAAAAAGAATCACAATGTCATACAGCCAAGGGATATCCACCAGCGCCTCCATCAAAAAATAAAAATAGCATTTGGCAGTGCCCTGCGCAAGACTTCACACAGCGTTCTGAAGCGGCATTTTTGAGTATCATGCCGTATTGTGTAAGAAATTCTTTCTTTGTTTTGT